>RFVC01000008.1 GCA_009922595.1 Gammaproteobacteria bacterium | reverse complement strand
TTGAGCAGTTCGGCGTGCGGGTGGTCCGCCGGCACCAGCAACTCATCAGGGAGGCTGCCCTGACCGAACTGATTCAGCGCGAATTACTGCTCCAGTATGCCGAAAACGCCGGCATGGTTATTTCCTCACGGGTTATCGACAGGAACATTGCCCAGACACCTGACTTCCAGATCGACGGTGTATTCAATGGTGAAAGGGCGCAGATTTTGCTGCAGAGCATGGGTTATACCCCAAACACCTACCGGACAGCGCTGGCTACTGAGGGTGTGATTAACCAGATGACACTGGCTTATAGTTTATCCGGCTTCGTCACCAATCCTGAACTTGAATTACTGGCAGGATTACTGAATGAAACCCGTGATCTGCGCTATTTGCTGGTCAGTCTTGATGACCAGTTGGGCAGTGTTGAGGTTACTGAAGAAGAAATGAACGTATTTTACGAGTCCAATCAGGCCGACTTTATGCTAGAGGAGCGCGTATCCATCGAATATCTCGAGCTGGATAAGGACAAGATTTTTGAAGAAGTGACCGTTACCGACGCACAGATCAGACAGCGCTATGAAGATGAGTTACTTGAGTACCAGTCACAGATTGAGCGCAGAGCCTCTCATATCCTTTTTGAAGCGTTTGATGATGACGAATTCAATGCGGCGGTAGAGCGGGCCAACATTGTCAAGGAGCGCCTAAATAGCGGTGAGAGTTTTGAGGATCTAGCCAGTGAGTTCTCCGATGACCTTGGTTCTGCAGATTTCGGTGGCGATATCGGCTACTCGTCCGGTGACAATTTTGTCGAAGAGTTTGAGAACGCTCTTGCGTCACTTGAGCTCAATGAAGTGTCCGGTCCGGTTAGAACTGAATTCGGTATTCATCTGATCAAGCTCACGGAAAGAAGTGAGTCTGAAATTGAAGGGTTCGAGGAAAGCCGCGAACGTATCGAGCGGGATCTTAAAACGGCCGAGGTCGACTCTATTTTTGCTGCCCGCTCAGAAGAGCTTGGCAACCTGGCCTTTGAGTCCTTTGATCTGATCGACCCAGCAGAAATTTTGGGGCTGGACCTGCAGACAACTGGGTTATTCAGCCGGCTTGGCGGCACCGGGGTTGCTTCATTCGGCGATGTGGTTACAGCAGCATTTTCGTCTGATGTGCTTGATGATGGTCTAAATAGCAATCTGATTTCCATAAGCCCTTCAAGAAGTGTAGTCATCAGGCTGCTCGAACATAAGGAGCCTGAATTACAGCCGCTTGACAATGTTCGGGGTGAAATAAAATTGAGAATTCAGCTTGACACTATCAGGGAGCGTTCAGTTGCCCTTGGTGAATCAATCTTAAGCAGTATGCAGGACGGATTGAATAATGATACCTTGCTGGAGACACAAAACCTGAGCTGGAACCAGGTTGACGGTCTGGAAAGAACTGACCAGATTCTGCCTCCGGAACTGGTCCAGAATATTTTCGAGCTGGCTCCACCTGAAGGGGACCAGAGCAGGGTAGAGGGTTTCGAGCTGTCTACTGGTGAATATGTCGTGGTAGACCTGCAGAGCGTAAATTCAGGCAGTGTTGAAGACCTAGAAGATGCCGAGTTGGAAAGCCTTAAGACATTCATTGCCCAGCAGTCTACCAACTCCGATTTTGGTGCCCTTATCCTGGGCATGCAGAACCGGGCCGAAATTATCCGCTAATACTTTAATGCAAAGTGCCAGCGTGCTTGGCAATGTGTATTTCGCCTGACTTTATTTTGGGAGCCTGGGTTTTTTTATGATGATGCCCTTCTCTCGAAAATACACAGTTGCAGCCTCCAGATTGGCTGTGACTATCTAGACTTCAATAAGAGAGCCGTTTATTCTACTGAATCAATATCTTGCGGCAATTCCAACTATCAGTGAAGATGTTAGCTGCCATATTATCCGGACAGGCAGCCCTCAGCAGTGGCAGTAACAGAGCATAGATAAAAAGTTCGGTCGCAGGCCAGCAAAGTGATTGAGTCCGGATTTTTCAGGAATACTGAATGATAAAAACGACAGGTTTTTTGCGTCTTAGCTTATTGCTGAGCCTCCTTATTACCGCATGCAGCGGAGGGGATACTGAAACCAGGGTTGTAGCAGGCAACAGGGAGGGTGTTTTACACTTTGGCAACTACGGTGAGCCCCAGGGCCTGGACCCTCATATCGTCACCGGTGTGCCTGAACATTATATTCTTACCTCTCTTTTTGAAGGCCTGGTGACCAAAAACCCTTACACATTGGACATTGAACCAGGAGTTGCAGAAAGCTGGGAAATCAGCGAAGACGGTCTCACCTATACCTTCCATCTTCGCGATGATGCGAAATGGAGCAATGGAGACCCTGTCACGGCAGAAGATTTCAGGTGGTCTTTCCAGCGGGCGACTTCGCCTTTACTGGGGAGCGAATACAGCTATATGTATTACCCCATAGTGAATGCCGAAGCCTACAACTCTGGGAACCTCGCAGATTTCGACCAGGTCGGGGTGAAAGTACTTGATGAGTTAACCCTTCAGCTCCAGCTACATTCGCCAACGCCTTACTTGCTGCAATTGCTCGATCATTACAGCCTGTTCCCGGTGCATCGGGCCACAGTGGAAGCTTTTGGCGACGCCACTGACCGGCTCTCAAACTGGGCCAGGGAAGGCAACATAGTCACCAATGGCTCGTTTGTCCTTACCGAATGGCAGATCAACTCTCATGTTCGGGTGGAGAAGAATCCCCTGTACTGGGATGCTGATAAAGTAAAACTCAACGCTATTGTTTTTTATCCTACCGAAAACCAGATTACCGAGGAGCGCATGTTCCGTGACGGTCAGCTGCACTGGACTCGCGAGATTCCGTTGGAAAAAATTCCTGCCTATCAACAGGATCAGCCTGAAGTTACGCGTATAGCTCCATATCTGGGCTCCTACTTCTATATGATGAACACCACGCGTCCACCTCTGGATGATGCGAGAATTCGGCGTGCCCTGGCCATGGCGGTTGATCGCGATTTGATCGCCGAAACCGTGACGCAAGGGGTGTATCGCGGCTCCACTTCATTAGTGCCTCCCGGAACCAAGGGCTACGAGCCTCCCAAGACTTTTTCCTTTGATCCAGAGGGTGCCAGGCATTTGCTGGCAGAGGCAGGCTATCCAGATGGAGAGGGTTTTCCGGCATTTGATTTGCTCTACAACACCCATGAAGACCATCGCAAGATTGCCGTCGCTATTCAGCAAATGTGGATGCAGAACTTGAATATTACGGTAAACCTTGTCAACCAAGAATGGAAGGTCTACCTGGATTCGCAGAATAATATGAATTACCAGGTCGCAAGGCGGGGCTGGATCGGCGATTACGTCGATCCATACACTTTCCTTGGGATGTACATTACCGATGGCGGCAATAACAAAACCGGATTCTCAAATGCCCGCTACGATGAAATTATTCTGAGTCAAGCACCCTCAGAACTCGATCAAGAGAAGCGATACAAGCTTTACCGTGAGGCAGAAACCATTCTGCTGGAAGAAATGCCTATCCTTCCTATATTTACCTACCAGTACAAACATCTGGCATCCACCAATCTCAAGGGTATGCCGGATAACATCATGGACTACTACAATTGGAAATATGCTTACCTTGAGCCTGACGAATAGAGCGGCATAAAGAAATTTATTAAAAGCAGGCAATTTTTCTATGTGGCGTTTTATCGGATTTCGCGTTCTCCAGGCTATACCTGTAATACTCTCCGTTATCACAGTCACTTTCTTTCTAGTCCGTGCTGCTCCTGGCGGTCCCTTTGATACTGAAAAAGCGGTCAGTGAACAGGTCAGGGCCGTACTGGAGGCACGCTATCAGCTAGACCTACCACTTCACGAGCAGTACTTGTCCTACCTCGGAGACCTGTTCAAAGGAGACATGGGGCCGTCTTTTTACTACCCGGGTCGCAGTGTCAATGACCTTATCTTTCAGGGACTGCCTATCACCGCAGAACTCGGTTTTTATGCATTAGTGTTTGCCTTATTCATCGGCTCACTCGCCGGAGTGTTTGCTGCCCTGAAACCTAACTCAGCCCAGGATTATGTGCCCATGAGCATCGCGATGGTGGGTATTTGTATGCCTTCGTTTTTGCTTGGGCCATTACTCGTGCTGGTGTTTGGAATATGGCTCGATGTAATGCCAATTTCAGGGTGGGGCAATTCGCCTGGGGACAAGGTTCTTCCGAGCATCACTCTGGGCGCTATGTATGCAGCCTATATTGCGCGCCTGAGTCGCTCAGGCATGCTTGAAGTGATGAATCAGGACTACCTGCGCACAGCCAGGGCAAAAGGTTTGCCGGAACACGTGGTTGTGCTTAAGCATGCGCTGCGTGGCGGTCTGCTGCCAGTGATCAGCTACTTAGGGCCGGCATTTGCAGCGTTGCTGAGTGGCTCATTCGTTGTAGAAACGGTTTTCCAGATTCCAGGGCTGGGCAGGTTTTATATCCAGGCCGCTTTTAACCGAGACTACACCATGATTCTGGGTACCACGGTTTTTCTTTCCACACTGATCGTGGTCTTCAACCTGCTGTCTGACATTGTGGCGGCCTGGCTCAATCCCAGGCTGCGCTACCAGTTCAGGAATTAAATTCATGAACAGTACTCAGCACAGCGAATTGTTGGACAACATAATCAGGGGAACCTCTCTCTGGGAAGATGCACTTTATCGTCTGCGCCAGAACAAACTTGCCATGATCGGCATGGTCTACCTGATTTTCATGGTCATCATCTGTCTGCTGACGCCATGGATCGCCCCCTATGGCTACGAGGAGCAGAATCTTCGCCTAGGCGCTGTCCCTCCAAATGCCGAGCACTGGCTAGGCACTGACACCTTTGGCAGAGATATGCTGACCCGCATTCTATACGGCGGCAGGTTGTCCCTGCTGGTCGGCTTTATTGCTACAGCAGTAGCCCTGGTGATTGGTGTTACCTACGGTGCCATTGCCGGTTATGCAGGGGGTAAAACCGATAACGTGATGATGCGGCTGGTCGATATCTTTTACGCGCTGCCTTACATGATTTTTATTATTTTGCTGATGGTGGTGTTTGGAAGAAATCTTCTGCTGCTGTTTCTTGCCATTGGCGCAGTGGAATGGCTGGTCATGGCCAGGATCGTCCGCGGGCAGATACAAAGCCTTCGCCAGCAGGAGTACGTCGAGGCCGCCATGTCGTTGGGACTCTCTCCAGCAGCCATTATTATTAAGCACCTTATTCCTAATGCACTTGGCCCTGTCATTGTCTATACAACCTTGACCATACCTAATGTTATGTTACTGGAAGCTTTTCTAAGTTTTCTTGGGTTGGGAATTCAGCCACCGCAGTCATCATGGGGAGTCTTGATTTCGTATGGTGTTGAAACGATGGAGGAGTACCCATGGCTGCTGATTTTTCCAGGTCTGGTACTCACTCTGACACTGTTTGCGCTTAATTTTCTGGGTGACGGTCTGCGTGACGCCCTAGATCCCAAGGCTTCAAAGGATTAGGTAACCCTATGTCGCTGCTTAGCGTTGATAATCTTTCAGTCCATTTCCACACCCGTAACGGTATCGTCAGGGCCGTTGACGGTATCAGTTTTAATGTTGAGGCTGGCAAGACGTTTGCCATTATCGGCGAATCCGGTTCAGGTAAATCAGTTGCCTGCTACAGCATACTCGGGCTGGTGCCAATGCCGCCGGGGAGATTCGAGTCGGGCCAGGTAATGTTCCAGGGGCAGGATTTGTTGTCTCTCTCGGAAAAAGAACTACGCAAAGTGCGCGGAAAAGGGATCTCCATTATTTTTCAGGATCCTATGACTACCTTGAACCCTTTCCTCAAAATCGGTGATCAGCTTATTGAGCCACTGCGTCAGCATTTCGGTATGGACAAGAAACAGGCCTGGCAAAAAGGCATAGAAATACTGGAAGAGGTTGGTATCAAGAATGCCGCCCAGAGAATGAATGCCTGGCCTTTTGAGTTTTCAGGGGGAATGCGCCAGCGAGTGGTCATTGCCATGGCGCTGGTTACCGAACCCGAAATTATCATTGCGGATGAACCTACCACAGCGCTCGATGTCACTGTTCAGGCGCAGATCCTTAAACTGTTAAAGGAATTACAGGAAAGACGAAATATCGGCGTGATATTTATTAGTCACGACCTTAGTGTTGTGTCAGATATTGCCGATGAAATTGCCGTGATGCAGTCGGGCGTGTTTGTGGAAAAAGGAAACTGTGACTCGATATTCAATGCGCCTCAGCACGAATACACGAGAAAATTACTCGCGGCCGTTCCCTCTGAACAAAAGATTCATTCGTATGACGCGGATGAGGTACTAATCAGGGTTGAAGATGTTAGTGTTGAATTTGCCGGGGCAAAAGGGCTGGAAACGATTAAGGCAGTCTCAAACGTTAGTATTGATATCAGGAAAGAGGAAATTCTGGGGCTGGTGGGCGAGTCCGGTTCGGGCAAATCTACGCTTGGAAGGACGATCCTGCGTTTACTAGAACCTTCTAGTGGAAAAGTGATCTACGACGGGAGAAATATCAGTCATTATTCCTCATCACAGATGAAGCCTTTACGACGCCAGGTGCAAATGATTTTCCAGGACCCTTACGCAAGTTTGAATCCCAGGATGACGGTTTATGACACGCTGGCAGAACCGCTTCTTCTGCACCGTATTTGCAGCAAAAAAGAACTGGATGAAACTGTGTTTGCCCTGATGGATTCGGTCGGGCTCGCCCGGGAGAGCGTGTTACGTTATCCGCATGAATTTTCCGGAGGTCAACGCCAGCGTATTGCCATCGGCCGCGCCATTGCGACAAAACCCTCTTTCATCGTTGCTGACGAGCCGGTCTCGGCACTTGATGTGACTATCCAGGCGCAGATTCTTGATCTACTGCTGAAACTGGTTGAAGAGTATCACTTGACTATGCTGTTTATATCACACGACCTTGGCGTAGTGCGTTATCTGTCTGACAGAATAGTAGTGATGCATGATGGTAAGCTTGTAGAGACAGGCTCAGTCGAAGACGTTTTTGATAATCCTTCGCAGGAATATACACGGTCTTTGTTAAATGCGATTCCCGGTAAAACACTCTTGTCGACCGAGCAGGTTCAGAGCACTGGCGACTTCTAGAAATTGTCCTTCCAGCTTCTGATGACGGCAAACACATCCTCTGCAGAGTTTAATGCTTTGCCTGAATAAGCTGATGCGGCCTCAATTATTTCTTTTTCACTACAACGCAGAAATGGGTTGGTTTCCAATTCGATGCGAATGCTCGTAGGCACCGTTGGGATGTCCCGGTTGCGCCTTTCCTGCTCGACTTCCATTCTCTGCTTTAGTGTAGAGCTCTCAGGGGTCACAGCATTAGCAAAAGCCAGGTTAGCCATCGTGTATTCATGAGCGCAAAAAACCTTGGTTTCTCCAGCTAAGTCCGCCAGTTTTTTCAGTGATTGATGCATCATGGCATGAGTACCTTCAAAAACTCTGCCACAGCCGCCGGCAAATAACGTGTCTCCGCAAAAAAGTATGGCGTCCTGCCCATTTAGCCCATCAGCGTGATACGCGATATGGTCCAAGGTATGCCCGGGTATTTCGATGATTCGGAATGTAGTATCAAGCACATCTATTATGTCGCCGTCACGCATGGGATAAGTTATCTCGGGAATATTAGGTGACTCAGGCCCGTAGACAGGCATATCAAATCGTTCCCGTAACGCACTGATCCCGCCGGTATGGTCTGCGTGATGATGTGTAATGAGGATAACGCTTAGTTCGAGGTCGTTGGCTTCCAGGTAACTGATCACCGGCCCGGCATCACCCGGATCAACGATACCGCATTCATGGCTGGTTTTCTCTCTGAACAGCCAGAAGTAGTTATCGTAAAATGCCCTGATTGGAGAGACTTCAAGCATGTGGAACTCCGAAATTCTGAGAGATAGCTATATCGCATGAAACTAACGACTCCGGTATGATACAAAAAATTGCCTGGTCACGTAGCCTTCATGCCAATTAAAAAATTTTTTGCCAACCGCCCAAGGGACAGCCTGGAAACACCAGGATTTTGCGGTGCCATGCAGAAATGGTATGAAACAGCGCTTGGCCAGTATGTACTTGATGATGAAAAAGACCTCCTAGAGGACTGCCTGTCCAGACGCTTTGGTTATCACCTTTTGCAAATCGGTTGCTCTAACTTGGATATGACAGGCAGTAGCCCTATCGGTCACAAGTTTACAGTCATTCGAGAGCCGGGTAAGGAAGAGTCTGGCATCGTTGCCAGGGGTGAGGCTCTACCGTTGGCTAATGATTCTGTTGACCTGGTCCTGCTTCATCACTCCCTCGATTTCGCAGAATACCAACACCAGCTGCTCAGAGAGGTTTCGCGCGTTCTTATCGCGGGAGGCTGCGTGGTTGTCCTGGGTTTCAATCCTTACAGTATTTGGGGCATCAGGACACGCATGCCAGGACGCAAGAAAAGTCCCTGGCAGGGCAGGTTACTGAGCACCAGCCGAGTAAAAGACTGGCTCAAGCTGCTGGACTTCCAGGTTGAGCAGGTAAGATATGCTGCTTATGCCTTACCGATAAATTCGCCGGCTGTGATCAGATATTCAGGTCTGCTGGAGAGTGCAGCGAAACATGTTAACTGGCCGACTGGCGGTGTCTATATGATCTCAGCGAAAAAGCAGGTGCTGCCACTGACCCCTATCCAGACCCCTTGGCGATACATAACTAGTACACATGTTGGGCTTCCAATCGCTGAAAACATCACAAGAGTCTCAAGGGAACTCAACGCCGGTAGTAACGAAGAGCAGTAGCAGCGACGATGAGCGATAAGGTGCAGATATTTACCGATGGGGCGTGCCGCGGCAATCCGGGTCCCGGCGGGTGGGGCGCCGTGATGCGATACGGCGAAAAGGAAAAAACACTCCATGGTGGTGAGACTTCCACAACTAATAACCGTATGGAGCTGACGGCTGTTATTAAGGCGCTGGAATGCCTGAAAGGTAACAAGTGGCCCATCGATATCACGACGGACTCCAAGTATGTTCTCCAGGGAATCACCGAGTGGATTGAAGGCTGGAAAAAGAGAGGGTGGCGCAACGCCAGCAAGAAACCGGTTCTAAATGCCGACTTATGGCAGCGATTGGATGAGCTGGTGCAGCCCTTCGATATCAAATGGCACTGGGTAAAAGGGCACAGCGGCCATCCCGAAAATGAATTGGCTGATCAGTTAGCCAACCGTGGAATTGATGAGTTGTAGTCTATGAGACAGATCGTACTAGATACAGAAACCACCGGGCTTGACCCTGCGCAGGGGCACAAGATTATTGAAATCGGCTGCGTGGAATTAGTTAATCGCAAGCTCACAGGGAATCATCTGCACGTGTATATCAATCCGCAGCGTGAAATCGAGGCTGCCGCTCTTGAAGTTCATGGCATCACCAATGAGTTTCTTGCCGATAAACCCCTGTTTAAGGATATTGCCGAAAGCTTCATCACTTTTGTGGACGGGGCAGAGCTGGTGATTCATAACGCGCCTTTTGATATCGGCTTCCTTGATCACGAATTAAAAGCATTGAAAAAAGGGTATATGCCCATGAGTGAGTATTGCTCGGTGCTTGATTCACTAGTCATGGCTCGCAAGAAGCATCCGGGCCAGAAAAATAACCTCGATGCGCTCTGTAAACGCTATATGGTTGACAATACTCAGCGCGAACAACATGGCGCCCTGCTTGATGCCGAAATACTCGCTGACGTATACCTGATGATGACAGGGGGGCAGTCTAGTTTCTCTTTAGGCTACGAGGAATCGGCCCTGGAAAATAGCCAGTCAGCTATTAATAGGCTGGCAGCAGACCGAAAACCACTGCCTGTAATCAGACCCTCAGATGATGAGCTGGCCGCTCATGAAGCCAGACTTCAGGAGATTCAAAATAAATCTGAATCTGGTTGTATCTGGCTAAAAAATTAGTCTATTCAAGAAATATATTTTCTTGATGTAAATCAGCGCCGTGAATATAATTTGGAGTCAACAAAAATTATAAACCCTTGTTTCTCAATAATTAATTTTACTAAAAATAAATCTTAAGGAACTCCTATGGAAATGCTCGTTATGGATACACCCATGATGGTATCCGGTATTATTTTGGTTTTAACCTTCATTGGCATTTTTACGGAGGGTGTCCACGGTTTTCACCGTGCTAAATTTGCACTTGGTGGGGCCGGCGCAATGGTTCTGGCGGGGCAGTATTTTGGCTTTTATAGTCCCGAATTGGCTATTGAGTCTATCGACTGGAATGTTATTTTCTTGCTCGGCGCCATGATGACTGTTGTCGCCATCATGATTCCTACGGGCGGTTTCCAGATGCTCGCTTACAAAATTGCTGATTTAAGTAAGGGTAAATTATTCCTACTAATGGCAATGATGGGCACGTTGGTTACCGTGCTTTCTCTACTCCTTGATAATGTTACGACTGTAGTTATCTTTGGACCGCTCATAATTCTAATAGCACGTTCAATGCAAGTTAATCCGATTCCCTACTTGCTTGCTGCAGCACTACTGTCAGACACAGGTGGAGTAGCCACTTTGGTAGGCGATCCACCAAACTTAATGATAGGGTCTGCTGCTGGCATCGATTTTAATACCTTCTTCTACCACATGGGTGGAATTGTCTTTGTGGCTTGGATTGCCACGTTGTTTTTTCTGAAAGTAATATTCAAGAAAGAATTAGCCGAAAAGCCTGTCCTGCAGGACTTCAGTCAGCAAGAGGAACTTAAAGATCCTTACACCTGGAAGGTGGCCTTAGCAGTTCTTGGCATAATGGTTGTAGGTTTTGTTTTACACAGACAATTCCATTGGGAGGCTTGGTTTGTTGCAGGATTAGGCCTTACCTTGTTGGTGTTCTTCGGTAAAGACGTTGATATGGATGATCACTTTGCTGAAATTGAATTAACTTTATTGGTATTTTTCATGGCTCTATTCATCATCGTTGGTGGCGTAGAGCACAGCAAATTTCTGGAGTACATTGGTCAGTTCATACTGCCGTTTGTTCAGGAAGACTTGCTTGTAGCATGCATTCTACTGATGTGGGTAGCGGCATTTCTCTCAGCCTTTATAGACAATATTCCATTCACAGCGGCAATGATTCCAATAATCATTGGCCTAGAGCAGCAGGGCGTTAATGTTAATGCACTGTGGTGGGCCCTGGCTGCCGGTGTAGGTATGGGAGGAAACGGTAGTCACCTCGGATCTACAGCAAACGTTTTTATTGTTACAATTTCTGAGAAACTTGCTAAGGATGAAGGTCGACCCGAGCTGGCCATAACACCTGGACTATGGATCAAAAAAGGATCTCCAATCATGATCCTAACTTTAATTATCTGCTCTATCATAATGACGTTATTCTTCGATTTCTATTCCAACCCTGATGGCATTACTGCAATGTCTGGTGGAATTGAAAACGTAACAGAAGCAGCAGCCCATTAAATTTGCATTGTTTGCGAAAACGGGGGACTGTTAGAGCTCAGCCCCCGTTTTTTTATAGATGTCTTTATCTTAGTTTTTAGAATAACTATCTTTCTGCATCGTAGTTTTACGTTTTTGGAGTAATCATGGTCGAATTTCTAGCTGAATACGGTCTGTTTCTTGCAAAGACCGTCACGATTGTCATTGCTATCATAATTATCATGGCGACAGCGGTTGCCAATACAATGAAGCAGAGAGTCGAGGATAAGGGCAGTATCATTATTACTCATCTCAATAAGGAAATTAATGACCTCAAGGATGAGATTGTTAAGGCTGTAGAAGACGAACACACTCTCAAAAAAGTTCACAAGGAAGAAAAAAAGAAAGCTAAGAAGGAAAAAAAAGCGAAAAAGAAATCATTAGGCAAGGAAGGCGATGCCAAGAAAAGAATTTTTGTTCTGAATTTCGATGGTGACCCTAAAGCTAGCCAGGTTGATGAGTTGCGCAAGGCTATTACAGCAGTACTGACCATGGCCAAGCCGGAGAAAGACGAGGTTATGCTCAGACTGGAAAGCCCGGGAGGCATGGTTCATGCCTATGGATTAGCGGCATCCCAGTTACAGCGAATCAGGAGCAGGGAAATACCGCTAACGATTTGTGTGGACAAGGTGGCTGCCAGTGGCGGTTACATGATGGCCTGTGTTGCCAATAAACTTATCGCGGCCCCCTTTGCCTATATCGGCTCAATCGGTGTGCTCGTCCAGATGCCAAATTTCAATAGGCTGCTCAAGGATAAGCATGTTGATTATGAAATGGTGACGGCGGGTGAATACAAGCGCACCTTGACCATGTTTGGTGAAAATACCAAGAAGGACAGGGAGAAAATGGAAGAAGATATCCAGGAAGTGCATACACTATTTAAGGATTTTGTCAGAACATCCAGGCCTGATATGGCCATAGATAAACTGGCTACAGGTGAAACCTGGCTTGGAAGCCGCGCCAGGGAACTAGGACTTGTGGATGAGACGGGCACCAGTGATGAATATATCGCGGCAGCCTGTGACAACGCCGAGGTTTACGAAGTAGCTTACGAAAAGAAAAAGAAGATTACTGACAAGCTCGGGTCTGTGCTGGAGGGAGCGCTCGATAATATTCTTATGCGCTGGCTACAGCGCTCAGGAAACAAGGACGAGCTGATTAGCTGAGAGTTAGACGCTTAGCGTCGCCTGAACAGCGGATCTGGAATTTCAACCGTGCTCTGGTATGAATCCGTAAAGTCACTTAAGGCGCGAATAAAATCATCGGCATCGCCTGAATCAGGCAATTCAAAACTGTTGATGCCGCATTTTTTCATGTAAAAGGCCTGGTCGCACAACACATCCCCTATGGCTCTTAACTCACCTGTATAGCCCAGGCGCTGCCTTAGGATAGCCGCACTAGAAAAGGC
This sequence comes from Gammaproteobacteria bacterium, assembly GCA_009922595.1. Taxonomy (GTDB): domain Bacteria; phylum Pseudomonadota; class Gammaproteobacteria; order Pseudomonadales; family Pseudohongiellaceae; genus Eutrophocola. The sequence goes on along the minus strand of RFVC01000008.1, from coordinate 54,839 downwards.
TCTGCCATCACGAAAAATAGGAAAGTTGACGGCAATCAGTGGAAGGTTACCAACCTCATGAGACAGTTCATAAGGGTCATCCTCGCTGTCCAGCCAGACGCCAATCTCTAAATCTGACGCCTTTAATTCTGCTTTATGTTCTTGCCACATGTTGAAAGGCACGAGTAGCTGTTCTGCTTTGGTGGCAAAGGCGTCTTCGTAGACGGTTTGACTGGAAACGGTGTGCCATGAACTGTCTGTAATGGCGCCGTCCTTAATCAGCTTTGGCATAAACACGCTCCTTGTATGGATCGATTCCAATCCGGCGATAGGTGGCCAGAAAGTTTTCACCATCTTTTCTGTTTTCCAGGTAAACGTCGACTATTTTTTCCACGACATCCGGCATGTCTTCCTGAGCAAAAGCAGGACCCAGAACTTTGCCAAGGGCCGTTTCCCGGTCGGCTGAACCGCCCAGGGTAACCTGGTAAAACTCTTCTCCTTTTTTGTCCACACCGAGGATCCCAATGTTACCGACATGATGATGGCCGCAGGCATTCATACACCCTGAAATATTCAATGTGATATCGCCGATATCTTTCTGCTTGTCAAAATCATCAAAACGACGCTGGATCGATTCTGCAATGGGGATCGATTTGGCATTTGCCAGAGAACAGAAGTCACCTCCCGGGCAGCAGACTATATCGTTGATCAGTCCCAGAAATGGAGTGGCCAGGGACTCTTTCTGACAGGCCTGGTAAACGGCATAAAGATCGGCATGTTTGACATCAGTGAGAACAACATTTTGTTCATGCGTGACCCGGACTTCTCCAAAACTATACTTATCCGCGAGGTCGGCGATAAATTCCATTTGCCCGTCTGTCACATCGCCTGGAGCAACGCCTGTCTCTTTGAGGCATATATTAACAATACGGTATCCAAGTTGTTTGTGAGAAGCGACATTGCGTTCCAGCCAGTGGTCAAAGAGCAGGTCTTTAGCGGCTGCTGCTTCAATGTCTGAGGAATCGCTATCTTCCTCGTAATTAGGATCGGTAAAAAAGCTTTTACAGCGTTTAACTTCCTCCTCTGTCAGTGTGGCCGGGCCATCCTTATCGTTTTGCCATTCAGCCTCTACTTTTTTCTTGAAGGCTTCAGCACCAAGTGCTTTGACCAGGATTTTGATTCGAGCCTTGTACTTGTTATCACGACGTCCGTAGCGGTTATAGACACGCATAATTGCATCGAGGTAGGTCAGTAAATGCTGCCAAGGCAGGAAATCGCAAATCTCAACGCCAATAACCGGTGTTCTGCCGAGACCGCCGCCAACTAGTACCTGGAAACCGATTTCACCGTCACTGTTTTTCTTAATGTACAGCCCGATGTCATGGACTTGGGTAGCGGCCTGATCATTGGGCGTGCCGCAGACAGCGATTTTGAATTTGCGCGGAAGGTAGGCAAATTCAGGATGAAATGTCGACCACTGGCGGATAATTTCACACCAGGGGCGGCTGTCTTCTATTTCACCCACGGCGACACCGGCATACTGGTCGGTCGTCGTATTACGAATACAGTTGCCGCTAGTCTGAATGGCATGCATTTCCACTTCGGCCAGTTCGGCCAGCAGGTCCGGCACCTGTTCCAGTTTCGGCCAGTTGTACTGTATGTTCTGGCGGGTAGAAAAGTGGGCATAGCCCTTATCGTAGTCCCGGGCAATAGAGGCCAGTTTTCTTAGTTGCGTTGATGAAAGGCAGCCATAGGGAATAGCTACTCGCAGCATCGGGGCAAGACGCTGTATATACAGGCCGTTTTGCAGACGAAGGGGGAGGAACTGCTCGTCGGTCAGTTTACCGTCCAGATACCTGGCAGTCTGATTGCGAAACTGCTTGATTCGATCATCAAGCATTTGCTTGTCATAAGCATCGTAAATATACATTTACATATCCTGGTAATGTTCGATGAGCGTTATCTTGTGCAGAGTCCAGGCTGCCAATACGCTCATCAGGACTGGGAAATTCAAAGCCCGCGATAATACTATGCTACGGCTGGAAGTTCCATGGCCAAGTCTATGAAATCCTTACCCTTTGTGCGGGCTTGCTTTAAATCCGCCGCAAGATGCAGGACAATAGCATCCACTTGAAATTGGCCGACTTAGCGCCAAATCAAGCAATATAAAATTCATTCATTGCGTATAAGCAGTATCAACGGTTGGAACCGTCACTAACATGATTGAAATTACTGAATCAGGACAAACCTATCTCAAGCAACTGCTGGACAAACAGGATTGTGATGGCATCGCCATTCGCGTGTTTGTTATTGATGGTGGTACGCCAAAAGCTGAGACCTGTATTGCCTTCTGCCGTCCAGGTGAGGAAGAGCAGGATGATGAGGTATTTGAATACAACGGTTTTCGAGCTTTCATTGAAGGAAAAAGTAAGCAATATCTCGAAGAGGCTGTCGTTGATTTTGCCAAGGACAGCATGGGTGGTCAGCTGACGATCCGTGCGCCAAATTCCCGCATGCCCAAGATTACTGAAGACAGCCCCTTAGAGGATAGAATCAACTACATTCTTTACAACGAAATTAATCCGGGCCTTGCTGCCCACGGGGGGTTTATTTCCTTAGAGGAAGTGACTGAAGATGCAGTCGTTGTTCTACGTTTTGGTGGTGGTTGTCAAGGCTGCGGCATGGTTGATGTCACGCTGAAAGACGGCGTGGAAAAGACCCTAATGGAGCAGCTTCCCCAGATCAAGGAAATCAGGGACGTGACAGATCACAGTTTTGCAGAAAACGCCTTCTACAAGTAAGCTTTAAGGATGAGCAATGCCATTGGCCTGATTGGCGGGAGCGGTTTTTACTCCTTTGATAAAACAGCCAGACAAATCCAGCAAGACACTCCCTACAGTGATGATCCTATCATCCTGTATGCCTCTGAACATAAGCACCCCGTTTACTTTCTGCCAAGACACGGCGCGCAACATGCTGCCCCCCCGCATCGAGTAAATTACCGAGCAAATCTCTGGGCGCTAAAAACCCTCGGTGTTAAAACGGTACTGGCCGCCAACGTGGTTGGGGGAATAGTTAAAGACATGGCTCCAGGCGTGCTGGCGGTGCCCGACCAGATTATTGATTACACCTGGGGCAGGGCACACACCTATTTTGAAGCTTTTTCCGATGACCGCTTTGAAGAAATGACGGAAGCGGAATCACATGTGGATTTCACTTACCCTTACGACGAATCGTTAAGGCAGCGGCTTTTACATTCCGCAAGAGTGCTGGGTTCACCCATTCATGATGGTGGTACCTATGGGGCGACACAAGGACCCCGCCTGGAAAGTGCAGCTGAGATCAAGCGAATGGCGCAAGACGGTTGCACCCTGGTAGGCATGACCGGCATGCCGGAAGCCGGGCTGGCACGTGAACTCGGAATTGCCTATGCCTCCTTGTGCCTTGTTGCGAATTGGGCTGCCGGCATTACCTCTGATGTCATTAAATTTTCAGAAATCGCAAGTACCCTGGGCCAGGGGGTGGGCGGTATACATAACATCTTCAATCACGTTATCGAGAACTTCGGTGATTAGTCTAGTCTAGAAACTAAAATCTATTATCTCGGGCAGTCGGTAAGGCCTGATTTGAACAAGCATGCCGATGTCAGGGTGGTCGAGGTAATGAAGTTCGTTGCTGATCATGCTGCGCACTTCATTCATAAAACTGATATCGTTAGCCGCTACTGCACCGTTATCTGTATTGTCATCATCGTCATTCATTTCTGGTAAGGGTGGCAGCTGCCAGAAAACACTGTTCGGATTGCCAGTTTCTGCAAATTCAATAATCCAGAGATTTGCCTCAACATCGACGCGGTTGATGTTGTAGCTAAAGCGCAGGTTGCCTTCGAGTTCAAAATGTCCTTGAAAGGATTCTCCCCCAGTAACCAGTATGGGAGTGCTCTGAATACGATTCATCACGGGTTGTCGCCAGACGGCGTGAAAGAGCAGACGATGATCAGATGAATTTTGCAGATCTTCGTTGTAGTCAAGAAAATGAGCTGCCTCATCTCCAAGCGCGATAAAGGGCGTTCGCTCAAAGTCAGTCAGCTGAAAGCTGCTTTCGCCGGAGAAAAAAACGGGCCCGATAACACGTTCATGATCTATCTTTGACTCGATAGGCTCATCCATTTGCGCCAATGGTTGAAGAAGGGCAGCGGGCATCTCGACAAGATCCGCTTGCGAATCAGTTTCGACAAAATCAACCTGGTAACTGCTGGTGGCCGGAACAAGGACTCTCAACGATTCTGGAAAGACAAGATTGCTGCTATCAGATATCAGAAGTTCGTTACTGGTAGAGGTGCTTTCATTGGCAAAAATACTGACCTCTATTTCATACCAGCGATTACCATCGTAACTAAAGGTCTGTGCAGTTGTGCAAACAGGCAAGGTCAATCCTACGCAGAGGGTGAGCACAATGAGCGGCCTGATTAGGTCAGGTAACGTATCTTTCATGGAATCAGGCTACCTGAAGTGTACTTGGAGTTAAAGCGGACAGTGTGTTCTTCATAAACGCCAGTCTTGCCTCCGCATTATCCAGGTCATGCCGAAACTTCAATTCGGTGGCGCCACTCATGGAGTAAACGGCGGGTTGTTCCTGAACCAGCTTTACGACGGCATAAGGTTCGACGGCAGTATCGGCTTCAAACTGGATCTTGCCAAAGCGCGCATTTGCCTCCGCTTTTTTGATGCCGAGTGACTGCGCCTGTAGTTTTAACTGCGTCACTTCAAACAGTAGTCTTGTGGCTTCGGGAAGCAGGCCAAATCTATCTATCATTTCTATCTTCAGGCCATCAAGCTCATTGTTATTTTCTGCATTGGCTATACGCTTGTACATAATGAGCCTGGTGTGTACGTCCGGCAGATAATCCTCTGTGATTAGTGCTGGTATATGCAGGTTAATCTCAGCACCGGAGTGCAGAGGTCTATCTAGGTCGGGGCTCTTGCCCTGTTTCATGAGCTTGATAGTATATTCAAGCATTTCGCTGTAAAGGCTAAAACCAATGCTCTGAATATGACCGCTTTGTTCATCCCCAAGCAGTTCTCCTGCGCCGCGAATTTCTAGGTCATGACTGGCAATGACAAAACCGGCGCCAAGGGTGTCAGCAGCGCCTATAGCGTCGATCCGTTTAAGAGCATCAGCACTCATTGCTTTGGGGTGAGGCGTCAGAAGGTAGGCGTAGGCCTGGTGGTGAGAGCGTCCAACCCTGCCGCGCAGTTGATGCAGCTGTGCCAGCCCAAATTTATCAGCGCGTTCTACGATAATCGTGTTGGCTGTAGGAATATCGATTCCGGTTTCGATGATTGTTGAGCAGACCAGCACGTTATAACGCCGGTGATAGAAATCCGACATGACTTTTTCAAGGCGGCTCTCCCTTAACTGTCCGTGGCCGACACAGACTTTAGCCTCGGGAATAAGCTTGCTTATTTCATCGGCGGCATTCTCTATAGTTTTAACTTCGTTGTGCAGGTAAAACACCTGGCCGCCGCGAAGCAGTTCTCTCTGAATAGCTTCCTTGATCAGCGCCGGAGTGGATTGCCTGACAAATGTCTTTACCGAAAGTCTGCGTGCAGGCGGCGTAGAGATAATGGATAAATCCCTTATGCCCGACATGGCCATGTTCAAGGTTCTCGGGATTGGCGTGGCCGTCAATGTCAGGATATCAACGTTGGCTCGCAGCGATTTAAGTCTTTCCTTTTGCCTGACGCCAAACCGATGTTCTTCATCTATGATTAGAAGCCCCAAGTTTTTGTATTTAACGTCTGACTGCAGCAGCTTGTGGGTACCGATGACGATATCTATCTTGCCAGCGGCAAGCTGCTTCATGTTCTCGGCATGCTGCTTGTTGCTGACAAAGCGTGACATTAAGGCAATATTGACCGGCCAGTCGGCAAAACGGTCCCTGAAGTTATCGTAATGCTGTTGGGCCAGCAGGGTAGTGGGAACAAGAATGGCCACCTGCGTGTTGTTGCTGACAGCAACGAAAGCCGCGCGCAGGGCAACTTCTGTTTTTCCGAATCCCACATCACCACAAACCAGCCGATCCATGGATTTTTCCTGCTGCAGGTCTTTGAGCACTCCGGCAATCGTATCCTGCTGATCATCGGTTTCTTCAAAGGGAAAACTGTTGGCAAAGAGCCTATAGTCATCTTCATGCAGTGCAAACTTTTTCCCTTTCTGGGCCTCCCGGCGGGCATAGACATCCAGAAGTTCGGCTGCGACATCAATAACTTTTTTAGCCGCTTTTTTCTTCGCTTTTTCCCACTGATCGCTTCCAAGTTTATTGAGCGGTGCATGATCGGCGTCGGCGCCGCTATAGCGGTTAATCAAATGTAGTGAAGAGACTGGAACATAGAGCTTGGCCTCATCTGCGTATTCCAGTACCAGGAACTCTGTTAACTGTCCCTCCACTTCAAACGTTTCTAACCCCTTGTAACGTCCAATGCCGTGATCAAGGTGTACAACAGGAGCATCCCGGTGTAATTCAGTCAGGCTCTTGATAATAAAATCAGCGTTATCGGTGTACTTGCCGCGACGCCGTGGCTGGCTGACATGGTCGGTGAAGAGCTGACTTTCGGTAATCAGGATGACGCCCGGCTCCTCCAGCCAGATACTGGTTTCCAGTGGCGCTACGGTAATGGCTAAATCCTTCTTTGACTGAATAAAGGCGAACCAATCAGCAACGGGCTCAGGTTTTATGCCGGCACTACCAAGCAGCTCAAGCAGAGCCTCACGCCTTCCGGGAGAATCAGCACAGAATAGAACCGCCTGGTTCTTTGCTGAATCCAAGAATGACTGAAGTCTTGCGAGGGGGGCTTCTCCCTTGTGTTCAATATCAAGGGGAGGAATAGATTTGACTGGCAAGACTGCATGATCGCCGTTTGTATGGCTCGGATGTAACGTTGCCCAGGGAAATTGGCCTAAGCCATTGAATAGCTCATCTATCTTCAGGAATAATTTTTCCGGTGCCAGGATAGGACGTTCCAGATCAACTTTTCTGTCCTCGTACCGCAGCTTGACGTCATGCCAGAACAGGTCCGCCGCATCTTCGATTTCGCCGACAGAAAAAATATGGGTGTCTGCCGGCAGATAATCAAAAAGGGTGCTGACTTCGTCAAAAAAGAGCGGCAGGTAGTATTCAATGCCCGCCACTGAAACACCGCGACTGATGTCCTCGTAAAGCGGGCACTTTCTGACATCAATATCAAATTGGTCCCGGAAATTCTGGCGAAACTTGGTGATGCCGGATTCAGTCAGTGGATACTCTTTGCCAGGAAGAAGTTTTACCGCTTCGATTTTATTGCTTGAAAGCTGGGTCTCCGGATCAAAGTGCCTAAGACTTTCAATGTCTTCATCAAACAGCTCAATGCGAACTGGCTTGTTACCTCCCATCGGGAATATGTCTAAGATAGATCCCCTGACAGCAAACTCACCATGCTCATAAACCGATTCGACGCAGAGGTACCCGGCTGATTCGAGCTCCCTGCGCATAATGGCCAGGTCCAGTTGCTGTCCGGTTGCCAAGTTCAGGGTCATACCCTTGATATACTTGGCAGGCACAATCCTGTGCAGCAGGGTGCTGACAGGGATGATTAGCAGCGCTTTGCCGGCGTCAGACAACTTTGCCAGTGTCGTCAAGCGAGTTGAGATAATGTCCTGGTGTGGGGAAAAATTATCGTATGGCAGAATTTCCCAATCCGGAAACTCTAGAGGGGCAATGTTATTCTCACAAAAAAAGACTGCTTCCTGCTGTAAGCGTTCGGCTTGCTGAGTGTTTTCCGTAACCACCAGTGTCAGGGAATCGCTCTGGCTTGCCGCCTGGGCCAGCAACAGGCTGCTGCCAGCGCCGGAAATGCCGCCCCAGCGCTGTTTGTTGCCTGCACCATTAGCCAGTGGCAGGAATTCCAGTTGAATCTTATTCATATCAGTTGATGAGTTACGTTTCTAGTCGTCGTGATTAATGCCCGAATATCGCCGGTATTAAAATCGCATTCTTCTGGAGAGGTGAACTGGTTACAAAGCAGGCCTAATTCAGACTTCGGATGGACTTCTATGGTGCATCCTTGGATAATACGCGCCGGTTTTTAGGGCAATTCTCTATCTTAATTTTACAGGATATTTAAACGTGGAACGACCGAGTGTAGATGACTATTTTGGTGACTGGAAAGCCCGTGAGGCACTGGCACAGGAAATGCTGCCCATCATGGGTAAACTGGAAAATGAAAAGGGTGTCCAGATCTTCCTTTATGGTCGTACCCTGAACAATCGTTCAGTGGCCAATATCATGAAATCTCACCGTCGCGTGCGTGAGGTGGCCCGAAACGAACTCTCTGAATTTGAAAGCAATCCTATTCTGAAATCCCTGGCCAAGCTGGATCTTTGCCCGGCACAGATAGATCTTGGCAAACTCACCGTTAAGTGTATGGAAGCCATGGAAAAAGATGCTGATGTAGATCTTGATGCGCTTGTTGCAGAAGAACTGGCTCATCTTGTCGGCGTGAACTACAAGCCGATTAACAAGCCAACTGACGTAATACTCTATGGTTTCGGCCGTATCGGCCGCCTGGTAATGCGTCTTCTGCTTGATCAGACCGGTAACGGTGAGTTGATGAGGCTGCGTGCCATCGTGGTAAGAAAAGCAGGGGAAGGTGACCTGGAAAAAAGGGTGAACCTGCTGCGAAAAGATTCAGTGCATGGCTCCTTTTCCGGTACGGTCAGGGTTGATGAAGAGAACAACCGTATTATTGCCAATGGCAATATTGTCCAGATTATTTACGCCGACAGCCCGGATTCTATTGATTACGCCCAGTATGGCATCGAGGATGCACTTGTCATCGACAATACCGGTAAGTGGCGAGACGAGGAAGGACTCGGTCTACACCTGAAATCCAAGGGCGTGAGCAAGGTAATGCTGACTGCGCCTGGCAAGGGCGACCTTAAAAACATCGTGATGGGTATCAACGATGACACTATTGAGCCCGGCGACAAGATTATTTCCGCTGCGTCCTGTACGACCAATGCCATCGCTCCGGTACTGAAACTCATCCACGACAAGTACGGCATTGTGCATGGCCATGTTGAAACGGTGCATGCCTATACCAACGACCAGAACCTGATTGATAACTTCCATAAGGCGGATCGACGTGGACGCAGCGCACCGCTGAACATGGTGCTGACTGAAACTGGCGCGGCCAAGGCCGTTTCCAAGGCAGTGCCTGAACTGGAAGGTAAGCTGACAGGTAATGCCGTGCGTGTGCCCGTTGCAAATGTTTCAGTGGCTATCCTGAACCTGACTCTGCTCACTAAATCCAGCGCCGATGAAATAAACGAATACCTGCGTGAAATCGCCCTGCATTCACCCCTGCAGAATCAGATTGGTTATACGGAATCGCCTGACGCGGTTTCCAGTGACTTTATTGGCTCGCGTGAGGCCTGTACTGTTGATGCCACTGCCACCAAGGTAAATGGCAAGAACATGATCCTCTACCTCTGGTATGACAATGAGTTCGGCTACAGTGCCCAGGTAGTCAGGATGGTCAACAGGATGGCAGGCGTTAAATTCCTGACCTACCCGGAAAAAGACTCCATGGCGAATTGATATGCGTGGTGCAGGCAACAAGGGGCTTCTCCTGCTGTCTGCACTGATTGCATCTGCCACTCTTTTTTTCTCCTACCAGCAGTTATCTCGTTCAACTGACGATTCAGGCAGCCTTATATCGCTTGACGGCCGGACCATGGGGACCGGGTATCGTGTGCTGTTACAGGCAGATGAAGCCGTCAATTCCAGTGTAAATACCGAATTGCAGGCAGCTATCGAAACGCGCCTGGTAATCCTCGACAAAACGATTTTTTCGACCTATGTCCCTGACTCTGAAATCTCTGTTTTCAACCAGGCAGATCAGGGCGTTTTTAATGCCTCCCCTGAATTCATCACTGTATTGCAGCGTGCGCTTGAGATACACCGATTAAGTGACGGCGCCTTTGATCCTTCCTTAAAACCCGTGGTTGATTTATGGGGCTTTGGAACGCAGGTAGGCCGCCAGGAAGTCCCGTCTCCTGATGTGCTGGCAGCGGTGTTTGGTTTAAAGGGGCTTACGGATATCAGAATTGCCAGTAATGCTGGCACTGTTCAAAAAAAGTCTGGAGTTGCCATTGACCTGTCTGGCATTGCCAAGGGTTTTGCCGTAGATGAGATCGGGAAACTCCTGGAAGAGAGGGGGATTAGCAATTTTCTGGTAGAGATAGGCGGAGAAGTGCTGTCAGTTGGAAACCGGCCTGACGGGTCTCCTTGGCAACTCGGAATAGAAAAGCCCGTTGCCGGTGAGGCGGAATTACTGCAGCCCATAAGGGCCCATAGTGAGAAAATGGCCGTGGCCGGCTCTGGCAACTACCGTAATTACTTCGTGCACGAAGGACAGCGATACAGCCATATCATTGATCCGCGCACGGGTTGGCCTGTTTCACATGAACTCCTTTCGGTTACTGTCATCGCGGAATCCACGATGGAGGCAGATGCGTGGGCCACCGCTTTGTTCGTTCTTGGCCTAGAGGCAGGCGTTAGGCTGGCAAATGAATTACAATTGGCCGCCTACTTTGCATTGGATAATGGCGCGGGCATCCAGTCCTGGCATTCAGACGCATTCAACAGGTATCTCTGATCTCTTTTCGAGGAAGGCGCGCTACGATGGCACGAACCAAGAAAAAATTTGACTTGCTGGTCATAGGCACAGGCCCGGCCGGAGAGGCGGCGGCAATCAATGCTGCCAAGGCCGGCAAATCAGTGGCAATAGTGAGTGACAAGGACAACCCTGGCGGCAGCTGTACCTACCTGGGCACCATTCCTTCAAAGGCTATACGATACTCGGTCAAGCAGGTTCTGCATTTTCATAACAGCCCGCTGTTCAGGGATCTTAGCGACATAAGGCGTCTGACCTTTGTGGAGGCCCTCAAGCATGCAGAGAGAGTCATGTACGAGCAAGGCAAATCACGCAGTGATGCCTACGATCGCAACAATGTCCCGATTTTCAAAGGCACGGCACATTTCCTTGATGACAGGCATATCCAGGTTGAAGCGGGCAAGAGCAAGACCAAGCTGGAAGCGGATAAATTCATCATTGCGACGGGCTCCAGGCCCTATCGCCCGGATGATGTGGATTTTGACCATCCGCTGGTTTTTGACAGCGATACCATTTTGCAACTTGAGCATCACCCAAAAAAGGTCACCATCATAGGGGCCGGTGTAATTGGCTGCGAATATGCCTCGATTTTTGCGGGGATGAAAATGAAGGTGGAGATGATCAATCCGGCAGAATCCCTGCTGTCCTTCCTGGATACCGAGATAACCGACGCTCTCAGTTATCACCTGCAAAACATGGGGGTGCGCTGTCGTCACCAGGAGCATTTCAGCAAGCTGGAATACCATGATGACCACGTGGTGACCTACCTGGAATCCGGCAAGAAAATTAAAAGCGACATCCTGCTCTGGGCCAATGGCCGGACGGGCAACACCGATAAATTGGGGCTTGAAAACGTTGGCCTGAAGGCGGACAGCAGAGGCCGTCTCAAGGTGAATAAGCAATACCAGACAGCCGTGGAGAATATTTATGCCGCCGGAGACGTGATCGGCTGGCCGTCACTGGCCAGTGCCGCCTATGACCAGGGCAGGGCCGCCAGTGATGCGGTCCTAGAAAATGATGAATTTCACCATGTTAAGGACGTTGCCACCGGCATCTATACGATTCCTGAGATCAGCACCGTGGGCTATACCGAGGCAGAGCTCACTGAAAAGAAGATTCCCTATGAAGTTGGCAAGGCCTTTTTCCGTAATATTGCCCGTGCCCAGATTACCGGAGACGAAGTGGGTATGCTGAAGATCATTTTCCATTTCGAGACCTTGGAGATACTGGGTATACATTGTTTCGGTGACCAAGCCTCGGAAATTGTCCATATTGGACAGGCCATTATGAACCAGCGCGGGAAGGCCAACACCCTGAAATATTTCATCAACACAACCTTCAATTACCCCACCATGGCAGAGGCTTACAAGGTGGCGGCACTGAATGGCATGAACAGGCTTTTTTAGCTTCCAAACAAGAACCATTCGCAACTGCGAAGAACAGGCTGAAAGCCTTGATTTTTAAGGCTCTTGAAAGAGAAAGTACTTGAAGCAAAACGGCTAAAAGTGTACATTTGCACCCCGCTCGAAGCAGTGAAAAGCACAGGAATTCATAATAATTTTTGTTATTTCTGTTTTCCTGCCTTCTGAAAACTTTGTTTTTAAAACCTTAACTGAAAACATTGTTTTCACATGATTAAACAATACTGAATTTGCTGGCCTGTCTTGGCAATCCAGAAAATAATTGTTCGTATTTTGCCTAGGCATCTATTCTAGGCAAATAAGCGTAACTAGGCAGCAGCAAACGGCTCTGAACAGCTAATTACACAAGGTTGGCAGGTTTGAATATAGATCTCTTTCCCCTGATTCTTTACGGCGGAATTGTCATTTTAGCCATTATCGGCTTGCTGGTCGCCTCAGCCTTCCTTGGCCAGAAACGTGAAGATCACGCCACCCATGACGTTTACGAATCTGGCGCCATGCCAACCGGCTCCCCAAACATCAAGCTTTCAGTACCTTTCTACCTGACTGCAATCCTCTTTATCATTTTCGATCTCGAAGCGGTTTTCCTGTTTGCCTGGTCGATATCTATTCGTGAAGCGGGCTGGGTTGGTTTTATCGAAGTCTTTATTTTTATCGCGATCCTGATTGCAGGCCTTATCTATCTCTGGCGCAGCGGCGCTCTGGAATGGCGTACAGCTCGTCAGATGCAGGATCTTTCTTTTCTCAAGGGCGAGGGCGGTGTTGTCAATATCCGCAATGGACGCCGAATTGAAGACGAAAACGAAGAAGCAGATTCTCACGGAGGGTATCACTAGTGAGTTGGGAACTTGTCCGACCTGAAGATGTATCAGACCCCAGGCCAGGCATGGGCGAATTTGATGACTACATTCGCAAAAATGTGGTGATGACCACGCTTGAAGATATGCTGGCATGGAGTCGCAAGAACTCACTCTGGCCTTATAACTTTGGCCTGTCATGCTGCTATGTAGAAGCGGCCACAGCCATTTCCAACCGCCATGATATTTCCCGTTTCGGTGCGGAGGTATTCCGTGCCACGCCCCGACAGGCCGACATGATCATTATTGCCGGTACTGTATTTCGCAAGGTGGCCCCGGTCGTGCAGAGACTGTACGAGCAGATGATGGACCCCAAGTACGTAATCTGTATGGGCTCATGTGCTAACTCCGGCGGCATGTACGACATTTATTCGGTGGTCCAGGGGGTAGATAAATTCCTGCCCGTCGATGTTTACGTCTCCGGCTGTCCACCGCGCCCCGAAGCCCTGCTCCAGGGACTAACCCTGCTCCAGGACTCCATCGGCAAGAAACGCCGCCCAGTGAGCTGGGTAATCAGCGACCAGGGGGTATACGAGCGTGAAAAAGTCGAGATCCAGCGCGAGAAACGCCTCAAGGACCGCATAAGTGCCACTGAACTGGTTAGTCCGGACGAAGTAGGTCCAAGCTACTGGGACGTTGTGTCAGGCAAGAAAGGGCCGCATGACCAGGAAAACAGGGATTAATCCACTTGAGCACAGTTACTGAACAAGTCAATCAGGACGCATTGCCGCCGGTTATCGATGCCCTGTATCGTAAATTCGGCGAGAGCGAGTTTGTCCGTCAGCATACAGCCGAAGGCATGCCCACCCTCTGGGTCGGCCGCGACAGACTGATAGAGGTACTGCGTTACCTGAAGGACGACTACAAGCCCCGTTTTGAAATGCTGCTCGATGTCACCGCCATCGATGAGCGGGTTCGTATCCACAGGGAAGGGCAGCCTGACAGTGATTTCACTGTTGTTTACCACCTGATTTCCTATTCAGGCGATTGTGATATTCGCCTGAAAGTCGCCCTTTCCGAGGATGACCAGAATATTCCTAGCGTGATTTCCCTATGGCCTGCTGCTAACTGGCATGAGCGGGAAATGTGGGACATGTTCGGCATCAACGTCGAGGGACATCCGAGCCTGAGACGCATTTACACGCCGCCGACCTGGGTTGGGCACCCGCTGCGTAAAGATCATCCAGCCAGGGCTACCGAAATGGACAGGTTCCAGATGAGTGACGAGATCCAGGATCGTGAGCTCGGCGCGCTGGAATTCAACCCGGAGGAGTGGGGGCTGACCCGCGAATCTGATACGTCCGAGTACATGTTCCTGAACTTTGGACCGAACCACCCGGCGGCGCACGGGATTATCCGTTTTGTGCTTCAGCTCGACGGTGAGTACGTCATCAACTGTGTGCCTGACGTTGGCTACCACCATCGCGGTGCCGAAAAGATGGGCGAGCGTCAGAGCTGGCATACCTATATCCCCTACACAGACCGTATTGATTATCTCGGCGGTGTAATGAACAACTTGCCGTACGTAATGGCGGTGGAGAAGATGGCCGGTATTGAAGTCCCGGACCGCGTCAAAACCATCCGCGTTATGCTGGCAGAGTTTTTCCGTATCTGCAGTCACTTGCTGTTCTATGGCACCTGGGCGGTTGACCTCGGACAGCTGTCACCACTGTTCTACTGTTTTGAGGACCGTGAAAAGGCCTTCAATATTATTGAATCCATTACTGGCGGCCGCATGCACCCGAGCTGGTTCCGCATTGGCGGTGTTGCCCAGGATCTGCCTAACGGTTGGGACAAGCTGGTTCGCGAATTTGTTGAGTTGTTCCCCAAACGCCTGGCTGAATACGACAAGCTGATCATGGCCAATACCACTATTCGCCAGCGTACTCGCGGAGTGGGTCTGATGAATACCCAGGATGCCTTTGACTGGGGCATGACCGGTCCGGCGCTGAGAGCGACAGGCCTTGAATGGGACTACCGCAAGAACCGTCCTTACAGTGGTTATGAGAATTTCGAATTTGATGTGCCCATTGCCGTCAACGGCGACTGCTACGACAGGGCGGCGGTGCGTGTTGAAGAAATGCGCCAGAGCTGCCGCATCATCAAGCAGTGCCTGGAGAACATGCCGGAAGGGCCTTACAAGTCAGAACATCCGTTGACGACGCCTCCTATCAAGGAAAAGAGCAAGCTCGACATTGAAACCCTAATTGACCACTTCCTGAGCGTGAGCTGGGGACCGATCATGGATCCGACAGAAGTCTCTATGACTATTGAGGCGACAAAAGGGCTCAACATGTATTACCTGATTAATGATGGCGGTAGCGGCTCTTACCGGACACGCATTCGCACGCCATCCTTCATCCATATCCAGGCGATTCCGTTCCTGAGCCGTGGATTGATGCTGGCCGATTTCACTGCAGTCGTTGCGACCACTGACTTCGTGATGGCGGATGTAGACAAGTAGGACTGACAAGAGAATATGAATAACCTTATTGCCAGCACAGCGGTCAAGGCCAGGGAGTTAACCCCGGAGGAGATCAAGGAGATAGAGCACGAGAAAACGCACTATCCCTATGCCCAGGCCGTAGGTCTGGAAGCGCTGAAAATCGTCCAGAAATACCAGGGCTGGGTTTCCGATGAAAGCCTGCTGGCTGTTTCTGAATATCTGGATATTCCACCGGATGAACTTGAGGGTGTTGCCACATTCTTCAACATGATTTTCCGCAGGCCGGTGGGCAAGAATGTCATCTTGCTTTGCGACAGTGTCGCGTGCTGGATGCTGGGCTGCGATTCGCTCAATGAGCATTTTAAAAAGACCCTGGGGATTGATTACGGCGAAACCACTGCAGATGACATGTTTACGCTGATCCCTGTGCCATGCCTTGGCGCTTGTGACAGAGCTCCGGTCATGATGATCGGGCGAGAAACTTACTACAACCTGACTACTGAAAAGATTGATGAAATCATTGCTGAGTACAAGGCCAAGGGCTGAGGACTCGGTAAGTAAAAATAAGTAAGAAAAGACGGATGGATAAACCACTTACCAAGAATATCGAGATCGGCAGAGCGCCTTTTGATTTTAAGCAGTACGAAGCTGCAGGCGGATACGACAGTGTCCGAAAGGTAATCAAGATGGAGCCGGGCGATGTGGTGAACATGGTCAAGGATGCAGGTCTTGGTGGCCGTGGGGGCGCCGGATTCAACACCGGACTGAAATGGTCCTTCGTGCCTCCGCCTGATGGTGGGCCGCGTTACCTGGTTATTAACGGCGATGAAATGGAGCCGGGAACTTTCAAGGACCGTCTTTTGATTGAGCACGATCCGCATCTGCTTATAGAAGGCATGATTACCACCTGCTATGCACTGCAGGCCCAGACCGGTTACATATTCCTGCGCGGCGAGTACACCATTTGCGAGGAGCGCCTGTTGCAGGCCATCAGCGAGGCTTACGACAACGGCATGCTGGGTAAGAATGTCGCCGGTAAAAAAGGCTTTGACCTGGATATTTACCTGCACACCAGTGCTGGGCGTTATATCTGCGGTGAGGAAACGGCGCTCCTGAATGCTCTTGAAGGCAAGCGCGCCAATCCTCGAGCCAAGCCACCATTTCCACAGGTCAGCGGACTCTGGGGTCGCCCTACGGTGGTGAACAATGTTGAAACCATTTGCAATATTCCAGGTATCGTTGCCAATGGCGTGGAGTGGTACCAGAACCTTGGAACCGGTGATTTTGTCGGCACAAGAATTTCGGGCGTCAGCGGCAGGGTTATTAACCCGGGTTGCTGGGAAGTCCCAGTGGGCATTACGTTCAGGGAGTTGCTGGAAGATTATGCCGGTGGTATGCAGGATGGGTATGAACTCAAGGCTTTCCTGCCTGGAGGCGGATCAACCGACTTCCTGATGCCGGAACACCTGGATTTGCCAATGGATCCTGGTGCAGTACAGAAAGCCGGCAGCCGCCTGGGTACATCATTGATTATGGTCCTCGATGACAAGACGTGTCCCGTTGGTTGTATCCGTAACCTGATCAAGTTTTTTGCCCATGAAAGCTGCGGCTGGTGCACGCCATGCCGTGACGGATTGCCCTGGGTTGAGCATATTCTCAACAAAATGGAAGAGGGCACCGGTAGTCTGAAGGATATCGACATCCTGGATGAGATGACCCGCTACATGGGCCCGGGCAATACTTTTTGCGCCCTGGCGCCCGGGGCAGCGGAACCGCTGCAAAGTGGTTTGAAGTACTTCATGGATGAATTCAAGGCTCATGTTGAGCATGGCTGTAGTTATAATTAACTTTAACTATATATAATAAGTATTTGATATATAAATATTTATAGGTTTTTTAAATGGTAAAAATTACCGTTGATGGCAAAGTCCTGGAAGTGGACGAAAACAACAACCTGCTGGAGGAAGTTCTCTCGCACGGTGAAGATTTGCCATATTTCTGCTGGCATCCAAGCATGGGCTCGGTAGGCTCCTGTCGTCAGTGCGCGGTGATTGAATATGCTGATGATGAGGACACTCGTGGTCGTCTTAACATGGCCTGCATGACCTCGCCCCGCGATGGTGCTCGTTACTCCATAGAGAAAGCGGCCCAGTTCCGTGCCCAGGCAATTGAAAGCATCATGATCAATCACCCTCACGACTGTCCGGTCTGCGAGGAGGGTGGCGAATGTCATCTGCAGGATATGACCGTTATGTCGGGTCATAACTACAGGCGTTATGACGGCAAGAAGAAAACTCACACCAACCAGTATCTTGGCCCCTTCATCGGTCATGAGATGAACCGCTGCATTACCTGCTATCGCTGCGTACGCTATTACAAGGATTACGCAGGTGGCACTGATTTTGGACCGCAGGCTTCCCATGACAACACCTATTTCGGTCGCTGGCAGGAAGGCCCTCTTGAAAGTGAGTTCAGCGGCAATCTGGCTGAAGTTTGTCCAACCGGTGTTTTCACGGATAAACCTTTTAGCAAGCACTACGTGCGTAAATGGGATCTGCAGACTGCTCCGTCGATTTGTGCAAGCTGCAGCGTAGGTTGTAACACCAATCCCGGTGAACGCTACGGTACTCTGCGCAGGGTAGTGAACAGGTTTAATGACGAGGTGAATGGCTATTTCATCTGTGACCGCGGCCGTTTCGGCACCGGTTACGTCAACAGCGATGAGCGCATTATTGTAAGCATGACCAGAGATTCCAGGGACGACAATCCAGTGCTGGCTTCACCTGAAGAGGCGCGCACCAGTCTGCACAGCATGATGGGCGCCATCGGGATTGGTTCTCCAAGAGCGTCTCTGGAAGCTAATTTTGCACTGCGTGAACTCGTCGGCCCTGATAATTTTTACGCCGGCGTGTCCTCTGCCGAACTAGGCATGTACAAACAGATTCTGGATATCTACCGCACGAAGCCGGTTAAAGTGGCCAGGATAAAAGATATAGAGGCCTCGGATGCCGTGGTCATCCTGGGTGAAGATGTCACCAATACAGCAGCGCGCCTGGCCCTGGCCATGCGTCAGTCAGTAAAGAACGAAGGCCGCAAGATGGCCAGGGATATGAAGTTCCCTGACTGGCACGATGCGGCAATTCGCCAGCTGGCCATGGACTGCAAGAGCCCGCTGTTTATACTCAGTCCGTATGCGACCCGACTCGATGATGTGGCTGCCCAGGTACACATTGCCTCGGCGGAAGAAAGCGCCAAGATCGGTTATGCGATTGCTACGGCGATAGATGGCAACGCGCCTGGTGTAACCGGCCTCAGTAAAGAATCTCAGGCACTTGTAAAAACCATAGCAGAGGCTTTGAAGGGAGCTGAACAGCCGCTGATTGTGAGTGGAACGGGTTCCATGAGTCCGGCATTAATTAATGCCGCCGCGAATATCGCTACAGCACTGTCAGATGGTGAAAAGAAAGCCAACCTGGCCTTGGTTGTGCCAGAAGCCAACAGTCTTGGACTGGCCATGCTGATGGAAGAAAGTGACAGGGCCCTGGAGCAGGCATTTGCCTGTGAAGAAACCCATGCCATCGTTCTGGAAAACGATCTTTATCGACGTGCGCCTTCGGCTGATGTTGATGCCTTTATCAACAAGATGGAGGGTCTCGCTGTTCTGGACAGCATGAAACATAAAACCGGTGAGGCTGCTAACCTGGTGTTGGCCTCAGGCACCTTTGCCGAAACCTCGGGTACTTTTGTTAACTACGAAACACGTGCCCAGCATTTCTACTCGGTCTTCAAACCGGTGGACAGCATTCAGTCCAGTGTGAAATGGCTGAGCGACAAGCCGCTTGCCGAAGTAACAGCGGACTGCGCAAAAGAAATCGAAGGGTGTGCCGCCATTGTAGGTCTTACGCCTGGAGCAGACTTCACCGTTGCGGGCATGAGAGTGCCAAGGCAGCAGCATCGCTATAGCGGTCGGACAGCCATGCGCGCCGATGTTGATGTCCATGAGCCAAAACAGGAGCAGGATGAAGACGGCATCATGTCCTATTCCATGGAAGGTGTCCCGGCCACTCGAGACAGCACAGTCTTTAACACGGCCTGGTCCGGCGGCTGGAATTCAAATCAGAGCGTTTTCAAATTCCAGAGTCACACGGGCGGGCCGCTGAAACAGGCCGGCCATGGCATTTGCCTGATTGAAAACATCGCATCAGAAAAAACCTACAACGAGTTTGAAAAAGCCGAATCTGCCAAGGGCGATTACCAGGTATTCCCGCTATACCACCTGTTTGGCAGTGATGAATTAACGGCCAAGACGCCGGCTATCCAGGAAAAAGCCACTTCGGGTTACATTGCACTGAATGAGGCCGACGTCGCCAAACTGGGTCTGCAGGCCAGTGACGGGGTTGCTGTCGAAAATAACGGCTCCGTACCCTATATCGTTCGCAGCTCTATCCAGCCTGGGACTGTTGGTGTCTCCGTGGGGCTTGAAGGCCTTAATTTTAGAAACTTGCCTGGTGCTGTCTCACTGCAGAAAGCCGAGGGCTGGACCTCTCCAGGCAGCTGGAATGCGGCCAATATTATTATCAGCGACAAATCAGTTGCCGCTGAAGGGGAGACTGCCTGATGTTTTCGCTCCAGGTTGGCTCATTGCTCAATGTCGCGCTGATCCTAGGCACCGTGCTGGTCTCGGCTGCGCTGTTGATCTGGGTTGAACGCCGCTTTCTCGGCTTCTTTAACGACAGGCTCGGTCCTAACAGGGTAGGCCCGTTCGGTATCCTGCAGTCCGTTGCTGACGTCATCAAGTTGATCACTAAGGAAGACTGGACTCCGCCATTCGCCGACAAGCTTACCTTCGTTGTCGCGCCAATCATTATTCCGATTGTCATGCTGCTAAGCTTTGCCATGATTCCGTTTGCGCCGGACGTAGGTATCATTGATATGAATATCGGCCTGCTGTTTGTAATGGCCATGGCGGGATTGGCTTCCTATTCGGCCATGCTTGGCGGTTTGGCCTCGAACAACAAGTTTTCCCTTCTCGGCGGACTGCGTGCTGCTGGCCAGATGATTTCCTATGAAGTTTTCATGGGCATTTCAATTCTAGGTGTCGTTATTCTCTCAGACAGTTTTTCTCTGCGCGGCATTGTTGAGGCGCAGGCTGACGGCTGGTATGTCATTCCCCAGTTTATCGGCTTTATTGTTTTCATGGTTGCGGCGTTGGCTGAATCACATCGCTGGCCATTCGACCTGCCTGAAGGCGAAGCTGAGATTATTTCCGGATTCAACACCGAGTATTCGGGCATGAAGTTCGGTTTGTTTTTTGTCGGTGAATACATCGGAATGCTCCTGATGGCCTGCCTGATTCCAGTGCTGTTTTTCGGTGGGTGGCATGCGCCGTTTGGCTTGGGGTTCGGCAACCCGATTGTTTCCGGACTTTTCTGGATGGCCGTTAAAGTGGGCGCATTCGTTATCTTTTTCATCCTGGTCAGGGCGGCCCTGGCCAGACCACGTTATGACCAGCTGATGAGCTATGGCTGGCTGGTCATGTTGCCACTGTCACTAATTAATCTGTTGATTACCGGCGCCATTGTTCTGTCGCAGGGGAGTTAATAATGCTTAAAGGATTGGTCCATCAGGTCAAGATTATCTGGACGCAGATTGTTTCGCTGTGGCTGGTTTTCCTGCACCTGTTTCACAAGGCCGATACTGTTGAATACCCGGAAGTAAAACCGCATACCTTTCCGCGCTGGCGTGGAAGAATCATCCTGACCCGTGACCCCGACGGTGAGGAGCGTTGCGTAGCCTGCAACCTGTGTGCTGTTGCCTGCCCGGTGGATTGCATCGCCCTGCAGAAAACAGAAGATGAGGATGGCCGCTGGTACCCGGAGTTTTTCCGGATCAACTTCTCACGCTGCATCATGTGCGGTTTCTGTGAGGAAGCCTGTCCCACGCATGCCATTCAGCTGACGCCTGATTTTGAAATGGCTGAATACGTCCGCCAGGACATGGTCTGGGAAAAAGAACATATGTTGATTGACGGCACCGGTAAGTATCACGATTACAATTTTTACCGTGTTGCCGGCAAGGCCATTGGCGGAAAAGACAAGGGTGAGGCAAGAAACGAGTTGCCGCCTACTGATCGTAGGAGCCTGCTGCCATGAGCGTGCTTTTTTACGGCAATGCCATTATCGCTATCCTGGCCACGCTGATGGTAATCACGCGGACTAACATCGTGCATGCCTTGCTTTACTTCATTGTTTCATTGCTGGCCATAGCCGTGATCTTTTATACGCTTGGCGCTCCATTTGCTGCAGCACTTGAAGTGATTGTTTATGCCGGCGCCATCATGGTGATGTTTCTCTTCGTCGTGATGATGCTCAACCTGGGTCAGGTGACCGAAGACCAGGAAAAAGCCTGGCTGGTCCCCTCAATTTGGGTAGGGCCAACCATACTGGCGATCCCGCTGCTGGCAGAGGTGCTTTATGCCATCAATGTTCAGCAGGAAGAAATGGCCCATACCGTAGTTGGCGCCAAGGAAGTGGGGGCCGCTTTGTTTGGACCTTACGTACTTGCCGTAGAACTGGCTTCAATGCTGCTGCTTGCAGGGCTGGTGGGTGCCTATCACCTGGCGCGTAAATAGTATGAAAAGAATAAGAACTAAAACTCATCAGGGAGAATTGCACTAATGGAAATGCCCATGATTACCATGCAGGCTGTTCCTATGGAGCATGGACTACTGCTCGCAGCAATTCTGTTTATGCTCGGGATGATCGGAGTGCTGACAAGGCGCAACCTGGTTTTCATCCTGATGTCACTGGAAATCATGCTGAATGCGACAGGCCTGGCTTTTGTCGTAGCGGCATCCCGTTGGGGACAGGTAGACGGACAGATCATGTTTCTCATGATTCTTAGTCTGGCTGCTGCTGAGGTAGCCGTTGCACTTGGTCTTGTGCTGCAGTTCTTTCACAAGCGTAAAACCCTGGATATTAATATCCTGGGCGACATGAAAGGCTGATCGGGGCGAGTAGGGAATTTAGACTATGTTAGATATTTTGTGGTTGGTGCCAGTTATCCCGTTTATCGGGTTTCTGATTCTCACCCTGACATTTGGCAAGCTGCCGCAGCGTCCTGCCGGTATCGTTGGCGCGGGCTCTATCGGCTTGTCATTCCTGGTTGCTCTACTGGCGGGTACAAGTTTCCTTTCCGCTGATATTAATTCGTATTCGCAGACATTGTGGACGTGGATGTCCGTAGGCGACTTTGAAGTCGGTTTCACGCTTTACCTTGATGGCGTATCGCTGGTGATGATGTATGTCATCACCGGTATCGGCTTTCTCATTCATGTTTATGCTACCGGCTACATGAATGGTGATCCCAGTTTTGCCCGATTCTTCTCCTACATGAATCTGTTCGTATCAGCCATGCTTATCCTGGTGCTGGCCGATAACCTAGTACTTCTCTTCATGGGATGGGAAGGTGTTGGTCTGTGCTCCTACCTGCTGATCGGATTCTGGTATACCGACCCGAACAACGGCTACTGTGCCCGTAAAGCCTTTGTCATGACCAGAGTTGGGGATGCCTTCATGGCCCTTGGCCTGTTCCTGCTTTTTGTCAGCACAGGCAGTCTCAATATTCAGGAGTCAATGCTTAATGCAGAATCTGAATGGATAGTAGGCTCAGGCATTGCGACGGCCGTGACATTACTGCTTCTTGGCGGCGCTGTAGGTAAGTCTGCACAGCTGCCGTTGCAGACCTGGCTGCCCGACGCAATGGCCGGTCCAACGCCAATATCGGCACTTATCCATGCCGCCACGATGGTCACAGCGGGTGTTTACCTGATCGCCCGTACCCACGTGCTTTACCTCTTGGCTCCTGAAGTGCAGTACCTTGTAGGTGTAATTGGTGCGATTACGCTGCTAATGGCGGGCTTCACCGCCTTAACGCAAAGTGACATCAAGAAGGTCCTTGCTTTCTCAACAGTCAGCCAGATCGGCTATATGTTCCTAGCCCTTGGTATTGGGGCCTGGAGTAGCGCTATTTTCCACCTGATGACGCATGCCTTCTTCAAGGCGCTGCTGTTCCTTACCGCCGGGTCAATCATTCTGGCGATGCATCACGAGCAGGATATTTTTAAAATGGGCGGTCTGCGCAAGGACCTCCCATGGTCACACGCACTTTTCCTGATCGGCACTTTGGGACTGGTGGCATTTCCGGGTTTCTCCGGCTTCTTCTCAAAAGAAGAAATTCTGGCCTCTGCGCTGGAAAACCATGACGGCGGCTTCATACTGTTTCTCGCCGGTATGCTTGGCGCAGTCATGACCTATCTCTACAGTTTCAGGCTTTACTTCCTCGTCTTTTACGGCAAGAAAACCCATGATGGCCATGAAGTCATGGGGCTGCATTTGCAAGGTCCTCTTGTACTGCTGGCCGTTGGTGCGATCTTCTCTGGGCTGATTCATATCCCTGTCGAAGAAGTGTTCCCTCATATGGAGGAGCACCATCCCTCAGTGATGGCCCAGGCCGCGATGATCCTGCTGCCAATGCTTGGTTTTGTCGCTGCGTGGTGGGTATTCATCAAAGGCAAAATTGATACAGACAAGCTTACCGAGTCCGGTATTGGCGCGTCTCTGCATCGCTTCTGGTTTACCCAGTGGGGAATGGACTGGCTGTACGACAAGATTATAGTGACGCCTTACACATGGCTGGCCAATTTCAACAGGAATGATTTCATTGACCTGATTTATAACGGCACAGCGAGTCTGGTGCGCTTCTGCCACAACGTTATGAGCGAAACTCAGACCGGGCAGCTGCGCTGGTATGCGACAACGGTTGCCTTCGGTCTTCTTATCCTGATCACAATAGGAGTAGTGCTATGATCCTAGAGTGGTTAATCGGGATCCTTTTCATAGGCGGTATCGGCGCCTGGCTCTCTGAAAAAAGTAATTCAGAGCTGCCGCGGGTCATTGCCCTGGCAACCATAGTACTGGACCTGTTCCTGGTGATCCTGATGCTGGTTGCACCCGGTGCCCTGGGGCTCGAGCCAATTTCTTCCTCAGACCTTGGTCAGCCGGGGGAATGGCTAGTGCTGTCAACGGCCGAATGGATTCCCCGGTTTGGTATTTCATTTATATTTGGCGTCGACGGCCTTGGCTTGCTGTTGGTTACGCTAACCGTTTTCCTAGGACTGATGTCGCTGGGTTCGGCCTGGCATGAAATCAAGGAACGCACGGGATTCTTTTACTTTAACCTGCTGTGGACGCTTGCCGGAGTGATCGGTGTGTTCACCGCACTGGACCTGTTCCTGTTTTTCTTCTTCTGGGAAGTCATGCTGATTCCGATGTATTTCATCATTGCGATATGGGGACATGAGAACAAGGAATATGCGGCGATGAAATTCTTCATCTTTACGCAGGTAAGCGGCATGCTCATGCTGCTGGCTATCCTAGTGCTTGTCTTCTTCAACTACCAGGCCGCCGGTGAAATCACGTTTAGCTACTTTGACCTCCTAGGCACAGAAATACCGGATGCGTTCGGATTCTGGGTAATGCTTGGGTTCTTCCTGGCATTTGCCACGAAACTGCCGTCTGTGCCTATTCACAACTGGCTGCCGGACGCTCACTCACAAGCGCCGACCGCAGGCTCGGTGATCCTGGCCGGCATCCTGCTTAAAACGGGCGCATACGGATTAATACGTTTTACCGTGCCGCTGTTCCCAACGGAAAGCATGGCCTTTGCCCCCACGGCAATGCTGCTGGGTGTAATCAGTATTCTGTACACCGCTAAAGTGGCCTTTGCCCAGAACGACCTCAAGCGTCTGATTGCCTACACCTCTGTCAGCCACATGGGATTTGTCATGCTCGGTGTTTATGCCTGGACCTCACAGGGTGTGCAGGGCGCTGTGATGACAATGCTGGCACACGGTTTCAGCGCTGCCGCGCTCTTTATGCTGGCCGGAGGGCTGCAGCATCGTATTCATACCAGGCAGATGGATCAGATGGGTGGATTATGGGGCGCCGCACCTAAAATGGGCTTCATGGCACTGTTCTTTACAGTAGCCGCTGTTGGAATGCCGGGTCTTGGCAACTTCATAGGTGAGTTTCTTGTGCTGCTTGGCAGCTTCAGGATCAGTCCTGTTGCGGCTGCGTTAGCGGCTATTGGTATGGTCGTAGCTGCTGTGTACTCCCTGATCGTGATTCAGAAGGTTTTTCATGGTGAGAATAAGAATAACCTAGTCGTGAAGGATCTTACGAAGGTAGAAATGATTTGCTTCGGCCTGATGATGATTGGCCTCTTGTGGATGGGAATGTATCCCCAGTCAATGCTGGAAATGTCCGAGCCAACGCTGAGATCGCTCGGTGTGCCTTTCTTTGACTAGAGCCCACAGCACCATAGCCAAATTTACAGGAACTAGACAGTTACTATGCAATATAACAATCTCATAATTGATTTGATGCAGATTATCATGCTCACAGCCAGTGCGGTTGTGGTGATGGTGACTGCTGCATTCAAACGCAACCATGCGATTGTCTGCGGGCTGACGGTTTTTGGTCTGTTTGCCTCGCTAATGACTTTCGTTCTAATCGAGCCTGTCTTGCCTTTCGAGGCGACACAACTGCTGCTGATCGATGAATACAGCCTGTTCTTCTCAAATCTGATTATCGTGGGGGCAATAGGAGTGGCCTTGTTGGCGTACCCGTATTTTAAGACGCACGAATCACCGAATGAGGAATTTTATATCCTGCTGATGACCGCAACGCTAGGTGCAGTGGTATTGGCCTGCAGCAGCCACTTTGTGTCCATGCTGATCGGCATGGAAATGCTCGGGGTGAGTCTCTATGCCATGATTGCTTATACAGTGCATGATGCCAAGGCATCCAAGTTTCCTCTGGAAGCTGGCATAAAGTACCTCATTCTCTCCGCGCTGGCCTCTGGCATTACATTGTTTGGTATTGCCTTGCTCTATGCCTATATCGGCACACTCGGCTTTGATGAGATTCCGTCTGCTCTCGAAGCAGTAGGCGGCCCCGGACCGATGTTTATTATGGGCGTACTAATGATTGTTGCCGGTGCGGCATTCAAGTTATCGCTAGTGCCATTACATATCTGGACTCCGGATGTATACGAAGGTGCGCCAGTACCCGTTACGGCTTACCTGGCCACTGTTTCAAAAGCGGCTATGCTTGCTGTGACGCTGCGCCTAATTCTGGCTTCCAATGCGCTTGAATTTAATGCTGTGCTTGCTGTGCTGACGTTCATGGCGGCTGCCTCGATGATACTGGGCAACCTGCTCGCGGTCCTGCAGACCAACGTTAAACGCCTGTTTGCTTATTCATCCATCGCTCATCTCGGGTATCTTCTCGTGGTGATCATTGCCGCTGCCTCGGTAAGCAATTCACTATCAGTCGAATCAACAAGTTTTTATATGCTGACTTATTTTGTGATGTCGCTGGCCGGATTTGCCGTAATCAGTGCTATCTCTGACAGCACTATCGAACTCGATACCCTGGCAGATTTCAGGGGTCTGTTCTGGCGCAACACGTCGCTGTCAGCGGTTCTTATCACGGTACTTCTGTCACTTGCTGGGATTCCACTCACGGCCGGCTTTATTGGCAAGTTTTATATTTTCTCTACAGGCGTAGAAGGAGAACTGTGGTTCCTGCTCACCATGCTTATCATCGGTAGCGCTATTGGTCTCTATTATTACCTGCGCCTGATCTTCACCATGCTGCAGAATGCCGATATCAGTGGCGAAGACAGGGCAGCGGCGGCAATGCCGGTCGGCGTACATGCTGTAATGCTCGCCATGACAGCCGCCATCATCTACCTCGGTGTTTATCCAACACCGATGATCAGTACCCTGCAAAACCTTGCTTCGGCATTTTAACTCTCACTTGGTACCTACTAAGCCAGTAGGACAACAGTTTTTGTCCTAGACGTGACGCTGCAGATGCAAGGCTATTCGGCGAAGCAACTTGATTTCCCACTAACTGTTTAAAAATTGAGCAATTCTGCTGCCTCAATACCATTAAATCACTGAAAACAGTGTTTTTTCTATCGATTGCTTGCATTCACAAATCCATAGTGATTAAAATCCGTCCCCCGGTTGGTTATTTGTGCGTACAGAGACACATCTAATATTTCCGGAATTAAGAAAAACAATAACCACACGCTAAAGTAGTAGTGACCAATAACAGGTCAGTCAGGGCATTGGGATGCTCCAGGCTGACTGACCCGGAGTCCCGTTATGTCGGTTTACAGCTATACCCGCACATCTCAGATTGAATGCCTGGAATCGTTACAAGAACTTGAAACCATTCTCGAAAAGGAAGACCTTCGCCTCCAAACCTATGCTCTCGGTGAGGGCATGAAGGTCAATGAACGTTTTATTGACGAAAATCAGAGATGGAATGTAAGTCTGGCCAAGAGGCCGCAGGGAAGGGAATTGCTTAAGCGTCTTGAAACTGGTGACATTCTCCTGGTTTGCACGTTAGAGCGTATTTTCAGCAACTGTGATGATATGGTGAATACGCTTCAGGAGCTGAAAAAACGCAATGTGAAACTGATCGTCGTAGATCTTGATGGGGATGTCACCGACGCTGACATGACTCCTCAATTTAATGATGTACTGAAGGTGTTTCACAGTCTTGAAAAACGGCGTTCTACTGAACGCATCAAGACAGTGAAGCAAAGCCAGCGCAAGAAAGGACGTTTTCTTGGTGGCAGCCGACCATTTGGCTACATGATCCATTCCAATGGACGCCTGATCGAAAACCCCATGGAACAGCGCGTATTGAAAAAGATCCTGGAAATGAAAAAGCTGGGCAAGTCTCTTCGTGCTATCTCGGCTGAAGTCAGCACACCCATGATGCCAGTCAGTTTCAAAACTGTGCAGCGACTAATCAAGCGTCATGAAACCGAACTGAGTTCTAGGCAGAGCAGCCCCTAGGGAACTGTTTTCTCCCGATGGGCTCAAAGCCACTGATGTCAGTAAAACTGGCTCTTGTGCCATTCCTTGAGGGCCGGTAAGGGTCGGAATTTAACGTTTCCAACATGTTCAAAACACTGCCTTTCTTTATTGGACTGCGCTATATCCTGGCGAAGAAAGATAATCGCTATATTTCCTTTACCTCACTGATCTCCATGGCAGGGCTGACTCTTGGAGTGCTGGCAATTGTTGTAGTGTTGTCTGTATTCAATGGTTCGCAGGGAATAATGCGTGATCGCACACTAATCACGGTTTCCCATGGCCAGATTCAGTCTGACAGCGGCTTTAATAACTGGCAGCAGGCTGCTGATTTACTCATTTCCCATCCTGAGATTATTGGCGTTGCCCCTTTTATCGCAGTTGAGGCAATGCTGAGCCAACAAGACTATCATCAGGTGGCTGAAATTAAAGCAATTGATCCTACGTCAGAAGATTCAGTATCAACGATTGCCGAGAACATGATCCAGGGGCGCCTCCAGGACCTAGCGCCAGGCAGCAATAACATTATTCTCGGCCGCACTATCGCGGTGAACTTGCGCCTTAATACAGGTGATCCGGTGAATTTACTGGTTCCTTCTGTCACAGGGTCTGGCAAACTGTCCCTGAATATGTTCAGGTTCACAGTAGCCGGCATTTTTGATCCCCAGTTCACTATTGGCTCTGACTTGGCCCTCGTTCACCTTGAGGACAGTTATAGGCTCTCGAACAATCAAGATCCTGGTGCAGCTATCAAATTACGCTTAAGGGTCAGTGATCCGGACATTGCAGGACAAGTTGTGAATGAAGGCGTTGCTTTGCTGCAGTCGGAATTTGCCGGGCAGCCCTTTTCGGGACAGGACTGGAGTTTTACTGAAGCCAGCTTGTTCAATGCACTGAAAATGGAAAAAGTGCTGACCTGGTTCATGCTCATGATGATCGTGACTATAGGAGCATTTAATATTATTTCTACACTAGTCATGATGGTTTCAGAGAAAAAAGCTGACATTGCTATCCTAAGGACCATGGGGGCTGGGGAGAAAGCTATTCTTGCCATATTTGTCATTCAGGGAACCTTAGTTGGGATCATCGGAACGACTGTGGGCGCCCTTGTTGGCGTTTTAATCGCAGACAATTTTTCCGCTATCTCGGCTTTCCTTGAAACGTTCCTGGCGCCGGCAAATTTATACGTAATCAGTGCATTGCCTGCAGTTTTAAAGGGTACTGATGTGGTTATTACCTGCATAATGGCGCTTGTGATAAGTTTCCTGGCCACGCTGTATCCGGCAGTGAAGGCGTCACGAATTCTGCCCGCTGAGGTGTTACGTTATGAGTAGCGCTGTCCTTGTCTGTAAAAACCTTGCACGTTCATACAGTGAAGGGAACAATGTGCTTGAAGTGCTCCGTGATGTAAACCTGACGGTTAATGCGGGTGAGAGTATTGCGATCACCGGTACATCAGGGTCAGGCAAAACTACGCTACTCAATTTACTGGGCGGAATTGATAAGCCAAGTTCAGGCAGTGTTCAAATTCTCGGGCAGGCATTATCTGCACTAACAGGTAAAGAGCAGGATAAGTTGCGCAACCAGACACTTGGCTTTGTTTACCAATTTCATCATCTGCTAGGAGAATTTACTGCACTGGAAAATACAGCTATGCCGCTCATTATTGCCAAGCGCCCATACGATGAAGCTATAACGCGCGCACAAGCTACCCTGAACGAGGTGGGACTTGGCGAAAGACTGCGGCATAAGCCGGCCCAGTTGTCTGGTGGTGAACGACAGCGCGTGGCGATTGCTCGAGCCCTTGTCAATGATCCTGCCTGTGTTCTGATGGATGAACCGACAGGTAATCTTGACGGAACAACAGCCAGGGGTATTCAAAAACTGATGCAGAGACTAAAGACGCGAATAACGACATGTTTTATTGTTGTCACACACGACCCGAACTTTGCCGACCAGATGGACAGGGCTTATCACCTTGTTGACGGTGTGCTTGAGGAAGGGAGATAGTATGCAGACGCCGCTGGCTTTATATATTGGTAAACGTCTTGCCTCAGCGCGTTCGAGACACTTGCTGACGGGTCTTATTTCTCTCTTATCTGTAGTCGGCCTCAGTCTCGGCGTCGCCATATTGATTACTGTTCTTTCAGTGATGAACGGTTTTGACCGGGAACTACGGGAACGGGTGCTCGGCATTGTTCCGCATATCACCATGCAGTCTTCCCGTTCAGACTTTTTGCTTGACCGGAATACCTGGGCGGAGATCCAGACTGGTGTTCAAAGTATTAGTGGAGTGACGGGAAGCGCTCCGTACCTGCAGGTACAGGGAATGCTACTCGCTAACGGTAATAGTAAGGGAATAGTACTAAACGGCATCGATCCGGAGCCGGAACGCGATATCTCTAGTATTGATGATTTCCTGATAGATGGGGAATACCAGAACCTCGAGGACAGGTCTTACAGTATTTTAATCGGCGACGCACTGGCCGATTTGCTTGAAGTGACTGTAGGCGACAAACTTACCCTAGTATCAACGATCGTACCAATTACTCCACTCGGCGAGTTCATTAGGCAGAAGCAGTTTACTGTGGGAGGCATTTTCAGAGTGGGGTCTCAATTAGACAGTAGTCTGGCTGTTGCACATATGGCTGACGTGCAGCGAGTATACAGGCTTGGCGATGCCATACACGGACTGCGATTGCAGGTTGATGATCTTTTTGGTGTAAATGCAATTTCCCAGGATATACGCTCAAATGTCAGTGATAATTTCCAGATTTCAAACTGGACCTGGGATTACGGCAATATCTATGAAAATATCAGACTGTCCAAAACCCTTGTTGGGTTGTTGCTCTCACTACTCATTGCAGTGGCAACATTTAATGTGGTGGTTAGCCTGGTCATGATCGTGAAGGAAAAGCAGGGAGATATTGCTATTCTCAGAGCAATGGGGGCATCCCTGGAGAATATCCGCAACATCTTTCTCGTACAGGGTTTTTCCATTGGCATCATGGGCACCGGGGCAGGGCTGTTCCTGGGCTTGTTTTTTGCTTTAATAGTAAGTGACATAGTCACCTGGCTGGAAAAAATTTCGGGTATCGAATTTCTCAGCGCCGATATATATCCGGTCAATTACCTGCCCTCACAGATCCAGTTCGCTGATGTTTTCCTGGTGTGCTGTGTTTCACTGCTGCTGACTATGATTGCAACCCTCCTTCCGGCGAGATCGGCTGCTCTCGTTGATCCTGCCAAAGCACTGCGCTATGAGTAATTCTGGTAGATTGCTTATCATGGCCTAGACTGCCTTTAAGAGTCTGTTACTTAACTTACAGAAAGAAAATGCGGGTATGGATATAGCGCTTATGGAAAGGAGCGCTTTATGGTAAAGTGGCCTGCTTATAAGGTATTGTTAATACGAACATTTTTGATGTCAAAAGGACCATTTTGAAGTGTTTGAAATAGTGCAGGCCGGCGGTTGGTTGATGTTGCCAATAATCCTGTGTTCAATAATAGCCATAGCCATTGTCATTGAAAGATTCTGGACCTTAAATCCCGCCCGTATTGCGCCCCGTAATGTTCTTGCCGAAGTCTGGGGCAAGATCAAGCACAATCAACTGGATGCCGCACGATTACGTGAATTGAGGTTGTCATCACCTCTCGGGCAGATTCTTGCCGAAGGGCTTATTAATTCCAAGGCCGGGCGCAGTATCATGACTGAGAGTATTGAACAAGCAGCAAGTCATGTAGTTCATGATCTTGAACGTTACCTGAGCACTCTTGGCACGATAGCCTTGATCACTCCGTTATTGGGCCTGCTTGGCACAGTGTTGGGAATGATTCGCGTATTTAGCGAAATCATGGCGCAGGGAACAGGTAATGCCAATGCGCTAGCAGGTGGAATTTCAGAGGCGCTGATTACTACCGCCGCAGGCCTCTGTGTTGGTATTCCGGCATTGATGTTTTACCGGATTTTCCTGCGTAGAGTTGAAAGCCTAGTAATTGACTTGGAGAGGGAATCCATCAAGCTGGTTGATGCGCTGCACTCTTCAAGAGGTGTTGAAATCAAGGACAGCGCAGGAACGCTGGGGTAATACAGTGAAATTCCAGCGCAGCCTCAAGGAAGAAGTAAGTGTCAATCTGACCCCGCTGATTGATGTAATTTTCCTGTTATTGATTTTTTTCATGGTGACTACAACTTTTTCACGCAATACCAATATTCTGATTAACCTGCCCGAGGCAAGCGGAGAAGCCATAGAACAGCAACCTTTTGAAATAGAAATTCTGATTGCTCAGAACGGCACTTATTCTGTTAATGGCCGTCAGCTCGTGAATTCTCAAATGGAAACACTTATGAGAGTGGTGGCCGAGGTATCAGTTGGCGATAATTCGATTCCAATGATCATTACGGCAGATGCCAATACGACCCATCAGTCTGTGGTGACCGCAATGGATGCCGTTGCGCAGCTCGGTTTTACCAGTCTTAATATTGCGACACGTGAACCGGATTCAAATAATGAGTGAGCCCAAGTCGACAGTAAATCCTGCAGAGCCTGAAAAAACCGCCGAATTTATCAGCGGTTTTTCACTTTACGGACGCCTGCTTTCTTACCTGAAGCCACTCTTAGGGTTATTCCTTCTTGGTGTTATTGGCTTCGTGATGTACTCTGCGTCCAGTGTTAAATTCTTTGATCTGCTGCAGGAACTTGTCGATGTTATTGGCAGTGGAGAATCCGTAAGCTCCGACCAGCGCGTTACTATACCGCTTATTCTTATTGCCATTGTGGCGGTGAGGGGAGTTGGCGGCTTCCTTGGCTCCTACTACATGGCCTATATCGCCAACCATGTAATACACCGCCTGCGTTGCCAGTTGATGGGGCGCTTCATTGAATTACCCAGCGCTTATTATGATCGCAATACAGCAGGGCATCTGGTTTCCACTGTGACGTTCAACGTTCAACAAATTAGTGCAGCGGTAACTGATGCGCTGACAGTAATTTTGCGAGAAGGCATATTTGTCATCGCGCTTTTTGTCTACCTACTGTTTCTCAACTGGAAACTAACGCTGCTATTCGTTGCTGTAACTCCCCTAATCTCGCTCGTTGTGCTGTTTGCCGCGAGGAAGTTCCGTAAACACAGCAGTCGTATTCAGGTATCGATGGGCGATGTAACCCAGATACTGTCAGAGACGTTGAAGGGCATGAAAGAGGTTAAAACATTCGGCGCCGAGCAGCAGGTAAAACAGCAGTTTACTGCAACCAGTGAGCTTAACCTCAGACAGAATCTGAAAATGGCTATTGTGCAGTCATTCAGCACGCCGATAGTCCAGGTGATGGTCGCCTCTGCTTTATCACTGCTGCTCTGGATGGCAATGTCGCCGCAGGTGCTCGCAGAAATGACGCCAGGCGGGTTCGTGGCTTACGTAACGGCGGCCGGCGCAATGCTTAAACCCATTCGCCAGTTATCCAAAATCAACGCGGTGGTGCAGCGGGGACTTGCGGCTGCCGAATCAATCTTTGTCTTGCTGGACGAGGAAAAAGAAACCGATATTGGCACACAAGAAGTCAGCAGCATACAGGGAGCCGTTGAGTTTAAAGAAGTCAGTTTCAGTTATGACAAGGAAAAAGGGCGGGTACTTGAACAGATCAGCTTCAAGTGCCAACCTGGCGAAACCATTGCGATTGTCGGCAAGTCGGGCTCGGGAAAAAGTACACTGGTGAACCTGATTCCGCGTTTCTACCAGCAAAGCGAAGGTGAAATCCTGCTGGATGATATCCCCATTACTGATTTAACCCTGCGCAACTTACGCAGTCATGTGGCGCTGGTGAGTCAACAGGTCGTGTTATTCAACGGGAGTATCCGAGACAACATCGCCTATGGTGAACTGCAGGATGCAGCGCCCGCGAAAATCTACGATGCTCTGGATAATGCCAATGCCAGGGGCTTTGTAGATGAACTGCCAGAGGAATTGGACACTAAAATCGGGGATGATGGTTTTCTTTTATCCGGTGGTCAGCGTCAACGACTCGCCATCGCCCGCGCCCTTTTAAAAAATGCCCCTGTATTGATTCTTGATGAAGCTACTTCGGCCCTGGATTCGGAGTCTGAAAAGGCAATCCAGTCAGCTCTTGAGCATCTCATGCATGGACGCACCACATTCGTTATTGCGCACCGTCTGTCCACTATTGAATCTGCAGATCGCATACTGGTCATGGAAAAGGGCCGGATCGTTGAAAGTGGGTCGCATACTGAACTCATGGCTGCAGGCGGCGCCTATCAGAAGCTTCATGAGCTTCAATTCAACGCATGAATCGTCTCGTCAATGCTTGGTACAAGGATGCCCGATGGGTAAAACTGCTGCGACCGCTCAGTGCGGTTTTCGCGCTTGTCAGCAGCACAAGGCGCAAGTGGCAGCAAAATTCCGAGCGACGGTACAAAAGTGCACTGCCGCTAATTGTGATTGGCAACGTGACCGTAGGCGGCACAGGGAAAACTCCACTGGTTATTTACCTGGCACAGCAACTTCAGGAACTGGGGTTTAAACCAGGGATAGTAAGCCGTGGTTATGGAGCTAAGCCACCTGAGTACCCATTTGCAGTAAAACCTAAAACCAGCCACGAAGAAGCTGGCGAAGAGGCTTTGATGATTGCCCGGCAGACACAGTGCCCGGTGATTATTGATCCTGATCGTGTATCAGCAGTCAAATTTCTTGAAGCCCTCAATGACTGTGATGTCATCATCAGTGATGACGGCATGCAGCATTATCGTCTCGCCCGTGACTTCGAAATTGCGGTAATTGATGGTCAGCGTGGATTTGGGAACGGCTTCCTTCTGCCAGCGGGCCCGTTGAGAGAAAAGCCTGATCGCTTGCATTCGGTAGACCTGGTGGTTTGCAATGGTGACTCACGCTTTGAGTTGCCCGTAGATACCATAACCATGCATCTTGAGGCTACGCATCTGGTGCATATGAAAGACAGCAAGTTTCTATCGGTGAACGATGAAATACTTCAAAGTCTCACGGCTAAAAAAGTGCATGCTCTGGCTGGTATAGGCAATCCTGAACGCTTCTTTAATTCTCTGTGCAGTTGCGGCTTTGATATCATTACACATATGTTCAGGGATCATCATCTTTACAGTGAGGATGATATTACGTTTGATGATGATCTTGATGTCGTTATGACTGAAAAAGATGCCATGAAGTGCAGTGAGTTCTGTGGAGAGCAGCACTGGTATCTCAAGGTGGCGGCAAGACTTCCTGACGGTTTTATGTCTGCCATCACCAATAAACTGAATTTACATACTTGAGCTTAGTATTTATGGACAAAAAACTACTGACAATTCTGGCCTGCCCGCTTTGCAAGGGTGAGCTTTTTTACAACAAGGATGCTGAAGAACTAATCTGCTACCCGGACAGCCTCGCTTTTCCTATCCGCGATGAAATTCCTATCATGCTAGAAAACGAAGCCAGGGCATTAACGCCAGAAGAAAAGGCAAACAGGAAAAAGCTGTGAGCTTTGTTGTTGTCATTCCCGCCAGGTACCAGTCTTCTAGGCTGCCAGGCAAGCCCCTGCTAGACATTGCCGGAAAACCGATGATCCAGCATGTTGTAGACAGGGCACATGAAAGCGAGGCAGAAGCGGTTTATGTCGCTACGGACGATGAGCGTATTCAGGAAGCCTGCAAACAGTTCGGCGCTGAAGTAATCCTGACGTCTAAAGAGCATCAGTCAGGCACTGACAGGATTGAAGAAGTCGCTCGACAGCTATCCCTGCCTGACCATGCGGCCGTGATTAATGTGCAGGGTGATGAGCCCATGATCCCCCCCGAGGCAATTAACCAGGTAGGGCACGACCTGAATACCCATCCTGATGCCCAGATCTGCACGCTGTTTGAAGACCTGGAGGAGCGTGAGGATATTCTTAATCCGCACAACGTGAAAGTAGTGACTGACAATGAAGGCTACGCCTTGTACTTTTCGCGGGCGCCCATTCCCTTTCCGCGCAGCGGTGAGAATGAAATGAAGGGTTATAAAAGGCATATCGGAATATACGGCTACCGTGTAAAAGTACTGCATGATTTTGTCTCCTGGCCGCACAGCAGCCTCGAGGAGTCAGAACAGCTGGAACAGCTCAGGGCTCTGTCCAATAACGTTAAAATCCACGTGCAGAAAGCCTGCACTTCTATGCCGGCCGGTGTTGATACTGAAGAAGACCTGGAAAAAATCCGGGCTCTCTTCGCGGTGTGAAACAATTGGCTGACAAGTTAATCCAAGTATTAATGGTGTGCCTGGGCAATATTTGCCGGTCTCCAACTGCCGAAGTGGTATTCAGGCATAGCGTGGCGTCAGAAAATCTGTCAGGCATCATCGAAGTGGATTCTGCTGGAACCGGCTCCTGGCATATAGGTGAATCACCTGACCATCGTTCTATGCGGGCAGCACAAAAACGCGACTATGATCTTTCATCATTGCGAGCGCGCCAGGTAAAACCTGAGGACCTGAAACGCTTCGATTATATTTTTGCCATGGACAGGCAGAATCTTCATGACCTGCTGGAGATGGCATTACCGGATCAGCAGGAAAAAATCTCTCTCTTTCTTCATCATGGTAGCAGCGATTATGACGAGGTGCCTGATCCTTACTACTCAGGTAAGGATGGTTTTGAGCTTGTGCTGGATCTTGTCGAAGATGCTTCTGCAAGCCTTGTCAGAAAAATCGCTGGAAAGCATAACCTGGTCTGACGCATTCAGATGGAAGTTCTCGAACATTTCAACCTTCAGCATTACAACACGTTTCATGTGTCCGCTCATGCTAGGTATTTTATCAATGTGACCGACATCAACTGCCTGAGGGATGCCCTTGGATTCGTCAAGGCCAGGAACCTGCCTTACATGATGATCGGACAGGGAAGCAATTTACTCTTCCGCGAGAACTATCCCGGCATAATTCTGGAAATGAATATCCATGGCAAGCGGATAAAAGCAAAAGAGGGGGATAACGTCCTCGTAGAGGCAAAATCAGGGGAAAACTGGCACGCTTTCGTTAAGTGGTGTCTGGAAAACAAGTGTTACGGAATCGAAAACCTGTCATTGATTCCAGGCACTGTAGGAGCAGCACCCGTTCAGAATATCGGTGCTTACGGCGCAGAGCTTTGTGATGTCTTTGAATCATTGGAGGCGCTGGAAATCCAAACCGGAGAATTACAGACATTCAATCGTCAGCAATGCGAGTTTGCTTATCGCGACTCTATCTTTAAAGAGCGTCTGAAGGAGCAATATATAATTACGTCAGTCGTGCTACGTCTCAGCCGAAGGGCCAACATCAACATTGAATATTCAGCACTGGCAAATGCCCTGGCCGAAGTGCCAGCAGCTGAAATTAGTCCGGAACTGGTCAGCGAAACAGTCTGTACGATTAGACGAAGTAAATTACCTGCCCCCAATCGTCTCGGAAACGCCGGTAGCTTCTTCTGGAACCCTTCCATATCGAAACAGCGCTTTGCCGAACTGCAGCAGGCTTTTCCGGACATTGTCGGATACCCTGATAAAGAGCAGGTTAAGCTGGCTGGAGCCTGGCTGATAGAGAAAGCAGGTTGGAAAGGATATCGTGAGGGCGATGTGGGTGTGCACGAAAATCATGCACTGGTACTGGTTAACTA
The DNA here is from genome assembly GCA_009922595.1 of Gammaproteobacteria bacterium. GTDB lineage: Bacteria > Pseudomonadota > Gammaproteobacteria > Pseudomonadales > Pseudohongiellaceae > Eutrophocola. Next base: position 16,816 of record RFVC01000008.1, on the reverse strand, counting down.
CGGCAATGCCACTGGGGCCGAACTGGTTGATTTGTCAGAACGCATTCAGAAATCAGTCCATGACAAGTTTGGGGTAAAACTGACTCCCGAAGTCAGGATTATTTAAAAAAAGTTTAAAGTAGAAAGATAAGCGAAAAATAAAAAGTAAAAGGAGTAAGCCTTTTACTTTTAACTTGCAGCTTTTACCTGTTCAATAGCTCGCATGCCTGAACCTGCCTTTGATCATAAGAATTTCTTGAAACACGCCAGCACTCGCCCTGGTGTGTACCGCATGCTTGATGCACAGGGAAAGATTCTTTACGTAGGCAAGGCCAAAAACCTGAAGAATCGCCTGTCCAGTTATTTTCGGGGCGGCGGGCTGGATAACAAGACTATTGCCCTGGTCAATCGAATCCAGGATATCGAGATCACGATAACCAGCAGCGAAACCGAAGCGCTGCTGCTCGAACAGAGCATGATCAAGGATAACCGGCCTCCATACAACATCCTGCTCCGGGATGACAAGTCCTATCCCTATATCTTTCTCTCTTCACAGGACGCCTTTCCAAGATTGGCTTTCCATCGTGGCGCAAAGAAAAAGAAAGGCCGTTATTTTGGTCCTTTCCCCAGTGCCGGAGCGGTCAGGGAAAGCCTGGCGCTGCTGCAAAAAATTTTTCATGTCAGGCAATGCGAGGATACCTATTTCAGGAACAGGACGCGTCCTTGTCTTCAATACCAAATCAAACGTTGTTCCGGACCCTGCGTAAACCTGGTTGATGAGCAGGCGTATGCAGAGGATGTACGCTATTCGATTATGTTTCTTGAGGGCAAGAACGATCAGATTTCAAAAGAACTTGCAGCGAAAATGGAAAAGCTTTCTGACAACCTGCAGTTTGAAGAAGCTTCTGTCGTCCGAGACCAGATCAGGGATATCCGCCTGATCCAAGAAAGTCAGTATGTGGCGGGCGAAAAGGGCGATGTTGACGTAATTGCAATGGCGCAGGACGCAGGGGCCGTCTGTCTGCATGTGATCTTTGTCAGAGGAGGGCGAATCCTGGGCAACAAGAATTTTTATCCCCGCTTCGTAATGGAAAAAGAAGGCAGCGATATCCTGCGCGCCTTCATTGCTCAGTATTACCTGCTGGAGCAGCACAAGCAGAGTATTCCCCGGGAAATTATCTGCAACTATAAGCCGGATGACTGGGATCAATTAGCCGCAGCTCTTGGCCAGGTTGCTGAGCGAAAGGTCTCAATTAAGCACCAGGTGCGAGGGCATAGGCAGCAGTGGTTGGAGCTGGCCAGTGTCAACGCCGGGCATGGTCTTATGAACAAGTTGAACAGTAAACGCAGCATGGAACAGCGCCTGGGTGCGCTTCAGACTGCGCTGAAACTTAAAAATACGCCTCTTCGGCTGGAGTGTTTCGATATCAGTCACAGTGCCGGCGAAGCCACAGTGGCCTCCTGTGTAGTTTTTGACCAGAACGGACCACTGAAATCCGAATACAGGCGTTTCAACATAGAAGATATTACACCTGGAGATGACTATGCGGCAATGGAGCAGGCCCTTCGCAGGCGTTACACGCGACTTAAAAAGGGAGAGGCCAAACTGCCTGACATCCTGGTGATAGACGGTGGTGCTGGACAATTAAGCCAGGCAGAACAGGTCCTCGGGAATCTTGAAATCAAGGATGTATTCCTGCTCGGTATTGCCAAGGGGGTAAGTCGCAAAGCCGGGCAGGAGACCCTTATACTCGGTGGGTCACGGCGGGAAGTTGCCTTGCCCCCGGAGTCGCCGGCCTTGCACCTGCTGCAGCATATCCGCGATGAATCCCACCGTTTTGCCATTACTTCGCATCGCCAGAGAAGAGGCAAGAAGCGCACGGAGTCATTCCTTGACCAGATCCCAGGCATAGGCCCGGCTAAAAGGCGGGAACTTATTCGATATTTTGGTGGACAGCAGGAGATTCGCCGGGCCAGCCTTCAGGACTTGCAGAGGGTTAACGGTATCAGCAAGGCACTGGCGCGGGATATCTATGATTATCTGCATGGCTGAAGTGCCTGCTACAGGCATTCTCCTGTAGAATAAGACCCTATGAATCTTGCCAATTTCATGACTTTTCTGCGCATTCTGGCTATTCCTGTCTTTATTGCTGTCTATTATGCTGATTTTCGCGGCCACTACCTGGCTTCCTCCCTGATTTTTATCCTGGCCTGCATTACGGACTGGCTGGATGGGTATCTGGCGAGGAAACTGGACCAGTGCACACCTTTCGGGGCCTTTTTGGACCCTGTCGCTGACAAAATCCTGGTGACGGTGGCCCTAGTCATGCTAGCAGCGAACTTTGCCAGCCCCTGGTTTGTGATTCCAGCGGCCATCATGGTGGCTCGCGAAATCTTGATTTCAGCGCTGCGGGAGTGGATGGCCGAGCAGAATCAGCGTAATGTCGTTGCCGTGGGCTGGCTAGGCAAGGTTAAAACCACCGTTCAGATGATAGCCATCATCGTGCTTCTGGCGAGCGATCCCGAGGGAGTAATCTGGTTCTGGGGGCTGGGATTTATGCTGATTTATATCGCAGCCTTGCTCACCCTACTGTCGGCATTTCTTTACCTCAGGAGTGCCTGGTCTATCCTTGGGGCCGAACTCAAGTAATTTGCGAGAATCTGGCCTAAACCCCTGATAATGCTTGACTTGCAATCTAGTCTGATTAGAATAGCCACCTCTTTGAAACACCCTCAAATCTGAGTTTATAACTATGGTTTTGGATTGTAGTTAAATAAGGTGAATCGAGTAACGACTGCAAGAACTGGTTTCATGAAAATTCAGTCAATGCAGAAGCCAAAGAAATAATTTGGCAAGCGCATTCAAGGTGCAAAGCGGGAATAGCTCAGTTGGTAGAGCACGACCTTGCCAAGGTCGGGGTCGCGAGTTCGAGTCTCGTTTCCCGCTCCATATTGTCTGTCTTTTGCGCATCGTTAAAAGGCCGGATGGCAGAGTGGTTATGCAGCGGACTGCAACTCCGTGTACGCCGGTTCGATTCCGACTCCGGCCTCCATTTTTTCTTCCGCTCCGATAACAATAATTAAAATGCTTTCGATAATTTCCGTTATTATTCAATTCGCTTTTATACTGCCTTCTTCTTGCTGAAGACACTGCCCGGGTGGCGAAATTGGTAGACGCAAGGGACTTAAAATCCCTCGGTAGAAATACCGTGCCGGTTCGATTCCGGCCTCGGGCACCAACTTAATCAATCACTTAGCTTTTTGACGCTGCGCAGATTACGCCGCGTATTCCCGCTATAATTCGGGTTTTAACTATTAATGAATTGCATGACTGATCTAAGCGTTAATCTAAACAAAATTGCTCTGCTGCGAAATTCCAGGGGCAGGGATTACCCCTCTGTTACGGATTTTGCTAGCCGTTTTATTGCCCTTGGCGTGAAAGGCATCACAATTCATCCACGGCCGGATGAAAGGCATATCACCCGCCAAGATGCCTATGACCTGGCAGCCCTGATAGAGGAGCATGACAACGTCGAATTAAATATCGAGGGCTACCCTAATGACGAGTTTCTAAGGTTAGTTGAAGACAATCGTCCTGATCAGTGCACCCTTGTCCCGGATACCGATAACCAGCTGACTTCAGATCACGGCTGGAATTTTCATGAGCATGCTGAATTGGTACATAATGTAGTTGCACAAATCAACGGATGGGATGTGCGCACGGCAGTTTTTCTCGATCCTGACCTGGAACAGGTCGAATTGGCAGCAGAATCCGGAAGCGACAGAATTGAACTGTACACTGAGTCCTATGCTGAAGCCTGGTTCACAGCCCAGCACAGTGAAGTGCTTGAGCGTTACAAAGAAACAGCCATTTTGGCCCAGGACCTTGGCCTTGGCGTCAACGCCGGACACGATCTTGACCTGAATAACCTGCCTGATTTCCTCACCATCCCAAATATTCTGGAAGTATCGATCGGTCACGCCCTGACAGTTGAGTGTCTTGAGCAGGGCATGACAGCCGTAGTCAGCCGCTACATGGAAATCTGCAATGGCGGATGAAGCGGCAATTCATAACCTGCTGAAAGAACTGCGCGATATTCTGCAGGACGATTTCATTCTCACAGAAGAGACACAACTGCGTCCCTTTGAGTGTGACGGCCTTTCAGCCTACAGACAGCTTCCTAAACTCGCCGTGCTGCCGGAAGACGAGCAGCAGGTGCAGGCGATCATCAGGCTCAGCCACAAGTACGCGGTGCCGATTGTGACCAGAGGCGCAGGTACAGGACTGTCTGCGGGTGCCTTGCCTCATCCTGAGGGCTTGCTGCTGGTACTATCTCGCATGTCCAAGATTCTGGAAATCAATCCAGCAGCGATGACGGCGCGGGTGCAGCCTGGTGTAAGAAACCTGGCAATTTCAGAAGCCACTGGCAGATATGGTCTTTTTTACGCGCCGGATCCTTCTTCCCAGATCGCCTGCTCAATTGGCGGCAACATCGCTGAAAACGCCGGCGGTGTCCACTGTTTAAAGTATGGTTTAACCGTCCATAATATTTTGCAAATAAAAGGCTTCAGCGTAGAAGGTGAGCCTGTCACCCTTGGCTGTGGAGGCATGGACAACGCCGGGTTTAACCTGATGCCGCTTATCATTGGCTCCGAAGGCATGCTGATGGTGGTGACCGAGATAACGGTTCGGTTACTGCCGATACCGGAGCATGTCGAAGTTATGCTAGCAGCATTTGATGCAATCGATACAGCGGGGCAAGCAGTCAGCAATATTATTTCTGCCGGAGTCATACCAGCCGGCCTCGAGATGATGGATAACAATGCTATTCGTGCGGCAGAAGATTTTGCAGAAGCGGGGTATCCCAGGGATGCTGCCGCCATCCTGCTTATAGAAATTGATGGCGCCAAATCCAGCTGTGAGGAGCAACTGCAGAAAATCAGCAATATACTGAATACTTCTGGCTGCACATCTCTAAAAATAGCGCGGGATGACAAAGAGAGGGCGCTGTTCTGGAAAGGGCGCAAAAGTGCTTTCCCGGCAGTAGGGCGCATTTCTCCTGATTACTACTGCATGGACGGCACAATTCCCCGCAAGTCCCTAGCCGAAGTGCTTAATACGATCTCGACACTGTCCGAGGAATATGGTTTCCCGGTCGCCAATGTTTTTCATGCCGGTGACGGCAACCTTCACCCGCTGATTCTTTATGATGCGAACATTCCTGGCCAGCTTGAGCGGGTAGAGGAAATGGGAGCGCGCGTACTGGAAAAATGCATCGCTGTTGGCGGCACAATTACCGGTGAGCATGGTGTCGGCGTTGAAAAGATACGACAGATGCCTTTGCAGTTTACGGATGCCGAGTTGACGCTATTTCATAAGGTTAAGGCCGCACTTGATCCTCAAAACATTCTCAATCCCGGCAAGAATATTCCATTGCTCAAACATTGCCAGGAATACAGGGCGCTTTCACAGAATCGTGTGCCCGAAAACCTGATTAGCAATTTAACTCCTGCCAGCTGATTCGACATGCAGGACAGTACACATATTCTTCAGGAGCAGATAACGGACGCCGCCCGTGAGAATGCTGCGCTCTTCATTCTTGGTGGCAGCAGTAAATCTTTTTACGGCAATCCTGTTCTCGGAGAAACTGTCACTACCACTATTCATAACGGCATTGTTGAATATGAACCCAGCGAGTTAACCGTGACAGTGCGGGGCGGAACTTCCCTGGCAGAATTAACGCGGGAATTGTCGTCTCATGGCCAGATGCTTGCCTGCGAACCGCCCGGGTTTTCAGATGATGCCACGATAGGCGGCGCTATTGCTGCAGGTCTTTCTGGGCCCGCCAGACCCTACAGGAGCAGCATCGCGGACATCGTGCTGGGCTGCCGCATAATTACGGGAGAAGGGCAGATCCTTGAATACGGCGGCAAGGTAATGAAAAACGTGGCAGGATACGATATCTCCCGTCTGATGACTGGCTCGCTGGGCTGCCTGGGACTTATTCTGGAAATAACGCTTAGGGTTATCCCGGCTCCCGAAAGAGAATTGACTTTCAGTTTTTCAGTGGAGTCTCTGGAAAGTGCGGTTTTCGTGAACGAACTGCGCAAGAAAGGATTGCCTGTCTCTGCGGCCAGTAGTATTGATGGGACATTATATGTGCGTTTTTCCGGTGGCGCCGATGAAATTTCAGGTTTGGAGAAGACATTATTGAAGTCTTTTGGCTTTGTAGAACAGAACGTGCAAGCCGATAACACTTTATGGGTGGAGATTAAAAACCACTCACACGCTTTTTTTAATCTGGAATCTGAAAGCCACAAGAATTTGTGGCGCTTGTCGGTTGCCCCTGGTAAGAATGTCTCTGCTTTTTACCCGAATGACTCTGCGCGACTAACGGAGTGGGGCGGCGCTATCCTCTGGTTTAAATCTGCTGCCGAGCCGGAGATTATCCATCGAATGGCAAGCCAGTCTGACGCCCAGGCAACTTTGTTCAGGTCTTGCGTCAACGAATCCATGAGGCGTTTTGCCCCGGTGTCGCCAGCTTTGCAACAGTGGTATACCTCGTTAAAAAGTGCTTTTGATCCTCAGGGAATATTTAACCCGGGCCGCTTTCATGATTGGCTGTAAACAGGGCGAAATTTGAGATGCAGACTACTTTAGCGCAACCCTTTCAGTCCTCAAAAGAAGGGCAAAGAGCTGAAGAGATTCTAAGGTCCTGCGTCCACTGTGGTTTTTGCACAGCCACTTGTCCTACCTATCTGCTCACTGGCAATGAGCTGGATAGTCCCAGGGGACGCATTTACCTGGTCAAGCAGCTGCTGGAAGACAGTCCCGACTCTGCCGGCAAAACAACCCTTCAGCATCTTGACCGTTGTCTTGGCTGTCAGTCCTGTGAAACAACCTGCCCCTCTGATGTGCAATATCTCGAACTGCTCGATATTGGCAAAGCACAGTTACTGCAAAAAATCAGCAGACCGCTGCTCTCACGTTTGAGAAGGCATCTGCTTTTGTACTGCATTTCAACACCCATTATTTTTCGCTCATTGATCCGACTGGCGTCCATTTTAAAGGGTGTGCTGCCCAAATCCTTGTCGAGACAATTACCAGCTGCCGGTCAATTTAATTTAACCATTAAGCGCCCATCACAGCGTAAGGTCGTCCTGCTTAATGGCTGCGTACAGAATACACTTTCTCCAGCGACCAATAATGCGGCTAGAGCCGTGTTGTCGCGCCTGAATATTTCCGTACAGGAGATTGAGCAGGAGAGCTGTTGCGGCGCATTACATTATCACAGCGACTATGCAGAGAAGGGCAAACGCAATGCAAAGAAATTACTCGCGCAGTTGGAAGCAGCTTTGAATGAAGGGGCAGAGGCTGTTGTCAGTACCGCGAGTGGCTGCGGGACTTTTCTTAAGCATTATTCCAGTCTGTTTCAAAATGACACGTCTGCCTTGGAATTAGTGAAAAAAATTAACCACAGAGTGATGGATATCGGCGAATTCATTGCTCGCGCGGACTCCGACCAACTTGAGTTAAGCGGCAGTACACGACTGGCATTTCATTCACCCTGCACCTTGCAGCATGGCCAGGGATTGAACGAGGTCACCGAATCGTTGCTGACCAAAATGGGGATTCAGCTTGAACAGACGAAGGATCGTCATTTGTGCTGTGGCTCGGCGGGAACCTATTCACTTTTTCAGCCAGCCATGTCGAAGGTATTGAAAAAACAAAAGCTGGAAGCGCTTGGCGCAGAGTCCGTCGATAAAATCGCTACCGCCAATATTGGCTGCCAGTGTCATCTTGCCTCGGGAACTGACAAATCCGTCAGGCACTGGATTGAATATGTTGCCGAGCTTCTACCGAAATGAAACTGACGTATTTTATTTTCCCGTTATAATTTCCATATTACGCTCTTCAAGAATCTTCCACTCGCTTGCTGAGTTAATGAAAGTGAGTTCCTAATGTTTCATCGGCGTAGTTGTCACATGAATAATAGAGCCAGAACCTGGCCGTAATCTGCTCATCACTGACCTGAAGCAATTCCAGTCGATCAAAACTGGTGTTGATTCCCTGTACACCATCAATTCTGTCACGGCGCTGCGCTTCCCAGGCCTAATAGGTATCAACATACGCGGGCATGTAATTGGTATAGTAAGCTACCAGGTAAGTGGCGATATCATCATTTTACCAAGCGTCTGCCCAGCGCCTGGTGGTGACTATCGAGATCCAGGAAGAAATACGTATTAGGGGTCAGGGTGAGTGGCTGCTCGCGCATGCAGAAAAATTCTAAATACATCTTATTATGAATTTTTTGTAACTACCTGACTTTAAGGGAGATTTTACTGAAACTGTGCGGTAACGCGGGATGAAGAACAAATCACCACTCTGGTCTTTTCAATAAAAGGACTGCCTTATATTATGTCATTACTATGCGTTTTTACGGGATTGCCGACAATAGGAAAAATTCAGGTGATTCAATATGTTAGAAAGCGATGTTAAAAGACATTTTCATGGATAAAACGACACTGGTCAGCCCGAACGCTGCGCTGAAGGGAAGAGACACGGCTATGCCAGTCTCTGGTCAGCATTTTGTTAATGGCCACCCCAACAAACCGCCGTTTCCGGAAGAATACAGTCAAGCTGTATTCGGCCTGGGATGCTTCTGGGGGGCTGAGCGGCGTTTCTGGTCAATCCCCGGCGTTTATTCGACCGCCGTTGGCTATGCCGGCGGCTTTACGCCCAATCCAACCTATGAAGAGGTGTGCAGCGGAATGACCGGGCACAGCGAGGTTGTTCTTGTGGTGTTTGATCCCGATACCACGTCTTTTTCAGAACTCCTTACCTGTTTCTGGGAGTCTCATAATCCGACCCAGGGCATGCGTCAGGGCAACGACAGGGGCACACAGTACCGGTCATGCATTTACACGGTCGGAGCTGAACAGGCTGATCTCGCGATGCAGAGTCAAAAGCAGTACCAGGATGCCCTAGAAATTGCCGGTTACGGGAGAATAACGACAGAGATTAAGCCTCTGGATACCTTCTATTACGCTGAAGAGTATCACCAGCAGTACCTCGCCAAGAATCCTGCGGGTTATTGCGGATTAGGTGGAACCGGGGTCAGTTGTGGCTAAAGCTTTTCCAGGCAAACTCGTCGTTGCTATCTCTTCCAGGGCGCTGTTCAACCTGGATGATAGTCACCGTATTTATATCGAGCAGGGTGTTGATGCTTACCGCCATTACCAGATTGAACACGAGGACGAGGTACTTGAACCTGGCGATGCCTTTCACCTGGTAAAGAAGCTGCTTAACCTGAATTCCCTGATAGGTAAGAAATGCGTGGAAGTGATCCTGCTCTCGCGTAATTCCGCCGATACCGGTCTCAGGATCTTCAATTCCATAGAACAGCATCAACTAGATATACAGAAGGCGGCTTTTTGCGGCGGCTCCAGTCCATACCGTTATATTTCAGCCTTTAATTCGCACCTGTTTTTATCCACAGATGGCAGTGATGTCAGAATGGCGCTCGAGAATGGGGTAGCGGCGGCCACCATCCTTAACTCCCGACAGGCCAACATGGATGACGTGAAGCTACGTTTTGCCTTTGATGGCGATGCTGTACTTTTTTCAGACGAGGCTGAAAAAATCTATAAAACCCAGGGCCTGGAAGCCTTTACTCAGAGTGAGGTCAAGGCGGCCAAGCGTCCCCTGACAGGCGGCCCATTCAAGGCCTTCCTGGCGGCTTTGCAAATGCTCCAACATGAATTTAGCGATGAAGACTCGCCCATTCGCACATGCCTGGTAACAGCCCGCGCCGCGCCGGCTCATGAGCGAGTGGTCAGAACCCTGCGCGAATGGGACATTCATATTGATGAATCACTTTTCCTCGGCGGAGAGGACAAGGGCGAGTTTCTGCGAGCCTACGATGCCGATGTATTCTTTGATGACCAGCAGGGCCACTGTGAATCGGCGCGTGAGCATGTGGCCACAGGGCATGTCCCACACGGCATTGCGAACCTCAAGGCTGAAAATTCCTGATCTTCAGTGAATTACTGAAAAATAGATTCCCAGTCCGAGCAGCGCGGCTACCAGAATTGCGCGCATCACCTTATCCGGGAAAAGAGACCCCACATGGGTGCCCAGATAGATTCCCGGGATGGAACCCATCATAAGACTGCCAAGCAAAGGCAAATCAACGAGGCCATTAGCGAGATAACCCAGTCCGGCAACGAGGGTTAAAGGCACGGCATGCGCAATCCCTGTGCCTACTACGATGGTGGCTTTCCAGTGCGGATAGAGGAGGAAGAGAATGGCAGCACCAATGGCGCCGGCCCCAACGGATGCCATGGTGACGCAGAATCCCAGTACAAGGCCAAGAAGCAGGGTCATTATTGCAGTGTGTTTCTGAGGGTAGCCGTAAAAAGGCGGCTCTAAACCGTGATGTACAGGGGGATGGGTTCCGGGTGAAAGCCGCTTTTGTATATGCTTTTGCAAAGCGATCACCAACGCCGTGAGGGCCAGCATAACGCCCAGGAACGTGGTCAGAATAGATTCGTACTGCTCGTTTTTAGCGAGGCCATGTCTCATCACCAGGATACTTAAAAGCACTGAAACGGGGATGCTGCCAGCTGCCAGCAAGGCCATCACCTTCCAGTCCACGTTTTGTTTCTTGTGGTGAAAAATTACGCCGCTGCTCTTGGTAATGGCGGCATAAAGCAGGTCTGTGCCAATAGCGACAGGTGCAGAATAGCCCATCAGCAGCAGTATTGGCGTCATCAGCGAACCACCACCAACACCGGTCAGGCCTATGGCAAAGCCAACCAGGGCGCCAGAAAACATCAGGATCAAAAGATCAAACATGGGAGCAGGGCCTCCCTAAATTCAAACAGGCACACTGTAGTGGAATTTTGATATTCCTCATAATAATATTTAGCTATATTTTTATAAATATTAGCTATAACAGGTAGGGTTACCCGATGAAGCTACAGCAGTTGAAGTATATCTGGGAAGTCACCAACCACCAGTTCAATATCAGTCAGGCGGCACAGCATCTTTTTACGTCACAGCCAGGAATCAGCAAGCAGATCCGTAATCTAGAAAAGGAACTTGGCACCGATATTTTTATCCGTAACGGCAAACATCTTAGCAGTCTGACCCCGGCAGGTGAGAAAATAGTCGCTGCAGCGGCTGATATCTTGCACAGAGTAGAGGGAATCCAAGCCATTGCCGAGGAATTCACCGATGAAAAGCTAGGTAACCTGGGTATCGCCACAACCCATACTCAGTCCCGATATATCCTGCCAGCAGTTATCAAAACCTTTATCGACCGTTATCCCGAGGTTAGCCTTCACATGCACCAGGGCACGCCAATGCAAATCTCCCAGCTGGCCGCCGATGGAACTGCTGATTTTGCAATTGCAACAGAGGCCCTGGAGCTCTTTTCAGACCTGGTAATGATGCCCTGTTTTCATTGGAACAGAACATTACTGGTCCCCAGGGATCATCCACTGTGCCAGTCGAGCCGTTTAACCCTAGAAGAGGTCTCACAGTGGCCAATTGTCACCTATGTTTATGGCTTCACAGGGCGGTCAAAGCTGGATGAAGCCTTCCAAAAGGCCTTCCTGGAGCCCAGGGTGGTGTTCACGGCTGCGGATGCCGATGTCATTAAAACCTATGTTAGGCTGGGACTTGGGATAGGCATCCTGGCCAGTATGGCTGTGGAGGATGACGATGAGGACCTGGTGGCCATTGATGCCAGCCATCTGTTTGATTTCAGTACAACGAGTATTGGTTTCCGGCGCAAAACCTACATGCGCAAGTACATGTACGACTTTATCGAGATGTTTGCCCCTCACCTGGACAGGGACAGGGTTGATGCGGCTATTGCCAGCCACGGTCAGCCTGGAAATGACACTTTGTTCAGCGACCTCGAGATTCCCTTCAAGTAACCGTTTCGCTTATTTGGTGTCAGAGGCTATCACATTGCCCTGGTGCAGACCGCATTCCTTGGCGGTAGCTTCTTCCCACCACCAGCGGCCCTCACGTTCATGCTGCCCGGGGCCTACAGGCCGCGTGCAGGGTTCACAGCCAATACTGACGTAGCCCTGGTCATGCAGTTCGTTGTAGGGGACATCGAACATACGGATATAGTCCCAGACCTGCTTTGAGCTCCAGTTGGCCAGTGGGTTAAATTTTACAAGGGGGTTATCAGCGCTGCTGAAAGTAGGGTCCATTTCCACCACAGGTACCGCGTCTCGAGTACTCGGGCTCTGGTCCTTGCGCTGGCCTGTAATCCAGGCATCAATACCGGCCAGTTTCCTCTTGAGCGGCTCTATTTTGCGTATACCGCAGCATTCGAGGTGATCGGTTTCGTAAAAGCTGAACAGGCCTTTTTCCTTCACGAAGGCTTCCAGCTTGTCCCGGTCTGGAGAGAGAATCTCGATTTCAATGCCGTAATGCGTCCGGACTTTGTCAATAAACTGGTAGGTTTCAGGATGCAGGCGGCCGGTATCGAGGGTAAAAACCTGGAGGGGTTTGCCGAGTTTCCTGGCCACCTTGGAGCCGAGTTCTATAAGCACGACATCCTCTGCGCCGCTGAAAGAAATTGCAATATTATCAATCTCTTGTAGCGCAAATTTAATGATCTCTTTAGGTTCACTTTCAGCTAAAGCCTGGGCTTTATCCTGAACCTGCTCTTTGGAAAGTGCCATTTCTGCTGAAATCCGGGCCTGGTGCAATTAAGAGTTGGCGCATTGTACATTGCTGGCCGTCTACATGAAATTGCTATTTTACAAACACTTAGCTGGCAAACCTTGACTCGTTCTTAAGCTATGTTCCATGTGAAATAGCTATAAATATTAATGACTTATGAAGCTCTAGGCAAATAAAAACGCTAAATATTGTGTTTATTTTTGACAGAGCCCCTATATCTGGTGAGATAAGGGATCCAGGCATTGCATCATATTTTTGAAACATGGAGAATGGTCCAGTATTTTTTCGCCCTTGCTGTAATGTATTAAGGAGCTTTCCTTGGAAATAGCCTGCCTGGACCTGGAAGGGGTCCTTATTCCTGAAATCTGGATCAATTTTGCTGAAAAAACCGGCATCGACACGCTCAGGGCTACCACACGGGACATTCCTGACTACGACCAGTTGATGCAGCAGCGGCTGCGAATCCTTGAGGAGCATGATCTTGGCTACAACGAAATCCAGGAAGTAATCGCAACGCTTTCACCACTTGAGGGGGCAGTCGAGTTCATCAACTGGCTGAAAGAGCGCTTCCAGGTGGTGATTCTCTCCGACACGTTCTATGAATTCTCCCAGCCACTCATGCGCCAGCTTGGCTTTCCCACCTTGCTATGTCACCGCCTCGAAATAGGTGCGGATGGCAAGGTGCTGGATTACAAGCTGCGCCAGAAAGATCCTAAGAGACAATCGGTCAAGGCCTTTCACAGCCTGCAGTACCGGGTCATTGCGGCAGGAGATTCCTACAACGATACCACTATGCTTGCCGAGGCGGATGAAGGCATTCTCTTCATGGCGCCTGAGAATGTGATCGAGGAATTTCCGCAGTTTCCTGCTGTATTTAGTTATGAAGAACTGAAGAAGGAATTTGTTCGCGCCAGTAACCGCACTCTGGCGTTATAAACTTCTGAGCATCAATTTTTGAAAATCTGCCCTAGCGTTCTCAGCATCTTTGCAGTGGCACCCCAGATATAGTAATGCTCGTAATCCAGAACATAGAACTCCCGTTTTCTTCCATCTCTAACCAGAAAATCAGTTCGATAACGGGTTAAATCACAGGCCAGGGAGAGCGGTAGCGAAAAAATCTCATCGACCTCTCCGGGATTAGGCTGAAGTGGGGGAAGCTCATCAACAATGGCGAGCACTGGTGCCACTGCAAAGCCTGAAGGAACGACGGTGGTGTCGAGAATGCCAAGAATTTCAACGGACTCTGTTGTAAGAGCAATCTCTTCCTCAGCTTCCCTTAATGCTGTTTCCACAGGGCTTTGATCTTTAGTACTGACATTGCCGCCGGGAAAGCTGATTTGGCCAGCATGGTTTGGCAGGGAAGCGCTGCGACGGGTAAGTATGATTTCGGGCTCACTGCGTCCCTGGTAGACAAGAATCAGAACGGCGGCCAGTTTATGATCGGTCCTGAAGGTCTCAAGGTTATGATCGGTATTCAGCGAGCGGCCAATGTTACGAACGATTTCTAGGGTGAAGTCAGCCATGGCAAGAAGCCGGGGGTTATACGCCTGATTTGAGCGCGTCCATGAACAGATTAATTTTGTCCAATGATTCCTGGTATTCCTGCTCGCAAACGCTGTCAGCCACCACGCCGCCACCTCCCCAGCAATAGATTTTATCCTTGTCCTTGACGAGTGTTCGGATACAGATATTGCTGTCCATATTGCCGTTAAAGTCAATCCAAGCAAAAGCGCCGCAATAAACAGAGCGCATAACGTTTTCAAGCTCGTTTATGATTTCCATGGACCGGATTTTTGGAGTGCCTGTGATTGAACCACCAGGAAAACCCGCCTTGATAAGTGCAAACACATCCTCCCGTTTTTCAAGTTCACCAGTGATAGTGCTGACCAAATGATGCACATTGGTAAAGCTTTGCGTTTCGAAAAGATTGGGTACGGAGATACTGCCGGTGTCACATACGCGTCCAAGATCATTGCGCAGCAGATCCACGATCATCAGATTCTCAGCTTTATCCTTGGTGCTGCTTTCCAGATCTATTTTATTTTTTTTATCCTGATTCGGGTTTGGATTACGCGGCCGCGTACCTTTAATCGGCTGCGTCATGACCTTTCGGTTTTGAACCTGGATAAAACGTTCCGGTGAAAAGGACAGCACAGCCTGGTCACCATCCTCCATGAAGGCTGCAAAGGGTGCTTTGGCAATTGTCTGCAGACGTGTAAAAGCTGTATATGGATCGCCGTTGCAATCAGCTACAAAACGATGAGTTAGGTTAACCTGGTAACAGTCACCTGCAAGAATGTAATCGATAACTTTCTGGTAAGCATCCTGGTATGCCTCTCGTGTGAAGTTGGAAATAAAGCTGCCTGCCAGATTGAAGGTTCCGCTGCTAATATCATTAGTTTGCGTCAACGCCTTGGTCACTTCATCGCGAAGCTCTTTTCGACAGTTGTCTCGAAATACCAGGCTGCATTTCTTTAAGACATGATCTATAACCAGCACCCACGAATAAATCCCGATCAGCATATCGGGTAAAGCAATGTCCTTTTCATGTCCTGGGGATATTTCAAACCAGGGATGCAACATTTCGTAACCAAAGTAGCCTATAGCTCCTCCGGAAAAAGGGAGGTCTTGATCAAATGTAGAATTGGCATCTAGTGGAAATTCCTGAGCCAGGACATCGAAAGGGCTTCCTGAAAAAACTGACTTTTCAGTGTGCGTTTCAATACTTATTTCGGTCCCAGTGGATTTCACCACTTTGTCTGGTGCTGCGGTGATGTACTCGAAGCGCGCGTCCTTTCTGTTTCTGTCATCCCCGCTGGCCAGTAACACAGGCAGGGGTAGATGCCGTATTTTTTTGAATAACGGGTAAGGTGTGCTGCTGTACGGCAAGGACTCCACGGCAATCTTAGAATCCATTGTTTTAGTTTTTTGACTGATCAAGGGCAGTTAGTGGGTCGTGGCAGTCCGGCAATTTTACTGGCAATTAGGGCAGGGTACTCCGGAAACAGGGTCATGAGATAAATACTGCTTCCTTTCTCTGTTCCATATTCCTGTTTCATTTGCTTAACAAGAATGCGCATCATTGGAGAAAGACCATGCTTCGCGTAAAAGTGACGGAGCAGATTGATGACCTCCCAGTGAGCTTCTGAAAGGGAAATATTTTCCCTGGCCGCCAATATTTTTGCCACGTCTTCAGACCAGTCATCCAGATTTTCAAGATAGCCTTCTTTATCCAAGGTAATTTGTTGGTCGTCCACTACAAGTGCTTTAGACATGTTAGCCCCAGCTAATCACCTTGTCGTACTTTGCACTTAACGAAACAAAATCTTGCCAGTTTATGGGGACAACATGGGAACCACTAGCATTACGAACGGCCCTGGATGAAATATCATCTGCTATTGCATAGCATTTCACTGATTCTGGGAGAGCGGACTCTATATATTCTCCCAGCGCGTAGACACCGTCTTCCAGCAAGATAAGTGCATCGGTCTCAGCAATCGCGTTAAAACAGGCTTGCATAGCCTGGCCAGTTTTATTCAGTGTATGCAGATTCATCAGTACACCATTACCTGGTCGGCACTGGCGACTAGGGTTTTTAAATCAGCATCGCTGAGAGTATCTATTCCATCCAGTAAATGCTCGTTATTAATACTCTCCAACGAAAGTGAAGGTGTGTGTATACATATTCGCTTCACATCGTACATCTTCAGGCCGGAAATCATTTTGCCAATGTTTTTCAATCCGCTGTTGTCCGTTACCTGGCCGTTCAGTAACTGCCTGACCGCTTCGTCCCTGAATACAATGGTCACCTCTTGTTCGAACGCAGCAGCTGTCAGGGCCATATCCAGTGCTGCACGCGGCTTCACCCCTGAATAGGGTGCCGCAGTGCTTATAATCAGGTAGTGCTGGCTGCCCATGACATTAATTTACAAAATTTATCACTCGGTCTGATTGCTGTGCTGCATCGATAAACTGACCAAGACCGCTGATGGTAAATCCATCCCGAAGGGTTGCGCCGGGTTTCTCGTAACGCTCAGCTTCTGTCTTGTCTAGGATGCCTCTCTTCAATGCAGAGGCTGCACAGACCACGGCATCAAGTTGATGCTGCTGTATCAGGGACTGCCATCG
>RFVC01000070.1 GCA_009922595.1 Gammaproteobacteria bacterium | reverse complement strand
GGTCAGTACATTCGCAACGCAGCCATTCACGATACCTTCAACCGCTGTGTGACCGTGCACGGTACCAACGACTTGCAGGTTGAAAATAATGTGACTTACAACAACGTTGGCCACTGTTTCTTCATGGAAGACGGAATTGAATCTGGCAACGAATTTATCAGCAACCTGGCCATCCAAACCAAGTGTCATCCTACCCTGGAATGCGTGCCAACCAATCTGGCCGCAAATGGAGAGATTGATGCGCAAAACCGTCAGGCCCTGACACAGGCGAGCTTTTCCGGCAGAGATACCCTGCTGCCTTCGGACAACACCGCAGCGTCCTACTGGATCACTAACCCGGACAACAGTTACATCAACAATGTGGCAGCCGGTTCTGATTCGACTGGCTTCTGGTTTTCGCTGCCGATTCACCCGAATGGTGCGTTTCTGGGTTCGGAAGACAGCCTCAACACCTGGCCGCGCCGCACCCCGGTCCGAGAATTCAGGGGCAATGTGGCCCACTCTAACTTCGACGGCTTCATGATTGACCGACACATCAACGAGGATAACACCTTCGGCTTGGCTTCCGTCCCTTTGCTGCCGTTGGCTGATCCTACTGACCTAGAGAGCGAGGTATTAGAGTCGCACTTTGAGGATCTGACCAGCTATAAGAACCGCAATGGCGGCCTCTGGGGTCGCGGCGATATGTACGTGTACGACAACTTGAAACTCGCTGACAATGCCATCGGCATGACACAGGCCGCAGGCGATATCGGAAGTCTGCCTTTCAGTTCACGGCTGGTTGATGGGCTGGTTGTGGGTGAGACCGATAATATAGGCAATCCGGTAACGCCGGGGGAGATCGCTTATGGTCGTAGCCTGCCGAAGCCTGCCATTCCTGATTTCCCTATCCGCGGCTACGAGTACTACGATTACCGCGATGACGTGGTAGACACGACATTTGTGAACTTTCAGGACAACGCCCAGAGAAAAACTGGCGCACTCTCCTTCCTATTGTTCACAAGTGCAGGGCTCAGCACCGGCAGTACCATAAAGGGGGCAAAGTTCATCAATGCCAAGCCGGTGTATTTCCCTAATTTCGATCCCCGATTCGATAATGACAACCGCGGCGGCGATGCATATCGGACCCTGTCCTTCCGCGATCTGGATGGCTCAGTGACAGGCATCCCTAATTCCCAGGTGCTGCTTCATGACGGCGAGCACGACAGTGTGGTTACCGACGAGTCCTGTGTAGTTCATTCTGACTGGAACGCGTCTGTTTGTGTAGGTGATATCGGTCGTCTAAATCTTTCGGACGCCAGGGGCTGGCTGCCAGCCGCTGTCGATCTTGAATCGCGCACCGCCCGCTTTGCCTTGCTGTCCTCGCTCAGTCCAGATGCGCCAGACACTCCCCTTGTTCAGTCCCAACGGGCCGCTTTGTTCTCCCGTCGTCCTCCGCAGGCACCTATTTCACTTTTGCGCAATGGAAGAGAATTCAAAATCTTCGGCGATCAGAGCACGGTGAAGGCTGGAACTGAAATCGAGGTGCTTACTGAACGAGATGAAGTCACTCTCAGCCTGGCTGAAATGGATGAGGGGTCGTGGGTTTTGTTTGAACTGCCTGGCTTCGCCAATGCAGCCTCTGGAATACAGCAGGGCAGCATGGATGCCTTGTATGCAGCGGAAGAAACCTCATGGTTTCATGAGGGAGATTCCATGTGGATCAAACTGGTGGCCGAACCGTCAGTTATGGAAGTCATTCGACCAACGGATCTGCAGGCCAGTATTACAGTCCGTCGCTAGACTAGATTCACTTTGAAAACAAAGGCCTAGGAATTTATTTCAGGGGTTTTTGTTTTAGGCTGCGAGTCAGGGGTAGAACCACTTGATTTGCAGGGAAATGGTGGGCCCACCAGGACTCGAACCTGGGACAAACGGATTATGAGTTAAATTCCTAAATTCAAAATGCAATAAAAGCAATGGGTTATAAAGACAAAAAACCCAATGTGCAAGCAAGTGTGTAACGTGTAACGCTTCAGTTTTTTGAATCAGGCCTGGTTTCAAGAGCTGTAATTTTTTCGTCCCTTGGCAGACTGTCCAGATCGATAAAAAACCCTGGTGGA
Source organism: Gammaproteobacteria bacterium (assembly GCA_009922595.1). Classification (GTDB taxonomy): domain Bacteria; phylum Pseudomonadota; class Gammaproteobacteria; order Pseudomonadales; family Pseudohongiellaceae; genus Eutrophocola. The sequence goes on along the minus strand of RFVC01000070.1, from coordinate 4,497 downwards.
AAAGTGAGCTGACGTGTTGCACCTGCACCTTCTGTGTAGGGTGCCAGGCAATGCAGCACCCTATTTTCATGTTCCGCCCTGATGACAGACATGCCAAATTGGTTGTCCGTGTTGTCAATAATGCTGGATGTGGTTCCTGCTGGAGTCCATCCTGATCTCAACGCATCGGATTCATACATCCGCATCACCATCATGACTTCTGACTGCCGTTGGGACTCTGATTGCCGATCTGTAGTGGACACGCACAGGATGTATTTTCCTGCCCCTGGATCGAAGATGACTTTGGGTACTTCCAACTGGGTGAATTCGTTGTCATCCGGCATGGTGATGGGAGGGAAGAGTGTCCCTACAGTGCAGTGATGATTGTCGTCCATCGACAGCGAGGCAAGTCCAACCGCACCTTTATCGGGAGCAGCTTTGGCTGCCCAGGCCATCATCAATGTGCCGTCATGATCCCTGAATAAAAAGGGATCGCGCCAGGCCAGGATAGGGCCGCCTTCCTCGCCTTCCTTGCTGCCAATGGAGTCCTGGTCAGGCAGATAATAACCGGCTTCGAGTATCTCTTCACGATCCCTGGTCGGGCAAAGGATGACATTGCCATGGGGAAGCGTGTCTTCATGGGCACAAAAAACAATGGCGAGTGACTGGATGAAGGGATGATCTTCGTCTCCCTGGCTTATCCCCGTGTAGGCATGCAGTTTTCCATCGGCACCAAGGTTCAGCACGCCGCCGCTCCAGATATTCCTGGCATCATGACCGTCGCTTGCCATACCCGGTTGCTGGAAGCAGCCTTTGTCCAGCCACTGAGCCCCGCCATCACCGGAATGAAAATGACGGATGTGAAAAAAATACTGGTTTCTTTCTGATGGCGAAATAGGCCGGCCATCAATGTCTTTCCTGGCCAGGGCCAGGCAGTACAGGTCGATGCCGGAATCTGTTTCGCAGCACCATGAGTCCCAGAGAAAAAGGTCAGGATGGATTATGCCTTGCCTGAACAGTTGTGTTGTCGGAGGAGGTATGGGGGCCGAAATCAACCTGACACCTTTATCCGTTTTGCGAATAATGCCGTGCCAGCAATTCAGTCTCGATTGTGGCCAGTGTGTCGCGATTAATTGTGTAGAAAAACATCATCAAACCGGCTGCCATAAAGAAAATAGCTGGTGCCACATTGAACATCAGGCGGATGCCGGTAAGTGCTGAATCCGTCTGCACTTCATTGGCGACAAAGCCAAACATGGCGAGGATATAACCCGGTAGTGCTACCCCCAGGGCAGAGCCGAATTTCAGCGAAAACATCGAGGCAGAAATGGTCAGGCCTGCTGTCTGTTTGCCCGTTTTCCATTCACCATAGTGGGCGCAGTCAGTGTACATGGCGAACAGAAGCGTGATGACCACACCAAAGGTGAATATTCCCAAACTGTGCACCAGGACGATCAGTGAATAGGATTCTGGAGGAATGACGAAGCATAGTAAAAGCAGGGCAGTGTGCAGTACATTCATGCCGATCATAAGATGATGCTTTTCGAAAAATTTCAGTAGCCTTGGTGTGATAAGCGCACCGATCAACTGACCGATCAGCCCGCAAGAGGTGAGAATGGCGGTCTTGTCAAAGATCAGAAAAACAGCAGTATCGTCTGTTTGCAGATAGTATTTCAAATAAAAAACGATAGAGGCAAACCGGGCATTCAGGCCAACTACGACGAGTATGCTGGTCGCTCCCAGGATCAGCCAGGATCGGTTGCTGATCAATGTCGACAGGTCATTACGAATTGGTGATGTATGCCGAGGCAACTGGACCCGCTCACGGGTGAAGAAAAAAGTGGTCCAGAAAAGCAGTACGGAAAGCGCGGCAAAAAGCAGAATGGTCAGGCGAAAACCCAGCACCTGATCACCGTTTCCCAGCCAGCTAACCAGGGGAGTGGCGAGTGCGCCTACAGAGAGCGTGCCCAGGGAAGCAAAAATAAAGCGGTATTGCGTGGCCTTGGTACGTTCTTCCGATACAGGTGAAATGACCGCCAGCAATGCCGAGTAGGGGACGTTGATCGCCGTATAGGCCAGCATCACCAGTGTATAGGTGATATAGGCATAGATTAATTTCCCCAGTTGGGAAAATTCAGGGCCAAGAAATAGCAGGTACCCCATGATGGCATAGGGGATCGTCATCCAGAGGAGGTAAGGACGGTATTTGCCCCAGCGTGTATGGGTGCGATCGGCAATCAGCCCCATGACAGGGTCACTGATGGCATCGACAATCTTGGTGACAAGCAGCATGGTGGCTGCCGAGGCAGGTGAAAGACCAAAGACATCGGTGTAGTAGTAGAGCAGGAACAGGCCGAAGAAACCCATGTAGAAATTGGAGGCCATGTCGCCCAGGCCGTAGGCGGCTTTTTCACCGAATGACAGTTTTGCTGTGGCGTTGGATGTATTCATAAGTGCCGTAACTGTCAGTTCCTTGTAAGCATCGCGGCACCAAAAACGCCGGCGCTATCGCCGAGTTTGGGTTTCAGGAGCTTGCCATGAAAGTGGTGATTAAAAATATGTTTGTTTATTTCGGCAGGGGCCAGCTCATAAAGCTGCTCGATATTACCAACACCACCTCCAATGACAATGGCATCAGGATCCAGCACGTTGATGACCTGGCAGATACCACGGCCAAACATCTCTGCCAGGCGCTGGATCGTGGCTGCTGCATGTTCATCCGAGTCACTCAGGCTGGCTATCTCTTTCAGTGTCAGAGAGTTGCCGCTTAGCTTTGTGTAGTATCTTTCCAGTGCCGGCCCTGAAAGTACGGTTTCCACGCAGCCAGAGCTGTCGCAGTAGCAGGGCTCACCTGGCGTTTCCAGCCGGATATGCCCCCATTCACCGCCTATGCCGTGCAGGCCATTGAGCACTTTGCCGTTGACGACAATCCCACCACCGACGCCAGTACCCATGATGACACCAAACACCACTTTAGCTTGCGGACACTCCTCGGGGATGGCGCCATGTAATGTTTCAGCCAGGGCAAAGCAGTTAGCGTCATTGGCCATGACGACGGGAATACCCAGAAGTGCTTCCAGGTCCTTTTTGAGTGGGACGCCGTTAAGGCAGGTCGTGTTGGAGTTTTTTAACAGGCCGGTTTCGCTGTCCAGGCTTCCGGGAGTGCCAATACCCAGTACTGAAGGGGCTGCCCCAGTTGCCACCTTGGTGTCGTCAACCAGGCTTTGTATGCGGGAAAGAATATGGGCTACGCCTTTATCGCTTTCCGTGTTGGTGCGCTCCCTGAACTGAACTTCAAAAGTGTCCTTTGTTAAAACGGCACATTCGATCTTGGTGCCGCCAAGATCGATTCCCCAGAGTAATTCTTGTGTCATTTAGAATGATCTGATTATTAGTATGCGCTCTATATTAGAGCGGAAGAGAGAAGGAGGAAAGTAATTGGGGGAGAGTTATAGATTGCAGAAAAATGGTGGGCCTTTATGCCCCAGAGGGTACACCAGACAGTCCTTGAGGCACGGCATTTTCTTGAAAGGAAAATGGTGGGCCCACCAGGACTCGAACCTGGGACAAACGGATTATGAGTCCGCTACTCTAACCAACTGAGTTATAGGCCCTCGATAAAGAGGGGTGTATTATCATTCCTTAGTACATATCTGGCAACAATACGGGATAAATAATAGACTCTCTTTTTGAATTTCTTATCTACCTTTGGTCAAGGTTTTCAAAAATCGCATAACTTCTTTTACGCTTTTCAGACAGAAAAAATTGAAAAAAATAGCCTATCAGTTTGCCACGGGCGTCGCCTTTCTCCTGATTTCTCTTAATGTAACCTCCGAGGAAAGTGGGTACTTATCGTACGGTGTAGAAGAGCAAGAACTGGTTGTTGTTAATCCAATTGCAGACTCCATTTCGATATTTTTTGTATCAGAAGGCTATGAAAAGATAGGTGAGATAGGTGTCGGAAACTTTCCTGTTCAGGCGCTCTTTAATGGGTCAGAAATTTTGGTCTCTAACCACTTGGAGGGTTCTGTTTCCATTTTAGGCAGAGATACCCTGAGTGTTAAAAAGACTATTTCAGTCGGCAGTAGGCCCTACGGACTCCTTAAAGTTGGTCATTTAATTTTTTTAGCACTGGAAGGGGAAAGTAAGATTAAGATCCTGTCATCCGGCGACTACGGTCTCATTGGAGATATTTTTTTAAAACACCCGCCTAGAAAAATATATCAACATGGCAACGAAATATTTGTCACAAGTTTAAATTCAGGGGTTATTCAGACAATCAATCTGGATAATTTTTCAGTTGCTGAATATAGCCTTGGTAACAAGGCCTCTCTATCAGAATCTATATCCTTTGATGACAAGGCTCAGCTGGCCTTTCTGCCCCAAACCTTTAAGAATTTTGAAAATTTAAATTTAGATTTTGACACAACTCTCTTTCCATCTATCTCGATATTTGATTTGCCATCAAAAACAAATTTGAGGTCGAGAAGGGTAGGTCTTGACGTCATTGACCGCCCG
>RFVC01000069.1 GCA_009922595.1 Gammaproteobacteria bacterium | reverse complement strand
GTTGATGACGAATCCTGTGAGTTCAAACCCTCATGGAATGCCGCCTTATGTGTCGGTGATGTCGGCCGAATGAGCTTTACACACGGCAAGGGCCTGGCCTTTGACCCGATCAGCTTCGATGGCGGCTTCGGCATCGATGCAAGTCTTCCACCTGTGTACCTGAGCCGCGCTGGCTATGAGATCAGCATTCCTGTGGGCACCAACATCCGCGCCAACACCGAGTTCAAGGCAACAACCGAACGCTCGGAGATGAGGCTGCACGCCATTGAAATGGAAAAAGACGCATGGGTTATTGTAGAGATTCCCGAATTCACTACCGCAGATTCGGGTGCGCCAGTGAACAGCCTGGAAGCGCTGCGCATTGCTGATCAAACATCGTACTTCAAGGACAGCGACACTCTGTGGGTCAAGCTGGTCTCACCTGGCGACAGTGGCCGGGGTGGGCACCGCGGCGGTGTGACGATGAAGGTCAATCGCTGAGCACCAACGCTATTCTGAGAGGCTAAAGCCCCCGCTAGCCACGGGGCTTTTTTTAGGTCTCATATTTAGTTTATTCGGGATTTCAGGGGCAGGGGGGAAGGCCCAGTCATTACTCTAATTAATACGGGGAAAAGTAGGGGATCTGGCAACCATTGAACATGTGATTTTTGTTCACATTTGCCTACTGGACAGCCCCAGATTCGCTGTTTTATTCTTTCTAAGTCGACTTGATTAAACCAACAGAATACGGGAGTACCCGATGGAAATTCGCAGCAGAATCTACCTGCTTTTATTACTTGTTACTGGACTTTTGTCTTCCAATGCCCTAGCACAGCAATTGCGTTGGTCTGATCCTGCTACCTGGCCAGGCAACGAGGTACCCGTAGAGGGTGACAAGGTCGTCATTACTACCGGGCAGGAAGTAGTCCTGGATGTCAGTACGCCGGCCCTAGGCGGCCTTACAATCAACGGTAAGCTCAGTTTCGCCGACGAGGCTGATCTTGAACTGACTTCAGAGTGGGTGATGGTGTTTGGTGAACTCGAGATTGGCACCGAAGCCAATCCCCATATGCACAAGGCCACTATCACACTTACCGATAATATTAAAAATGAACAACTCATGGGCATGGGCGATCGCGGCATCATGCTTTCAGGCGGCACCCTCAATCTACACGGCAACCGGACCAATGCATGGACCAAACTGGATAGCACCGCGGAAGCCGGCAGCAGCACCATTGAAGTTCTTAATGCCGACCAGTGGCAGGTGGGTGACGAGATAGTCCTAGCGTCGACGGATTACAATCCGCGCCAGGCCGAGACGCGCTTCATCACGGCCATCAGCGGCAACGTCATTACACTGAACGAGCCATTGCGATACATGCACTACGGCGAGATCACCTTCGGCGTGGATGAACGCGGCGAAGTTGGTTTGCTGACGCGCAATATCAAGGTGCAGGCCTCTGCTGATGCAGAAGAGTCGTTCTTTGGCGGCCACATCATGGCGATGGTCACCAGCAAGATGTTTGTAGAAGGGGTGGAGCTCTATCGCATGGGCCAGAATTTAGAGCTTGCCCGTTACCCAATTCATTGGCACTTGATTGGTAATGCCGGCGCGGGTCAGTACGTCAGGAACGCGTCCATCCACGATACCTACAACCGCTGCGTCACAGTGCACGGCACCAACAACCTGCAGGTTGAGAACAACGTCACATATAACACCGTCGGCCATTGTTTCTTCATGGAGGACGGTATCGAGACCGGCAACGTATATATCAGCAACCTCGCAATTCAGACCAAGTGCCACACATCGCTCGATTGCGATCCGACCAACCTTGAGCCGTTTGGGGCGTCTCCGGACGGTTTGAACTTCAAGACCACCGGTCAAGACTCCTCTGAAATCCTTATTCCTTCGGACAACACCGCTGCGTCCTATTGGATCACCAATCCGGACAACACCTACATCGGTAATGTGGCCGCAGGCTCGGACTCGACTGGTTTCTGGTTCGCTTTCCCCGTACATCCGACAGGGGCGTTCGAAGGCTCAGAGGAAAGTATGAACACCTGGCCGCGCCGCACGAAGTTCCGCGAGTTCAGGGGAAACGTCTCCCATTCCAATATAGACAGTTTCATGGGCGACCGTGCCCCCCGTGCTGATGGCACTTTCCGTGTGGGCGGATATATCGCGCTTGCCAATCCCTCTGACGGGGACAGCGCGCAGGTGGAGGATGTCATTGAGGATTTTACCGCCTACAAGAATCGTAACAGCGGAATCTGGGCTAGGGGACAGATGCACCTTTACAAGAGTCTGAAGATGGCAGACAACGGCATTGGCTTCACCCATGCGACTGGCGGTGGCTCATCCCTCTATACCTCACGGGTGGTTGACTCGCTGTTTGTAGGCGAATCCGGCAACATTGGCAACCCTAGCCATCCTGCTGAATTGGCCTACGGTCGCAGCCTGCCGCAGCCGGCCATCCCGGATTTCCCGATTCGCGGCTACGAGTTTTACGACTCCCATCATGAACTTGATGGTAATACCTTCATCAATTACATGGATAACGACACCCGCAAAACCGGAGCAATATCCTACCTCCTGTATACCAGCTTTGGCATGAGCTCCAATAACACGGTCCAGCGCTCGACCTTCACCAATGCCAAGCCGGTGTATTACCCACCAATCGACAACCGGTGGAGCAACGATGATTATGGCAATGCGGTTTACCTGACCTCCGTTTTCAACGACAGGGACGGAACCATCACTGGTGTTCCCAATTCTTACATTATCAATGAGACCGGCATCGATCCTGATGACGCCTGTGATGCCAGGCCGACCTGGAACGCATATGTCTGTACAGGAGATATCGGGCGCATGAATGTCGGCGGTGGTGCATTAGGCTTTGGCGGTGGTGCTACTACCTTTGAAATTGCACCGGGTGGTGGCCGCATCAGAGGTATTCGACCACCTTCAATACCCATTACGCTTAGCCGAAATGGCAATCAATTTAGCGCCAACGGGACAACAAATGTTCGCGCAGGCACCGAGTACAAGGTAACGACCGAACGGGAAACCGTAGGCATCAGCCTAACCGAGATGGATAAAGGGTCATGGGTGATGTTCGAGCTCCCGGAATTCACCACCTCGGATGTTGGTGCAAAGCAGAGCAGCCTAGAAGCGCTGCGCATGGCCGAAACCACGTCATACTTCAAAGACGATGGAGCATTGTGGGTCAAACTGGTCTCAACGGGTGACTTTCGTGGTCCCGGCGGCCCGCCTGGTAGCGGTGGTGGCCCTGTTCCGGGTGTCAGGATTGAGGTCAGTCGATAAGGTCTGCCCCGCTGAGTGAACATAAAACCCCGGCGAAAGCCGGGGTTCTTTATTTTCAGTGTTGAAACCAATTTACTCAGATCACTTTTCATTTTTGACCTTGAGGCATTTCCTCCAAAAATATAGCCCCCGAGGCATGCAGATGGGAAACCAATAGTAAAACAAGGATTCAGGTGAGCTAATGAATGCTACACGTGGCACAGTTATTTATGCTAGTTTCGGGAGCTTGCAAAAGAAACTCCAAAATTTTTATGAAAGTGGTGACTTCATGGAAACCGGTCGTTTTTTTATTTGTTCATTATTGCTATCAATTTGTTTTGTCTTCAGCGTTAAGGCCCAGGAGGCGGTGAGAAACGGACTTTGGTCCGATGACTCCACATGGTCGGAAAGAGAAGTTCCGCAAGCTGGGGGTATAGTAAATATTGGCGATGACGTAAATGTCGTGCTAGATGTCAGCACTCCGGAATTGAGTGGTATTACGATCAATGGGAAGCTCAGTTTTTCGGATGAGTCGGATATTGAATTAACCACCGAGTGGATACTGGTGTTTGGTGAGCTCGAAATCGGGACTGAAGATAACCCACATACAAGCAACGCAACCATTACTCTTACCGATAACGTCAAGGATGAGCAGCTGATGGGCATGGGTGACCGCGGCATCATGCTCTCTGGCGGCACACTGAACCTGCACGGAAACCGGACCAATACATGGACCAAACTGGCACAAACAGCCGAGGCTGGCAGCAAAGTAATCACAGTACTGAATGCGGATCAGTGGCAGGTGGGTGACGAGATCGTCCTGGCCTCTACTGATTACAATCCGCGCCAAGCTGAAACCCGATTTATCTCCGCCATCAAAGACAACACCATCACCCTGGATGAACCCTTGGAATACATGCACTTCGGCGAGATCACTTTTGGGGTGGATGAGCGTGGCGAAGTTGGCCTGCTGACCCGGAATATCAAGATCCAGTCATCCGAGGATTCACTCGACTCATACTTTGGCGGTCACATCATGGCAATGATCACCAGTAAGATGTATGTCGACAGTATTGAACTTAATCGCATGGGGCAGCACATGGAGCTGGCCCGCTACCCGGTCCACTGGCATCTAGTGGGTGAAGGCGGAGAAGGACAGTACATCAAAAACTCAGCAATTCACGACACCTTTAATCGCTGTGTGACAGTTCATGGTACTAATGATCTGCGCGTTGAAAACAATGTGGCTTATAACTCCGTGGGCCACTGTTTTTTCATGGAGGACGGTATCGAAACCGGCAACGCGTTCGTCAAGAACCTGGCGATCCAGGTAAAGTGCCATCCCACTCTGGAATGTGTGCCATACAACCTGGGTCCTAATGGCGAGATTGATGACTCAAATCGTCAGGGCCTAAGGCGCATCAGTCAATCCGGTGAGAATACCCTGCTGCCCTCCGATAACACGGTAGCGGCCTACTGGATCACGAACCCTGACAATACCTATCGAGACAATGTGGCGGCCGGCAGTGAGGCAACCGGCTTCTGGTTTTCCTTGCCTGAACACCCTAATGGCGCCTTTCTGGATTCGGAGGAAAGCCTCAATACTTGGCCGCGCCGGACTCCCTTGCGTGAATTCAGAGGTAACGTGTCCCACTCTAACTACGATGGATTCATGTTCGACCGAAACATCAATGTAGACAACACCTTTGATCTTTCCTTCACTGCATACACTCCACTGGAGGATCCCGCTGACCCGTACAGCGAGATGGTGGAGTCCCACTTTGAGGATTTGACAGCCTACAAGAACCGCCACGGCGGATTTTGGGGCAGGGGTGAGCTTCACGTATTCAGCAACGCAAAACTCGCTGACAACGCCATTGGCATGACGCATTCAACCGGTACGTTCGGCAGTGAACGCTTTACATCGCGGTTGATTGATTCGCTGGTGGTTGGCGAAACCGACAACATCGGCAATCCCGCAACGCCGGAAGAAGTTGCCTACGGCCGCAGCCTGCCAAAACCGCTAATACCGGATTTCCCGATCCGCGGCTACGAATATTACGATTACCGCCATGAAGTGGTGGACACCACGTTCGTGAATTACCAGGACAATGATCAGCGTAAGACCGGAGCACTGTCCTGGCTGCTTTTTACGGGCGCTGGAGTGACTACCGAAAACACTGTAAGCGGTGCGCAATTTGCCAATGCCAAGCCGGTCTTTTTTCCTAATATTGATGATCGGTTCGACAGTGACAATCGGGGTGCTGTAGCCTACCGTAGCCTGGCGATTCACGATCTGGACGGCTCGGTGGGAGGCATGGGGAACGCCTACATTTTGCTCCATGATGGCGAAAATGACAGCGTCGCCACTGACGCCGAGGCCTGCAAAATTAAACCTGCATGGAACGCCTCGGTATGCCCGGGTGATGTCGGACGCCTGTATTTCCGGCCGGCCCAGGTTCCAGCACCGGTTGCCGCTCCCGGCGCATTACGGGGCGGCTTCGGCTTCGGTTTTGTGCGGCCAACCTTTTCACCTCCTTCCCCTGGCGCTACCCGACCTGCGCCACCTCCGCCGCCGGCACCCATTGCGCTTGTGCGGGATGGCAAGGAACACAAAATCACGGCCAATCAGAGCACTGTGCGGGCTGGTACCGAGATGCAGGTGCTAACCGACAGGGAAAGCGTCTCGCTTAGTTTGAGTGAGATGGACCAGGGCTCATGGATAATGTTCGAACTGCCGGGTTTCACCCGAGGAGCCTCTGGCACGGAGCAGGGCAGTCTGGACGCTCTGCGTAACGCTGAGGAGACGTCCTGGTTTAGGGATGCTGATGCTGTCTGGGTCAAACTGGTCGTTGCGGAGCCGCTGCTCACACCGATTCGGTCATCGAATATGCAGGCCACCATTACGGTCAGCCGATAGACCGTGTCAAGCCGGTAAGCAGGGTGCTAAGGCCAGAGGCTTTCATCTTCTTTACCTATTAACCGTGCTATTCTCTGCTCAAATAACTGAAATAGTTACACTACACTATTACAGAGGGTTTAGTTAAATGCGTATACACAATCGTTTATTGCCTCTTTCATTACTGGCTGCAGCAACCTGTTTCAGCGGCAATATACTGGCCGGAGAAGCGGTCAGGTCGGGAAATTGGTCTAATTCATCCACCTGGGACAGCGGCAAGATTCCCGAGGCTGGCGACCGGGTCACCATTAATAGTGGTGTGGAAGTCGTCCTAGATACCGATACGCCAGAACTTGGCGGTCTGACGATCAATGGCAAGCTTAGTTTTTCAGATGACCTTGACCAGGAACTATCGACGG
>RFVC01000068.1 GCA_009922595.1 Gammaproteobacteria bacterium | reverse complement strand
CAGCAGGGAGAAAAAGTTTGTCGCTTACGGCGAAAGCCAGTTCAGGCCAATCAAGCTGCAGGAAGCTTTCCAACTGGTGGAACTGAACGGTCCCAAACAGAATAGTCCACTGATGGCAGTCAGCCTGAGCCAGGATGTTGAGGATGACCTTATGGTTCCCACCATTTATAAGGTGCGCCGTGGCGATACACTTGGTGTGATTGCCGAGCGTTTTGATGTATCAGTAAGAGATATCCAGCAGTGGAACAATGTCCGCGGCACCACGATTTACATCAACCAGGAGCTGACCATACACTCTGGTGCGGCCAGACCCATCACAACCTACCGGGTGCAGCGTGGCGACAACCTGAGCATCATCGCCAGGCGCTTTGGCGTTTCCGTTGAAAACATCAAGCGCTGGAACGGACTTAACGGCAACCTCATCTATCCAGGACAGGACCTCTCCATCAACTGACCAGTCCTTGCCTGACTGCAGTCACAGCCTCCACTACCTTGCCGCCTGACTTAATGTCTGCCGTAATAGCAGCGATGTACTCATCAATACACTGCTCGTAATCATTCCAGAACAGGGCCTTGTCCGCATTGAGCTGCTGCCCAATCACCTCATACACCGCTGAATAAAGCCCCAGGGTACCTGGCGATATTGATTTACTCGCATTGTAATGGCCTTCAATGAGCTTCGTGCGCAGTTCCGCGGCCTGCACACCGAAAAGCAAGCTGATTGCCATGTAATGCTGGAAGATTTCCACGGAGCGTCGCGCCAGGTTGGCGGAACCGAATCCCTGCGAATTAATATTCTGGTTAAAGCCCTCCGCGTGCGTCGGGTAATGGGTAGTTAGCGAGTTACCGTAAAACTGCAACTGAGGCATGATGCAATTGCCGCAGAGCTGAAGACTTTGCAGGCCGCCGTTGATTGTTCTGTCTGCATTTCCAACCAGCATTGCTGACAGGCCGTTACTGAATGCTGGCATTACCGCCATGGCAATCTGCACATCAAGATGCTTGGCCAGCATGCCAACGTGATAACGCAGCTGATCCATGCTGACACCAATGTACTGACCCAGGAAATTGCCACCGTGGTAGGTATGACCTGCCGCTGCATCTACCAGCGGGTTGTCCGTCGCCGCATTAATCTCAAACTCCACCTGCTCCGCAATCTGGCGCAAACCATCAACGATAGGACCCATGTATTGGGGCAGGCAGCGCAGTGAGTAACGATCCTGGATCGGCTCATCACCGCCGCGGAATTCGTGCTGGCCTTGCAGTTCGTCGGCAATCAACTTTGAGCCGGACAGCAGTTCAAGCATGGTGCTCGCTGCCGAGACCTGGCCAGGCAGCGGCTTGCGGGCATGAATAAAGGGATGGAATGATTGGTTGGTCGCGAACAAACCCTGAAACAGAAGTGCATGAGCACCAAAAGTCAGGGCCAAAAGATTGCGAGTATCGTAAACCACGTTCGCGGCTATTCCCGTCATCACAGAGGTACCGTTGACCATGGCCAAGCCCTCCTTCGGACCAAGTTCTTCCCGTTCAAGACCTATTTTCTTGAGCAGGGTCTGGGCTCCCACTTCCTCACCTTGGTAGTCAACTGTCCAGCTTTCATCCAGCCCGATAAGGCAGGCGGTAATGTAAGACAAGGGAGACAAGTCACCGCTGGCGCCGATAGAGGCAAATTCCTTGACCACCGGTGTCGCCCCGGCGTTGAGAAAAGTCCCCATCCGTTCGATCATGGACATGCGGATTCCGGATGCCCCTTGCAGGTGCGAATTCATGCGCACCAGGATCGAGGCCCTGACATCCTCGTTTGGCAGGCGGTTGCCCGTGCCTACCTTGTGGAACCAGGGAATATTGTTTTGTAGCTCAACGGCCTGATCCTTGGAGATGACCTTGTAAGCCAGGGCCCCAAATCCACTGGTGACACCGTAAATCGGTTGGTTATCCTCCACGGCCTGGAGAATAAAGTCATTGGACTTTCTCACTCGGGCCTGCACGGCCTCATCCTGGGAAATCGCTACGTTCGCCCCATATCGGGAAACCCTGACCACCTCATCAATAGTCAATCCTTCACCCGATACAGTTACTTGTTCTGCAGTCATAGTTAAACCTAAATTATTGAATATATTGAATTTAATAAATAAATCCGTCGGCTCTGAAGAGCCAATGGGAAGCCGATCAGGGGGCGCAGATCTGCGTCAGGACCAGTCCAGGAGGGAGAAAAATCCTGCCGTGAAGAGGAATTTTACCTTTTTGCTAGGTTTCATAAAAAAATACTCGTCTGAAGCCCCTAGTTTACTGCAAAAAGGTGCTAATGGAAGCAAGGCAATTCCCTGTCAGTTAAGCCCCAAAACCTTTGCAATCCCGGGGTTTTGCCATTAAAATGCCCGCCCTTTTAAGAGACACTACAACAAGTGTCGACCTTGAAAATCAATTAGTTAACTAACTTTGAAAATCCAGGTAGCGCCGTAGTTACCACCAAAGGAAACGGTAATTTATATGCCAGTTGTAAAACTAAAAGAAAACGAGCCTTTTGACGTTGCATTGCGTCGCTTCAAGCGTTCCTGTGAAAAAGCAGGCATCCTTGCTGAAGTCCGCCGTCGTGAGTTCTACGAGAAGCCAACCTCCGTGCGCAAGCGCAAGGCAGCGGCTGCCGTTAAGCGTCACATGAAAAAAGTGTCTCGCGAAAACCGCCGCACTCAGCGTCTCTACTAAACACATCTCCCTAAACTCCGATGGCAGACCATCCACTTAAACAAAGCATTACTGATGCTATGAAGGACGCCCTGCGGGCCCAAGACAAGGCTCGCCTGTCCACGATACGTCTAATGCTTGCCGAGCTTAAAAAGGTGGAAGTGGATGAGAGGATCGTCCTGCCGGAAGACCGCATCATTTCCATCCTCGACAAGATGATCAAGCAGCGCCGTGATTCAGTGAAGCAATACAACGATGGCGGACGTCCCGAACTAGCCGATGCTGAGGCCGCGGAAATAGAAGTCATCCAGGAATTCATGCCCCAGGCTCTGAGTAAGGAAGAAATTACCGCTATTGTGAATCAGGCTATTGCCGATGCCGCGGCGACGTCCATGCAAGACATGGGTAAGGTGATGAATGCCGTGCGCCCGCAACTGGCCGGACGCGCCGACATGGCTATTGTCAGCCAGCTGGTGAAGCTACAGCTAAGCTAGGCAACCCTCTCTGTGGCCGCCTGGCCATTTTATTGCTGTCTATCACTGGGCCACCTTGCTGGAGGCCATGTAAATACTGACCAAAAATAACGCCTTTTTCGGTTATCCACACTTGCACAGTGAGGGCAGTAGTAAAATCACCGGCCTGTTCTCGCGAGATGATATCATTGGGTTTTAAAGGACTTACACTCCAAAAACAAGTAAGGCATGGCCGGTCGCATACCCCAATCATTCATTGATGACCTCTTAACCCGCGTCGACATCGTCGACGTGATCGATGCCTATACGACCCTGAAAAAAGCCGGCAAGAACTTCAAGGGCCTGTGCCCTTTTCACCAGGAGAAAACCCCGTCGTTTAGCGTCGAACCAGACAAACAGTTTTATTACTGCTTTGGCTGCGGCGCCGGCGGCAACGCCCTGGGCTTTCTTATGAATTACGAGAACATGGATTACGTGGAAGCCATTGAAAAGCTGGCCGCCCAGATGGGTATGGAAGTCCCCCGGGAGGAATCCTCTGCCGCCCAGCGCTCAAGGGAGAAAAACCAGGAGCTGTACGATGTGCTGCAGCAGTGCACGCTGTACTTCCAGGCGCAGCTGCGCCAGCATCCGCAGAAGGCCCGTGCCGTGGATTACCTGAAAAGCCGCGGTCTGAGCGGGGAAATCGCTCGTGATTTTGCACTAGGGTATGCTCCACCGGGCTGGAGCAACATTCTTGACACCATTGGCACAAGCGAGTCATTGAAAAAAGCCCTGCTCAATGCCGGGATGCTTATTGAGAATCCAGACAACAAGAAAAACCCTATCTACGACCGGTTTCGCGACCGCATCACCTACCCTATTCGAGACAATCGCGGCCGTGTAATCGCTTTTGGCGGCCGCGTGATGGGAGATGACAAGCCCAAGTACTTGAACTCGCCTGAAACTCCGGTTTTTCATAAGGGAGAAGAACTTTACGGTCTTTTCGAGGCACGTCGCAGTACCCGAAACTTGGAGAAAATCTTAATCGTTGAGGGCTACATGGATGTCATTGCCCTGGCCCAAAATGACATCACCTATAGCGTTGCTACGCTGGGCACAGCGACGTCCACTAATCATCTAAGGCGTCTTTTCAAACTGGTGCCTGAAGTTATCTTCTGTTTTGACGGAGACAATGCAGGGCGTGAGGCAGCATGGCGGGCCCTGGAACAAACGCTGCCGCTCATGGAGGACGGCCGCACCGCTCGGTTTCTGCTGCTCCCCAATGGAGAAGATCCTGATACCCTCATTCGCAAAATCGGAAAGGCCGATTTTGAAAACCGCGTCAGTTCATCCACTCAGCTTGCAGAATTTTTCTTCCAGTCGCTTGGGCAAAAAGTAGATATGAATTCCCTAGAGGGTCGCGCGCGACTTGGTCGAATGGCCCTGCCCTATATTGAAAAAATTCCCCCCGGAATTTACCACCAGTTGATACTGGACCAGCTCGCCACCATTACGGGAGTCGATCTGCAGACCCTGGGCAAACTGGAAAAGAAACCGAAAGAGGCATCGGTGATGGAAACGATTACTGTCAGTCAGAGGCTGCCAAGAAAAACCAGAGCAATTGGTCGCTCCGTCTGCATGCGTGCCGTCAATCTGATACTGCTAAAGCCTGATGTGGTTAATGAACTGGAAGATGACAATGAACTATCAGAGATTGAAAGCCCCGACCTGGACCTTTTGCTACAGGTAATAGAGCTAGCCAGGGCTAACCCTTCCAGCACCACACCCGAGTTGCTGGGCCGCATTTATGCCACCCCGCTAGGTACGCAGCTGACCCAGCTGCTGAACCGGGAACAGATCACCCCGGTAGAGGGCGTTTCACAGGAATTCAGAGAAATAATGAATCATTTACTGAATTCCCACCGCAGGCAGAAGGACCACCGGGATTCCCTGGCGCAGGCCCGTCAAATGCTGAGTTCCAGGCGAAATCCAGCAGAAAATCCAGATTCAGAGCCCAATCAGCACTGAAAACGCCTGAATCTCTTGATTTTCGCGGCTCAGACCCCATTGTTACCGCACAATTTGCGCTAGTAACTACTAGCAGCTTTGGTTAAAATACGCCACTATTTTCGGTCAGCCCCCCTACTTTTCGTATAGGTATTGCACTCAATATGAGCACTAGCAACGTCCAGGCACAACAGTCCAGCAGTCTTAAAGCACTTATCGCCAAGGGTAAGGAACAAAATTACCTGACTTACGCGGAAGTGAATGACCACCTACCGGAATCCATTTCTGATCCTGATCAGGTCGAAGACATCATCCAGATGATTGACGACATGGGCATCAAAGTTTTTGAAACCGCTCCTGATGCTGATCAATTGTTGATGATTGAAAACGAAACGGATGAGCTTGCCGCTGCCGAAGCTGCTGCTGCCCTGGCTGCCGTTGAAAATGAAGCAGGCCGTACTACTGACCCTGTGCGCATGTACATGCGTGAAATGGGCACCGTCGAGCTGCTTACTCGCGAAGGCGAAATCAAGATTGCCAAGCGAATAGAGGAAGGTCTGCGCGAGCTGATGGCTGCCATGGCATTTTTTCCAGGCACTGTCGAATATGTCCTAGATGACTATGCTCTGGTCGAAAAGGAAGAGAAACGCCTCGCTGACATTCTAACTGGATACCTAGATATTACTGAAGACACAATTGAAGTGGCTGTAGATTCACCTGAAGCGGAAAAACCTGAATCTGATGATGACGATTCAGAAGATGATGATTCAAGCGATAGCGATGATGACGATAACGCTGGCGGTCCTGATCCTGAAGAGGCGAGGATTCGTTTCGGCGAACTGCAGAAACAGATGCGCTCAACGCAGCGTGCTCTGAAAAAGTATGGTCGTGAGCACGAGAAAGGTATCGAGTCCCTAGAAAAACTGGGTGAAGTATTCAAGTTTTTCAAGTTAGCTCCACGACAGTTCGATCCCCTGCTCGAGCACATCCGCGCTTGCCTGACTCGCATACGACGTCATGAACGTACTATTCGCAATCTGTCCATTAAAACTGGAAAGATGCCGCGCGCCACTTTCATCAAGAGCTTCCCCGGCAACGAAGTAAACCTGAAGTGGCTGGACAACCACCTGCGCCGTAAGGATTACTCAGAATCACTGGCCAAGGTAAAAGTTGAAATTCTGCGCGCCCAGAAGAAGCTTGTGTTGGTTGAGGAAGAAACCGGACTCACCATCAGCGAAATCAAGGACATCAACCGGCGCATGTCCATAGGCGAAGCTAAGTCCCGACGTGCTAAGAAAGACATGGTAGAAGCAAACTTGCGCCTGGTGATCTCCATCGCGAAGAAATACACCAACCGCGGCCTGCAGTTTCTTGACCTGATCCAGGAAGGCAACATCGGCCTGATGAAAGCAGTAGACAAGTTCGAATACCGCCGCGGATATAAGTTCTCGACCTACGCCACCTGGTGGATTCGCCAGGCAATCACCCGCTCCATTGCGGACCAGGCCAGGACCATCCGTATTCCGGTGCACATGATCGAAACGATCAATAAGCTCAACCGAATCTCGCGCCAAATGCTACATGAGAAAGGCCGCGAGCCAACACCGGAAGAACTGGGCGAGCGCATGGACCTGTCCGAGGACAAGGTCCGTAAGGTGCTAAAGATCGCGAAAGAGCCAATCTCCATGGAAACCCCTATAGGTGATGATGAAGACTCCCACCTGGGCGATTTTATCGAGGATGCCAACATCGATTCCCCCGTAGATTCTTCCCTTGATGAAGGCCTGCGTGAGGCCACCAAAGAGGTTCTCGGCAGCCTGACGGCACGCGAAGCCAAGGTGCTACGCATGCGTTTCGGTATTGACATGAACACCGACCACACCCTCGAAGAGGTTGGCAAGCAGTTCGACGTCACGAGAGAGCGCATTCGCCAGATCGAGGCTAAAGCACTCAGGAAGTTGCGGCACCCAACCCGATCAGACCATCTAAAAAGTTACTTAGACGATTCATAAGTCATAAAAAAGCGTCTATAGGCGCTTTTTTTTTGACTTTC
>RFVC01000067.1 GCA_009922595.1 Gammaproteobacteria bacterium | reverse complement strand
GGTATCCCGGTGAGATAAAACGTAATGCGCCAGTCAAAGGATTGGGCGAGTGCTGTCAGGACGATCGGGGCCAGGGTGGTGCCAAGCAGTGCTGCAAAGACATTCTGCATTATGCCGGCATTCATGCCGCGGCGGTGTGTAGAGCTCTCCTCATTCATCACCGACAGACAGATCGGCAGGAAAGGCCCTTCTGCCAGTCCCATCACGATACGGGCCAGCAAAAGGAAGCCAAAGGAGCCTGCCAGTCCGGAACTTGCCGAGCAGAGCGAAAACACAACAATAGATGTCAGAATGAATGGCTTGCGCGCACCTCTCCTGTCCGACCAGGCACTAAACGCGTAGGCAGAGATGGCCCATGCGAGTGCCAAGCCAGAAGACAGCATTCCCAACTGCGTATTGGAGAGCCCGAGATCCTCAACGATATACGGTGTGAGCACGCCTACCGCGTTGCGGTCAAAGAAAATCAGACCAAATGTAAAACCCAACAGTAAAAGAATGCCGTTTTCGTAAGTGAAAAAACCTTTATTACTGGATGATGTGGCAGGCGTAGCCATGTCAGACTCCTTTTTTTATTGTTGGTTTTATGAGGAGCGAGTCTATCAGACTTTTGTAGGGCTAATCCTCCAGAAAAGAGATCGTCCGTATCTCCATGCTGTTACGAGGCGGTGTTGAGTCGTCCGTCCAGGGCAGCTCGATAGCAGTGTGCCCGGTGTACTGCGGGACATCTTCCTTCGAGTCGTAAAGTTTGAAGGCAAAGGTTTCGTAGGGCTGCATTTCAAAGGCGTAGTACCACTGATGGTCGGGGTTGTAGCTAAGATTCCAGCCGTACAGTGGCGGGCGTGGCCGCATCCACTAACGCTAGTGGCGAGCGGTGAACGGTTTTAATTGGGCGCCAGAAATTCATAAGGATGACGCGTTTTTTCAGCCACTGCTCCGCCTTATCACCAAGAATGTTGTAGGCGTATTCGTCAATGGTCTTGCGTCCGTAATCGACATGCGCAGCATGGGAAGGCTGAGCATGCTGACGGGCATCAGGCGCATCACTGCGAGCGACATGGCCAAAGGCAACGGCTTTTACAGCGCCATTGACCTTACAGGCCAACTCACACATTTCGGGATAAAAAACCTGCTCGACCTTTTCTTCATCGTAGAAATCGTCACCCGCCATAGCCGTGTTGTGATGCAGGAGCGCAAAACCGTTTTTCGCTACCGTGGGTCTCTCGCCATCGGATATGGAATGAATATCTTTAACGACTACGTCATGCATTTGACCCGGCCAGTAAGATTTTTCCCGGTCACCGGGATAAAAAATCGTATGCTCTCCCTTGACGACATACTTGATCTGGGTTGAAGCGTCGTGGTTTTCAGTTGCAGCTGTCATAAAAATCAGGTTCCGTAGATAAACATTTCAAGAATATAGGATAAAAGGGACAAGAGAAAAGCTTTGCTTGACCATGACTTACCTCAACCACAAAGACTTTACTCAAACCTGTATCCTGCATACTGTATCCATTAAACTTGGCAACTAACTAAAACAAGAATAAATCCCATGTCAGACGTTCAAAACGAAGAACAATACCCAAGCCCGACTTATGCCTGGTACGTGGTCGTCATCCTGTTTCTAGCCTTCGTGGTGTCCTACATAGACCGCCAGATCATTTCCCTGCTGGTAGACCCTATCAAGGAAGACCTTGGCATCAGTGACACCCAGATTGGCCTGCTACAGGGTTTCGCCTTCACGGTGTTCTATACTTTTGCAGGCATTCCCCTGGGCCGCCTTGCCGACAAGAAAAACCGCAAGGCCATTATCGCTGTTGGCATGTTCCTGTGGAGCATCATGACATTTGCCTGCGGCCTGGCAAGAAACTTTACCCAGCTTTTCATCGCGCGCATCGGTGTCGGTATCGGTGAGGCCAGCTTGTCTCCCGCATCAAACTCTCTCATCAGCGACTATTTTCCGAAGGACAAGCGCGGCAAACCCATTGCCCTTTACTTCATGGGAGTCTATGTAGGTGTAGGCATGTCATTTATTTTAGGCGGGCTGGTCATTGGCATGGTCACCAGCGTCGGTGATTCTATCGTACTGCCAATGCTTGGCGAACTCAGTGCCTGGCAGGTAACCTTCATGATTGTCAGCATTCCCGGACTGCTGCTCGTACTCGTCATGGCTACGGTGAAAGAACCCTTTCGGCATGGCATGGTCAATAAGCACGGCGAAACTATTGACAGCGGAATTGGTGCCACTAAGGATTTCTTCTGGAAACACTTCAATGCCTACGCCGTCATGTTTCTCGGCTTTGGCCTGGCCGGTGCACTCGCCATCGGCTTTTTTGCTTGGACCACACCGCTATTTAACCGTATTCACGGCTGGGAGACTTCCCGTATCGGCCTGACCTTCGGCAGTATCGTAATGATCATGGGCACTCTCGGCATCATCCTGGGCGGTGCCATAGCCGACAAGCTGCTGCAAAAAGGTCAGCAGCATGCCTATATCAAGGTCAGTATCTGGGCCGTCCTGGGAGCCACTATATTTGCCGGCTCTGCCGCGATTGTGCCCAATCCGATATTGGCCTGGGTACTGCTCTGCCCTGCGGTGGCATGTTTCGGCATGCCCGTGGCTCTGGCGCCGGCGGCAGTCAACTTCATTACTCCAAACCGTTTCCGCGGCCAGGCTATCGCTATCTATATTTTTGTTGTGGGCATGATCAACAATGTCATCGGACCTTTCAGCGTTGGCTTTCTAAATGACTACTTGTACAAGGATCCAATGGCCGTTAATTATTCCATGCTGACCATAGCACTCGTATTCGGTATTACAGCTGCGCTAATCCTGATGAGCTCCATCAAGTTCTACAACAGGAGCGCCACAGAAATCCTTGCAGAAGAAGGCTGACATCTCCCCTCTTACTATCAGGCAACTGCTGGAAAGAAACGCCCGACAGTGGCCCGATCTGGTTGTTCTTAAATTTGACGACGGTGACCAGTACACATCCAAAAGACTGCTGGCAGAAGTGACCCAGCTGGCCGCATATCTACATGACAATGGCGTCAGGCAAGGTGAGTTTGTGCTGTCGTGGCTACCCAATGGCCCGCTTGCCGTTCTGCTCTACCTGACTCTAAATGCATTGGGAGCAATTTATGTTCCCTTCAACACAGCTTACCGGGGACGGCTGCTTGAACATGTTATTGCCACCAGCGGTGCAAGCCGACTCTTCGTTGACGGCCGCCTGTTAGAGCGACTGAAAAGCGTGGATACCGGTAACCTGGAAAACGTTTTCATCGAAGGGAAAGAAAGGTTGCCCTCCGCCGCGTTTGCACAGCATCCACTTAGTCTCTTTCACAAGCAGTATAAGGATGCAGCTTTACCCGATATTGAAGAAAACATAACCGATACCTCGGCGGTCATTTTTACCTCCGGCACAACAGGACCTTCCAAGGGAGTGCTTTGTAGCTACCTTCACCTTCACACCAGCGCAACCGAATTCAGGCACGTGGGGCCTGGTGATACCAATCTGGTAGCCCTGCCCATGTTTCATGTAGGCGGCGTCCTGGGCCTCTGGTTTGCTCTAGTTCATGGAGGCTGCGCAGCCTTCGTTGAACGCTTCAGCACATCGGCATTCTGGCCGACTGTAAAGAAACTTGAAGTCACCTCAGTGGGTCTGCTAGGCGCGATGGTGCAGTATCTTATGGCTCAGCCAGCCAGCGAAGACGATAAAAACCACCCGGTGAAACGCGCGGTGATTGCGCCCTTCGGCGATGATGCGCTCGCCTTTGCCGATCGCTTTGGCATAGAAGTCCACACAGAGTTCAACATGACCGAACTGTCTGTTCCAACGTGGGGAGGACCCAATCCGACTGCCAGGGGCACCTGCGGTACACCTAGGCCTGGCGTTGAGCTGAAGCTGATCAATGAGAACGGGGAGGAAGTGCCGAATGGTGAGCCTGGCGAACTGCTTGTGCATGTGGAGAACCCTTACACAATCAGCCATGGCTACCTGAACAATCCGCAGGCCACCGCTGCCACCTGGCAGAACGGCTGGTTCCATACCGCCGACCTTTTTACCCGGGATGATAATAACAATTACTATTTTGTTGACCGTGCCAAGGATGCAATTCGCCGTAAAGGAGAAAACATCAGCTCGTTTGAAGTGGAAGAGGAATTACTGGCCTTTCCTTCTGTTGCAGAAGCCGCCGTGGTCGCGGTAGCGGGTGACGGTGGCGAGGATGAGGTACTTGCTGCTCTGGTGGCCCGCCCCGATGAGACAATCGATATCAGGAAACTGACTGATTTTCTCACCAAGCGACTTGCCCACTTCATGGTCCCGCGTTATTTTCGCCTCACAGACTATTTGCCGAAAACGCCAACGCAGAAAATTGAAAAACACATTCTGCGGATCGAGGGCATTACAGCCGACACCATGGACCGTGTCCAAATGGGCATTGAACTTAAAGCTGAAAACCTAGGCAAAAGAACAGAGTAAAAAGTACTAAGTTAAAGTGAAAACTCTGCCGCTTTAACTTTCAACTTACTACTTTTTAATTGCTAACTCATATGACAACAAATAAACACACCGGCCCACTTGCCGACATCAAGGTTCTCGAATTTGCCGGACTTGGCCCTGCTCCCTTTGCCGGCATGCTGCTTGCAGACATGGGTGCCGATGTTGTGCGGATCGATAATGCCAGGAGTCCCGATTACAAACCCGAGGATGTCGAATCACGTGGGCGTCAGTCCATTGTCCTGAACCTGAAAGATGAGACCGAAAAGGCTATTGCAATGGAACTTGCCGAAAAAGCAGACATCCTGATCGAGGGATATCGGCCTGGAGTGATGGAAAGACTCGGACTCGGCCCAGAACCTTTGCTCCAGGCAAACCATGCCTTGGTATACGGACGAATCACCGGCTGGGGACAGGATGGCCCCCTGGCAAGCAAGGCCGGTCACGATATTAATTACCTCTCCATCACAGGGGCGCTTCATGCAATGGGCACTAGGGAGAAACCCGCCATTCCCCTGAACCTGGTCGCTGATTTCGGCGGCGGTGCCATGTACCTTGTAACCGGCGTGCTGGCAGCACTTCATCATGCCCGCAGAACTGGACAGGGCCAGGTGGTAGACGCGGCCATGACTGAGGGGGTGATTTCGCAGATGAACATGATTTACGGCGATTTCCATGCCGGCACCTGGCTTGATGAACGTGAAAATAACGTCATCGACGGCGCGGCGCCCTTTTATCATGTTTACCAGTGTGCAGACGATAAGTGGATCAGCCTGGCTTGCATTGAGGCGCCTTTCTATCGCGCCTTCCTAGAAACAGCACCCCTTGATGACGACCAGGCTAGCCTGATGGCTGGCCAGTGGAGCAGAGATTCGTGGCCGGAACAGATTGCCCTGCTTGAAAGCCTGTTTAAGACCAAAACCCGTGACCAGTGGATTGCCCATTTCACTGACGCGGATGTCTGTATTGCCCCTGTGCTCTCCCTGCAGGAAGCGCCGGAATTTGAACACAACAGGGTTCGCGGTTCCTTCCAGGTGCTTGATGGCATTACCCAGGCCGGTACCGTGCCAAAGTTCAGTACAACACCTGCCTCCACTCCCGACAGCGTTCAGCGTAAGGACAGACACCGTGAAACCATTCTTGAGCGCTGGGGTATCAAGCCATCTGAATAGCACGCCGTAACTATGCTAGTCTTGCACCCTGATTGCAGTTCCATTTCCAAGAGTACAAGCACCCATGACGAATTCAGCAAGCGGATTTGACCCGAAACGCCTCGCGCACCTCAAAACAGTTATTGAGCAGGACATCGCCAAGGATACCTATTTCGGTGCTGTGATTGCCGTAGCCCGTCACGGTGAAGTTGGGATGCTGGAAGCCATTGGATGGGGCGACCAGGAAAACACTAGAGCACTGCAAACCGATTCTGTGTTTTCTCTTTTTTCGCTGACCAAGGCTTTTACCAATACGTTGGTCTATCGGGCTATCGAACTTGGACAGTTTGCCCTAACAACGAGAGTCGTTGAGGTCATTCCCGAATTGGAGGGTCACGGCAGGGAAAAAATAAATTTCTTTCATTTGCTTACCCATTCCTCGGGGCTGCCGCCAGTCTGGATTCCCAAGGAAGGCATGACTATCAACAAGCTGGATGAAATAATTGCGGCTATTTGTGAAAAGATTGTTCCTCTTCAGGAACCCGGAGTGCTTGTGCACTATTCACCGCTGGTCCACCATGCGCTGATGGGCGAAGCAGTGCGCCGCTGTGACCCTCTGGGCAGAGGTTACCGTGAATTGCTCCAGGATGAGGTGCTGACTCCCCTGGGTATGAAGGATACCGCCATTGGCGTGCGCAAGGATCTGCAGGAGCGTCACATTTTTCCCGATTTTCGCGGCAAGCCACCGCAGGAACATCTTTCCAGCAATGTGCCGGGCAACCCGCAAGGCGCATTTGCAGACGAGCATGCTGAAATGCCCTGGGTTGGTGGTGTTTCAACGGTCCCAGATCTGCTGCGATTCGCTGAAATGTTTCGCCAGGGCGGAACCCTGGAGGGTAATCGCATCGTTTCACCGGCCATGATGGAGCTGGCAACAACAAACTGGACAGGCGACAAGCCCAACGAGTTATACAAACAGATAGCCATCAACCACGGCTGGGAACCCTACCCAGCTTACATTGGTCTTGGATTTGGACTGCGCGGGGAACAGGTTTGTCCGACACTTTATGGTGGAACACTTTCAAGTCCCGGCGCATTCGGCAACTATGGTGCCGGCAGCACCCTGTTCTGGGTCGACCCGGAATGGGGTATAAGTGTAGCCTGCCTAACCGCTGGCGTTATGCATCCCGCACTTAATATTGAGCGGTTTCAGAAACTTAACGACATCATTATGTCCGCTGCACTGTAGGGCAAAGCCTTACAACAGCAAGCCGCAAGCTAAGCCAGGTAAAGGCTGAGGGCTTATCTGACTGTCAAGTCTTCAGGTCCAACAGTAGTTTAAAGAGTTTGCTGTCCATCGAGCCAAGGGTTTCGATTATTTCAAAATGATTCAATCCCTTTGCCACTAACCCGGTGACATGCTTACCTTTGCTCTTTAACGCCTCGATAAACTCGCAGCCCTGCCGCTGAAATTCCGGGCTTTCATCGGTGCCATAGGCGACCGACACAGGACACAAAATTTTATCTAGGTTGTGCTGGGGGCTCAACGCTGCAATGTTGCTTTCATTTAAAGTGACAAATTCACGGCGAAAGGAACGGCTTACCGGGGTAAGCTCGTACATGCCGCTGCATAGTAGGGCGCCTTTGAATGGATATTCGTTAATTCCAAGGTCTGACCA
>RFVC01000066.1 GCA_009922595.1 Gammaproteobacteria bacterium | reverse complement strand
GCGCGCGCGGCTTCTGTTAGGGGGAACCGGGCGAGTGCGCCAAATCCAGCACCAACGCCTGCGCGATTGGGTGCCCAGTGGCCCTCAAGTGAGTCAGCTGGGGTCAGCCTGAGACTGCGATTGCTTTCCTTGTAGAAAGGATGAATCTCGCCATCTTCTGTAGTCACATCCAGGATGCGGACCTGCTTGCCCCAGCCCCCGCGATTAGGATTGGCGCGCATTACCACCGGGGTACCAGGCTGCAAGGCGTCGCGATCCAGACCATCCACCAGGGCCTGTGTAATTGCAAGTCCTTCACCCTCCACCAGGGCCGGTTCGCCATCCGGACCAATGGTTTCGACAATGAGGTACATATGCGGATTCACCCAGTCAAATCGATGCACGGTGCCCTCGACAATAATTTCCTGGGACTGGTCAAACATGGCCTGGCTGTGGTGAGCATTCGAAGGCGTGAAAGCCAGGGCGGCAGCCAGCAGAAAAGTGGCTTTGAGAAGTGTTTTCATGGCGGATTCTCTGTGCTTTTTATAATTGAGAACAGGCAGAATATACCGATAATTCGAATTCTTCCACATTGAAACAGCAATATAGTTTTAGTATTCCTGCCTGCTTTGAATTATCTTATTCCACCGTCTCAATAAAAATAATGACCCGAAAATGAAAAGACTGATCTTCTTACTCCTTGTACTTGATACCATCCCTGTATCTGCCCAGTGGCTGGACCGCCCGTGGCCGAATATCCCCCGCACCGCTGAGGGCGCACCCGACCTTGAAGCACCCACTCCGCGCACTGCCGATGGTAAACCCGATTTCACGGGACTCTGGAACGGGCCGCCACCTGTTGCTGATCTTGATCCTGCAATCCTTAGGCCCTGGGTGGTAGAGCTCGCCAACGAACGTCAGCGAAATTTTTACAAGGATCGCCCTTTTTTCAGATGTCTGCCCAATGGCCCGGAAACGGAAAATTCAGGCGGCTGGAAACGCTTCGTCCAGACATCTGACATGCTGATCATACTTGATGATGACCTCACTCACCGTGTAGTTCACATGGATGGGCGTGAACTGGAGGCTGATCCTTTCCCCAGCTGGACCGGCTACTCTGTTGGACACTGGGACGGCGATACCCTGGTGGTTGAATCCAACGGCTACAACGAGGAAACCTGGGTTGGCCGTTATGGTGTTTCACACACGGAAAACCTGGTGGTGACCGAGCGTTACACGCGTACCGATTTTGGCCATCTGCAGGTTGGCGTCATGTTTTCCGACCCGGAAGCATTCACCGACGACTGGGGTTACGGTTCAGTGATGACGCTGGCAGCTGATACTGAAATGCTGGAATTGGTGTGTGAGCGAACCAGTGATGACTGGACAGGCACAGTGTCCGGGACGGAGGCTAACCGGGTCGATGTGCCAATCGAAACGCTTCAGACCTACGAGGGGCAATATCGCGGTTTTTACATGGGTAAATTCCGCACCTACGAAATCACGGTCATAGATGGTGAACTTACAGCAGCAGTGGTGGGCGACTACGACGCTATCGGTCTGGGTGCAGCTGGTCTTGAAAAAGGAGTTCCCCGCGTGCTGATCCCACTGTCGCAAACATTGTTTGACGGCCTGGGTCTGGGTTACCGCTTTATCGTAAACGAGGCTGGTGACGTTGAAAGTGTGCATATCACCCATGTCTCGGGTGACTTCGTCTACACTCGGCTGCCCTGAAGAATTCCCATAGCTGGTAAGGCGCTAAACCGTCGGCAATTTAATCGTCATTATCTGCACCCGGACCCAATCCAAGCTTGGCACCAAGCCCCGGGTAATTGAAAAAGTGCGAATACTTTTATCAACATTGTTTTATGAGGAATATTTTCACTCACTACCGGCCTCCTGGCGCAACTGGTTAGCAATCGTTAAATAATAATTTCTTGCAAGGGCATTACTCGAATTCCTTGCCTGTATTGTCAAGGCATCTGCCTTAATGTTCTTTGCTTCATTATTTCCTTCATTCAACGCAAGCAAGTAATCAGATAGCTGTGATGCCCATTGAACATCACCATTCGCCAGCGCTGACTTTGCAGTTTCCAATAAAATCTCTGCTCCACCTGCAAGTGCAGCAATGCGCAGCGCTTCCTCTTTTCTGCTTAATGGCGAAAGATTGGCTGGATTACCGTCATACCACCCCAGGTAACCATTAAATATCGATCTTACTGCCCAGGATACTTTTCCGTAATATTCCCCGAGGTTAGGGTCGCTTGCCAGGTGCTCGGGCAATCTTACCGTCGCAGCGAGAGCATCCTCCGTCATTCCCGCATTCATACCTTCAACAGTTTTGTCATGTACAAACTTGATGGCATCGCGATGGTTTTGCAGGGCACCCCTTGATTCCTCAATACCAATAAAGGGATAGGTATGGCCTGGCACAACGGCTTCAGCGTCTTCTTCAAGCATCTTGTCCATGCTCTCAACCCAGGCAAAGACATCCCGGTATGGTGTACCGCGAATAGCATAGAGATTAGGAAAAGAACGATAAAGGTTATCTCCAGCAAACAATGTTTTTTGATCTGGATACCATACATACAGCTGATCATTGGTTTCACCCGGCGCATGTACCAACTCGAGTGTCACGCCTGCAATTTCAATTTGTTTTCGCCCTTCTGCAAAAGTGTGCGTGGGCATTGTATTTATACTGCCGCTTTCATTGGCACTGAAAGGGTTGGCATTGCCTGGCCTCATGGCCGGCGCAATACCATTGTTGATTCTTAGCTCGTCTGGCAGGGCGAAACCAGCCTGCTTTGAACCACGCTGGCGTTGAATGGTGAGTCCAGCAGCAATGAGTGGACTATCCTCGATACCGAAATTTTCCATGGCCCAGATTTCTGGCGCTTCATCACCGATAAAGGCGCTTGCCCCTCCGGTATGATCACCATGCCCATGGGTATAGATAATTCCTTTGACCGGTAACTGACTGATTTCTTGAAATGCTGCCTCGATATCCGCGGCATGATCAGGGCTCATACCAACATCTATAATCACCACCCCATCATCACCAACAATCATCGACGAGTTGGCAGGACTGTATCCAACCGCTGTATAAACATCTGGCGCAATCTGGACAATTTCCCTGGAGAAAAAATTGCTGCGCGATTTGAGGAGGGTTTCAGCTTCAGTATCCTGGGCAAGTGAAACCAGAGGCAGTAAGTAACCAAGCATGAATACTAGGAGAATTTTCTTCATCAGCTGTATTCCTTGAATTCGGAACTTATGCTTCAACGTCAGCCGCTTCAACGGCATCCGTCATCGACAGAATCTTTACCCGTGTCTTCAGATCAGCCTTGCAGAAGGCATGCAGGAAACAGGTTTGCTCTGACATGTCGAGGATCGTTCGTGCGAATTCATTGTCCTCGCCGGTAACCAGGTGCACATGGGTTTCAACCGGTTCAGCTGTGCCCGCCTGGCCAGTGCCACCGGAAGCACCGCCAAGGGAGAAATGCGTGTCCTGGATGATGCGATATTCCTGCAGATCCTTTTTCACGATTTTGGCGTAACGGCCAAACTGGGTCATGAAACAGAAACCAATACCGGCACTGATATAGCTCACTGCGTCAGGCGCCAGGCCCTTGCCGCCATTTTCAGGCGCCTCGTCACAAAGGAAATAAAACAAAGACCCGTGCGGATTGAACAGCTGTTGCTCAACCATCTTTACACCATCCTCGCGGAGCGTGCAGATTACACGAACATGCAGCAGGCGATCTTGCTGCTCGGCAAGACTATCCCCCGCCATGGTCACAGTGTGGTCTGACTTGGGTGTCTTACCGCCTCTTTTTATAAGGGCACTCCAGTCATCACTTGTCGGCTGGACAGTATCAAAATGATCGCCGGGATCAGGCTCGGCCGGATTACCAACCGGTAGCGCTTTAGCCGGCTCAATCTCGGCTCCATTATGTGTAAGGGTGAACAGGCTTTCCTTTGCACCACGCATGAGTCCATTCAGTGGGGAAGCTGTAGTGGCATCTAGCACCAGTCGATTTATCATTTCCTGGTCAGCATCAGTATCGATATGTACAGCCAGGTCGGGATTTTTTGCTCCGCCGATCATTGATCCATCTTTAGCGGACCCTTTCATCGTGTAGTAGTTATCCTGTACCAGCTTGATGTCATTAATGATGATTCCACGCATCTTCGCCAGCGCCAGGATTTCATTCATGTAGGAGCACACCATCCCGGTGGAAAGAAACGACAGCGGGCAAGGGGCTTCATCAAGCCCAGCCAGGTAGGCGCCTTCATCACTGGCCAGGCGCCACACAGCTCCCGTACGGGTGGATTTCACAAGCGCTTCCTTTTGCATCACTGTTAAGGAACGCACGCAAAGCCTGGCGGCATCGCCCAGCCTTAATTCCGGTGCATCAAAACCGATTTCACCCGGGCTGGCAACTTTAAAAAAAAGCGGTTTACCACACTCAATCAGCGGGTTTGCCTGTTGTTCTGCCATAGTTCCTCCTTTTTTAAGAACATCCGATTAGACAGCAGTTTCTGCTGGTTGGGAAGTCATTGTTGATTAGTCTAGAATTTCAGTACACTCTCGTCCTTTTTATAGCAATGGCTCCCTGTGAACCACCGCAGAATCAGATATTTAAAACCAATTCATGATTACCTCCGACCTGTCAGCGGCAACGCAGGCACTAAACAGTAATGACATCATCGCCATGCCAACCGAAACGGTTTACGGCCTGGCCGGCAATGCACTTGAGCCTTTGGCTATCGAAAAAATTTATGCACTTAAGCAACGACCCGCGCATAACCCGCTAATCGTTCACCTCAGGTCAACAGAGGCAATAACCGAGGTTGCGGCAGAGATACCGGAAACCGCTTGGAAACTTGCTGAACATTTCTGGCCAGGACCTCTAACAATTGTGCTGAAGAAAAAAGATGCCGTTCCAGATATTGTGACAGCCGGTAAACCGACCGTTGCTGTACGCGTACCCAATCACCCTGTTGCCCTTGATTTACTCGCGCAACTGGATTTCCCACTTGCTGCACCCAGTGCCAACCCATTTGCTTCCATAAGCCCAACCAGTGCTGAACACGTGGAAAAATATTTTGGCGAGCAACTGGAGGTCATCCTCGATGGTGGCGAGTGCATTCGTGGACTTGAATCCACCATTATTGGTTTCGAAGGAGAGACGCCGATTGTTTACCGGCTAGGGGCGCTGTCACTTGAACAAATTGAAAATATTGTCGGCAGTGTCCGGACCATGACTGACAACGAGACTGCCCCGGAAGCACCTGGCATGCTGGGACGTCACTACGCCCCTGAAACCGACATCATTGTCAGTGACAATATTGCCCAAGCGCTGGCAGCCAATGCCGGCAAGTCGGTAGGCCTAATGCTGTTTCGTGACGACACCCCTGGATCCGGATTCACCCATGCAGAAGTACTTTCATCATCCGGTGACCTCGAGGAGGCGGCGAGTCGTTTTTATGCCGCACTACACCGACTCGACAGCCTTGATATCGACCTTATCGTGGCCGAAAAAATGCCTGAAAATGGGCTGGGCAAAACCATGAATGACAAGCTTAGGCGAGCTACTCATAAAGATCATTGAGAACCCCCTCTCAAAATGGGATGAAATTAGCCCGGAACAACCAGTTTCTGAATAACATAACCCATTGTAATTAATGGATATTATTTAAATTGTGTTACTAATATGCAGACATTGAGTTGGCAATATCTGTTCTGTATTATTTGATATCTTGATACAGGTCTAAGTCTTAAGGTAGCAGTATAAGAACAAACAAAACCTAACCCATCACTTCATCGCTTATTAGGGGGCACCAGAAATGAGGGGCAACACAGAATTAACCAGGGCAAATTCGGCCTTATTATTCGACAACGGAACATTTACTCGTGCAGCAGTTTCGGCAATCCTCACGCTTTGCCTGGCTATCCCGTTTTCAGCGCACGCATCCAGCCCGCTGGCCATGGCGGCCCGCACCAACGACACGTCTGAATTCGAAGCGCTCATCTCGGCGGGTGAAGACGTCAACATCCCTGAACCCGATGGCACGACTGCCCTGCTCTGGGCCGTCTACAACTCCAACCTGGGCATGGTTGAATCCCTACTTGATGCCGGTGCTGATCCTGACACCCCCAACACGCTGGAAATTACCCCACTCCTGATGGCCAGCCGCTATGGCAATGCTGACATGATCCAGATACTGCTCGACAGCGGCGCCAGCATTGATCATTCGGCACTTGCTGTTGAACCACTGATCATGGCGGCTGCCAGGGCAGGCAGCGTTGATGCTGTAAACATATTACTTGAAGCCGGCGCCAACCCCAATGACATGGAGCCGCTGGAGAATCAGACCGCAATCATGTGGGCTGCCGCTGAAGGACATCTTGGCGTAGCCAAAGCCCTCCTCGATGCCGGTGCTGATCCGGACATGCGGGGCCGCGTCAACACACTCACCAAGCGCAAGAATGCCGACTTCCCAACCGGTGGCTTTGCTGCCATGCACTGGGCCGCCCGCAATGGCGACAGGGAAATGATTGACCTGCTGCTGGATAGAGGCGCCGACATCAATGTAATCAACGGCGATAAGGCCTCCCCCATGATGCTGGCCATTGTGAATGATCGTTTTGATCTGGCCCGTCACATGCTGGAAAAAGGCGCAGACGCCAATGAAGGCTCACTGTACTACGCCACCATCATGCGTGACGGCACAACTGACTGGATGGCAATGGACGGTACGGTTTTTCGCGCTGATCATGACAATGAAATTGACGCCCTGGAATTAACAGCACTTCTGCTAGAAGCCGGTGCGGATCCGAACAAGCCATTTATCGGACAGATGCATAATGCGTCCATGTGCTGTGACTATAAATCCAACCAGACACCTTTTTACCGCGCAGCCAAGTCTGCTGACATTGCTGGCATGAAACTCATGCTTGAGTATGGCGGTGATTCCAACTGGAAACCTGCCTCGGAAACACGCCCGGTCGGTATCGACGGTGAAGAAGAAGTTGTTAGCCAGAGCGCTCTGATGGTCGCCACCACCGGCGGCAAGGGTGTTGGCAGGCAGGGCGGACCGAACGACCTGCGCTATGGTCCACCGCCCTTCCGTGAAGAAGGCGTGCGTGATCAGGTGCAAGCTGTGATGATGCTGCTGGAAGCAGGAGCCGATGTAAACGTTCCTGGCCCCGACGGCAGGACTGCCCTGCATGTCGCTGCGAAGGAATTGGAACCGGCTATTGTTCGTGCCCTAGTAGAGCATGGCGCTGACCTCGATGCCGTCAACGACGATGGTAAAACCGCACTGCAGGTTGTTGAAGAAATGGATCGTCCAGAACCCACTCCGGGATTCTACTTTGAAGAACCCGCGGCATGGCCGGAAGACATGATTGCCCTACTGACCGAGCTGGGTGCAACGCCAACCCAAGATTAAACATTGATAAAAAGAAGAAAGTCTCTGATGAAAAAATTGATTGCACCGGCGGCAGTGGTTACT
>RFVC01000065.1 GCA_009922595.1 Gammaproteobacteria bacterium | reverse complement strand
AAAGCCATCCCGGATTTCTGCGGCACCACAAGAAGTTCGCGGCCCAAGGGTGACGTAGTTAGCAGAGGCGAAGCGGAAAAGTCAAAATCTGGCCCCACATCACCGGGGCAATTGGCATTGTCGCTGCCGTCGCAACCCATAATCCAGACATCCGGCAGCAGTTGGTTAACCCAGGCACGCTCACCGGTTTCCAGATCAATGGCAATCACTGCGTCAGAAGTCCCGGGGTCAGGATCTGCGTAGGCATTGCCCGTGGCAACGTAAAGTAGCCCCCTGTCATCATCAATGGTGGGCGCGCTCCAGATACCAACTCCGGCAGGCCCGTATAACTGTACTCCTGTAGCACTGACACCGCGAGGCTGTGGTTCGGGTACCGTGTAGTGTTTCCAAATCAGTTCTCCCGTTTGGGCATCCAGTGAGCTTATACTGCCGCGAAAAGTACAGCAGGGATAATCCGAGTTGGAAGAAGTAGTTTCCTCCCCTACCCCAGTCACCGGCACATACAGCCGACCTTTATGGAGGGTAACGGCGCCGGTGCCCCGCGTATTTGGATGCTCATCTATTTTTCGCACCCACAAGATTTCACCTGTCTGCGCATTCACCGCATAGGCATTAACCTGGGCGTCAATAAAATAGGCCGCATAGCCATGTGAACCATCCTGGTATTCATACGGGCCGATTGAAACGGCGCTGCGTATGCCGGCTCGCGGCAAGAAGGTCCAGTAGGTGCAGCCGCTTTCGGCATTAAGAGAATAAAGTGCACCTGCACTGTTACCGACAAATACACGTCCATCGACTACACCCGGCTGCCCCCTCGCTTGCCCCTCGCCCGGAAGACCGTAGGCCCACTTCAGGCGCAAGCCCGGAATATTCTCAGCCGTGATGCCAGCATTAACGAAACGCGTATTGCGTACATCAGGTCCCCAACCATTCCAGGAATCACTCAATGCCGGGTTACCCATCGGTGGATTGTTGGGACAAATGTTTTCTGTTATTTCGAGCTGTAGGTCTTCCACTTGCCGCCCAGTCAGAAAGCTGGCAACGGCAAGCATCTCCTCATCTGTCAGGCCGGTCGCCTGCACACTCATCAAGCCACCGGTCATGGCCGAATAAATTGAGTTAGGCGTGAAGCGGGCCATATCCGCTCGCGACGGGGCATGGGTATTGGTTTCCGGATTGGGGTTTTCATGACATGCAGCGCAGCGGGTGTTGTAAAGCGCATCACCATCCTGGGCATGTGCGTTGAATGCTAGGCATGAAAGCATGGCCAGGATAAGAATTCTGTTTAAATGCATAGTATTCCCCAATTCGTTTTCTTCAATCTCATTTCTATTGTTGTGCATCCAGGAAATCAAAAATTTCCGCCGCAAAGGTCAGGTAAGCCGTTAGGTGTTCGCCGTCCGGAACATCATGATACTCGGCTTCTATACCATGCGCTTGCAGTTCACTAACGACACGCTGTGAGGCCTGGGCAGTATTGGCCGTGTCGTTGGTGCCATGAATCATCATTGCGGAGACTTTGCCGACTAGGTTGTCGAACGGATAGCCCTCCGTGACTATAGGACCGGCGCTGACCACTATGCCACGAATCGCATCGGGATATTTCGCTGCAAAATGAAACGCGGAAGAGCCAGATGGATTTTGTCCGTGCACAAAAATCCTTTCGGAATCAACATTGTATTCTTGGGCAACCAGGTGCAGCACGTTAATGACATCCTGCTCAGCCCTCGCATCCTCCTCAGCGGTCCATCCTGATGCGGGCTCCGAAGGGCCGCCGGGCCTGTCCACGGGATAGGGACTGCCGTAGTATGGTTGAAAATAGCCCCGATATCCCAGCGGGGAAATAACGATATACCCCCGCTCCCTGGCCTGCAGGACAAGATCATTGTTGTTACGGTGATTGTTATTAATACTTGGCCCTGCCCTCAGCGTGACTAGTACCGGCAGTGACTGTTCCGGCGACCAGGACTCCGGCACAAAAAGACGATAAGGTATGGATTCCCCAGTGCCTGGAAAATCATAGGCCCGGTACTGCTCGCCGGTCTGTCTGTACATGGGCGCATTCGGATTTACTGTCAGGGTTTCGTCCACGTGCATACCAGGAAGAATTACCTGCGCTGCCAGCGGGACCGGCAGCATAAGCATAAGAGAAGATAAAATTAGGAATACCAGATTATTTCTTGTTTTCATATTCAGGCTCTAGCGAGTTCGGAAAGTCCAGGCTGTTAAAACATATTCCTGTATCTTCAAAGGTGATGCAAGCAACTCTGTTGTCTTCGCCCATGCTCATTTGCTAGTCTTTTCGTTTCAGGCTGCAGTCCATTGCTACCGTCAATCGCCCGGAGGGGGAATCCGATGAAAGCATTCAAATTACTGGCGCTCATAAGTACCGCTTTTCTAATTGCATGTACCGCCGAGGAGCCTTTAGACACTGGTATCACTGAGGCTACAACACCAGCGGCGACACATTCAGATATTATTCAGGGATCCGTGACGAGCGCCAATGGCCCGGAAGCCGGCGTCTGGGTAATCGCAGAAACCCACGACCTGGGCACGCGTTTTGCCAAGATTGTGGTCACCGATGATGCGGGCAACTATCTGCTGCCCGAACTGCCAGAGGCTAATTACGACATCTGGGTGCGTGGTTACGGTCTGGTGGATTCTGATAAGGTGACCGCTGCGCCAGGTGTCGCACTTGATCTTGAAGCGGTTATTGCACCCGACGACGCCACAGCAGCCGAGTATTATCCCGCTGGCTACTGGTATTCTCTCCTGGAAATTCCCGACGCCAGCGAGTTCCCAGGCTCCGGCCCGACTGGAAATGGCATCAGCCCCCTCATTGAACACCAGGCCGATTTTATTCGGTTGGTCAGCAATGGCGGCTGCGTGGTGTGCCACCAGATTGGCAATAAGGCAACCAGGGAAATTCCTGCCCTGTTTAACGGCTATGACACCAGCGCGGCCGCCTGGAGCCGGCGTATTCAGTCGGGGCAGGCCGGCGGATTCATGACTCGGACATGGACCGGCATGGGGATAGAGGCCGTGTCTGAGATGTATGGCAGCTGGAGCGACAGAATAGCGGACGGCGCTTTACCGCCGGTGCCCGAGAGGCCACAGGGGATGGAGCGCAACGTTGTTATTACGCAATGGGACTGGGCTGACCCAACTGCTTACCTGCATGATGTGGTTTCAACCGACCGCCGAAACCCGACTATCAACGGGTACGGCAAGCTTTACGGGGCACTGGAGGAAAGCGCTGACTATCTACCTGTACTGGATCCTGTCAACCACACGATTGAACAGATTCCTCTGGACATGATGGACCCTGAGGCAGGCCCGGTTTCCGGCCCCAACATGGCCGAATCGCCTAACTGGGGTGATGAGGCTATCTGGGACTCGGCGGCTAATGTACACAACCCCATGATTGACCAGGATGGACGCGTCTGGATCACAGCCCGCGTCAGGGGAAGAGAAAACCCGGACTTCTGTAGAGAAGGGTCAGATCACCACTCTGCCCAGCTTTATCCGACCCAGGCCAATGGCCGTCAACTCGGCATGTTTGATCCAGAAACAGGTGAATACCATCACATTGATACGTGTTTCGGCACACATCATCTGATGTTTGCAGAGGATGAAGACAATACCCTCTGGACCAGCGGCGGCGGCCAGGTAATTGGCTGGCTAAATACCCGCGAATACCTGGAGACCGGCGATTACCAAGCAGCCCAGGGCTGGACGCCTTTCGTGCTGGACACGAACGGTAATGGCGTAAGAGATGAATTTGTCGGCCCGTCGGATAATCCCGACCCCACCAAGGATACGCAGATACTGCCCGGGTTTGGTTTCTATGCCGTGAATCCGGCTCCAGATGGCTCAATCTGGGGCTCCATACTCGGATACCCCGGCGGCGTTGCGCGCATGATACCGGGTGACAATCCCGCCGAAACGGCTTTGGTTGAGTACTATGAACCACCCCTGGATGACAATGGTGATCCTATCGAGGGTTTTTCACCACGTGGCGCTGATGTCGACCGTGATGGGGTGATGTGGGCCGCAATGGCCAGCGGCCACCTGGCCAGTTTTGACCGCCGCAAATGCGAAGGGCCGCTAAACGGGCCCGAGGCAACCGGCCAGCATTGCCCTGAAGGCTGGACTTTTTACACCGAGCCGCTTCCCCAGTTCCAGAACCTGGATAGGCCAGGTTCCTCTGAGGGTTCCTATTTCACCTGGGTCGACCAGTTCAATACGCTTGGCCTCGGTGAGAACACGCCCATCAACACCGGCAACCAGAGTGGCGGACTGCTTGCTCTCCATGAAGGAGAGTTTGTCAGAATGAGGGTGCCCTACCCGTTAGGCTTCTACACCAAGTGGATGGATGGCCGCATCGATGATCCTGATGCCGGATGGAAAGGTCGCGGTGTCTGGGCCACATTCAGCGGGCGTGCACCCTTCCACATGGAAACCGGTAAAGGAACTACCAGTATTGTTTATCATTTCCAGGTAAGACCGGATCCGCTTGCCGATTAAGAAAAAAACCCGCCAGCAGGCGGGTTTTTTATGAATCACTACTGCGGCGGTTGCAGCCATTTCTCATCAACAGCAACTGGTGCTGTTAGGGTCAAGAGGAAAGCCTCGAGCTGTTTTATTTCAAAAGGCAGAAGTCCTAACGGCTCCTCGGCTTCGTTGTGGCCAATCATCGCCAGTGGCGCCCGGTTGTAATGGTTAAGCGTTTCCGACAGTGTCGCAATCTGACCCTTGTGCATGTACGGGGCAGTACCGGCAAGATTACGGAGTGAAGGCGTCTTTAGGGCACCGATTAATTCGATGCCTTCACGAGCGTGGGTCAATTCTAGGCACTGTCCCTCTCCAGCATCACTGTAAGGACCTAAACAATTGAATTTATTCTGCCTGACCTCCCTGACACCGTCGATGCGTCCCCTGTCAGGCAGGTCACCGGGATACGACAGTATGCCGGTGTTGTGGAACTCATTATTGGTGAACAGTGGGCCATTGTGGCATTCCATGCAGCGCCCCTTCCCAATGAACAGCCGTAAGCCTTTTACCTCATCGTTACTAAATATGTCACCTGGCGCATCATTATTAATGATCGCCTCGGCATACTGATCAAAACGAGAAGGCGACGGTACCATCAATCGCTCATAGGCTGCGATGGCCTTGCCAACATTGGCAAAGGTTTGATTGACCAGCTGCTGGTCAGTGTCCATCATACCCGCCCATGCGTCGGACCAGTCGTTGTGCAGGTCAGGGGCAGCGTTATCAGGAAAACGACTGCGATCAGAAAAGTCCGGCAGCTCACGAAAAATTATTTCATACTGGGACGCATATTCTTTGTCAGAGGTTACCAGGCGGGCTATAGCCATGCGGTTGCCGCCCTGCTCCTGCGGATCTTCCAGCGGAGAAAGAGCCTGGGACCAAAGGCTGTCACGCCGACCGTCCCAGTAGAGCCAGGGACTGAAGGCGAGACCGACAATGCTGGGCGTGTTGCGGCGCGACTGCCCAAGCGCACTGGCCTTGTCCATGCGGTCAGTAAAACGCATGTCGGGCCGATGGCAGAAAGCACAGCTGATCTGGTTATTCGCGCTTAGCCGGGCATCAAAGAAAAGTGCGTGTCCCAGCTCTGCGGCTAGGGGCACTGTATCAACCGCATTGCTTGGATCATCCGGCACAGGCGGGAGGCTGCCAATCCAGAGCGAGCTGATCAGGCGCTTTTCATCATCCGACCACGCTGATGCCGGCCACCAGGCCATTCCAAACCAGGCAACCAGGGCGGCCGTAGACAATGCTAAAAGAATATAGGCCGGTCTGGACTTGCCGGCTTGCTTTAGGATCATAAATTGAGCGTAATCAGGACTGTGTCAGTTGTGCCGTCATCCTCTATGGTAAGCACAAGTTCCCAGTAACCCATCATGTGAAATCGCAGCCCTTGCAAAAGGTAGGAACCATCGCCCTGGGAAACCAGTGACGGCGCGGTGGCGAGCCCATGGTTATGCTCGGGCATGCCTCCATCAAAACTGACATCTGCATTTAAAACTGGCGCACCGATGCTGTCCTGTAATTCAAGCGTCCAGGAATGTATCTGGTTAATGGGAATCGGAGACAACTCACTTTTAATGCTTACAGAGTAAAGCCCTTTTTCAGAGTGCCACATTTCGCCCACTCCACCCTGGGCGATCAGTCCTGAAGACAACAGCAGAAAGACCGCTGCGGCAGCGCTGGTAAATATCTTTATCACGAAACTAACCTTCATCTTTGTCCTTTCAACTTTCGATTTTCAACCTTTAACTTCCAACTTTCTCTCTTTCTTTTCCCTGTTCATCCACCAGTAGCCCCCCTGTAATGCCAGCGCCAGTAAAATAAAAAGTGGCACATAACCGTAGCCGACATAACCCACCTCAAAGGGAAAAACGGCAGTATACAGCTCGTTCGTTTCCGGATGTCTAGCAGTTACGATGCCGAGGTAGTTTCCGGATTCCTCGAAGTCGTGGTTGATCGTGTAGATATCAGGTTGGCGTGTCGGCGCCCGGTAGACTACCGTGGCCTCGTCGATTTCACTCTGGCTCAGTGCCTCAACGTCCTGGAGCTGGGCAAAGCGCCCCATCCCGGTAATATCTCGGATCACCCTGAAGTCCACGGGCACCTTGCCGAGATCACCGTAGGTGTATTCCATAACAAAGATTGTTTCACCCGTATCGGGCAGGTCTTCACAGTAATCCTGGTGCTCTCTAGACCTGGGCAGGTAAATCTTGAAATGCGCGCTGTAGAAACCGATCTTGATGATGCAAAGATCACCCTCGGGCGTGACACTGCCGTGCCCACGGGCCTCTGCAATAAAGCCGAGCGATGCAACGAGAAGAATGATCAGCGGATATTTCATGGGGTGCGCAGACTATTAGAAGCAAGGGGCAAGGTGTGAAAGCCGACCTTTCTTTATAAGAATAATCTGTATATTTCAATACCAACAAGTAAGTTATGTGATTAAAACCTTTTCCCTGTCTCTTGTCTCTATCCTTTCAGTGGCAAATACACATCAGTAATCATTTCATGCTCTTTCACATGTGGCCCCACGTTGACGTAATGAAAGAAGATCGGAAAGTCTCCCATGGATTCTCCGCTAGCCGGCAGCCATTCATAAACAAGATACTCAGCAGCCAGCACCCGGTCGCGTGACCCTTCATGTCTGGCCACGGCACAGCGACAGGCCGGAATGACCTTATTTATGACACCCTGCGGATTCTCATCAATCTCCTGATCCACCGACACACAGATATCCATGCGAAAATCGCCCGGCAGAGTATTTTTTGGGGCTGTGTAGTGAATACCATATGTATCTCCTAAATTTGGGGCGATACGATTTTCCTGCCGCCACTCTATGAACTTTTGGGAAGTGAGATGCACTTTGCTTTCAGGGCCAAAATGTTCGATTGCAGCCACTATGGTTCTGGGAAAATCAATAATTTCTACTCTCATGCTCTTTTAACCTTTCTACTGCAAAGCGAATACCACATTTACTCGGTGTAAAATAGTAATCTTAAGATTCCTGCATATTTCTTCATTAATGGGCACTTGAATGACGCATGCAAAAAGACCCAGGGATGTTTAAAATGGTTAAGTAGTACAAGCCGAGTGTATAGTCTATTTTTATGAATAAAGTTTCTGCCTACATACGGATTGGCATCGCAATCCTGCTTTATCTTATGAGCGCCATCACCTTCCTGGATTATATGTACTCACTAATCATCCCAGACACCGTCACAGCAGTTGAAAATGCCTTCGGCAAGCTAGTGATCTTAATTTTCATGTTGGTGATGGCTAAATTTTCAATTTCCTCTGGCCTTAAGAAGTTGAGGAGTCATAATTCTTTAAGCAACGCTCCTATCGAACAAGATCCCTCATCTTCAACAGGGGAAACAGCACACAACTTTGAAAATGATAGCGACATAAACAGGGGCTGAACGATATAAAAAAAGAAGCTCAAACCCTTGAAACGCCTTGCTCTAACTAGGGTAATGAATTAAAATTGCCATCCGAGCGAACACCAGCTTGACACGATCCACGTGTCGCTGAATTCAATCAACAAATCATTTTATTTCTGATAAATCATCAGTTTAGAGCCAGACTAGCGCGAGTAAACAAAACAGCACTCATATTGCTGTTTTTTAAGTATTATGTTGCATTTACGATATAGCAGAAGTCAAAAATTTGGCAGTTTCTCCAGACCAAGGCTCGTATTGTGTGTTCTCCCTCTAGGAGGGTTTAAAGCTCTACTTAAAGACCTAGGCCAGGCTGCTTCATTGAAGAGTTGCACGGCGAATTTTCATTTTTTAAAAACCACAACTCACCGACTAAAGCCTGAGAGTTAGTCATCAATTCGAGGACGAAAAAGGTATGGCATTTGTAGTTTCACTTGTTTTTCTCGTTGTAATTTCGGTTATTTTTCATTTCTGGAGTCCTTGGTGGTTGACAGAAATCGCCTCGAACTGGACCTCTATTGACGACACAATTCTCATCACCTTCTGGGTGACTGGTTTCGTTTTCGTGGCCATTAACCTATTCCTGGCATACTCCATATACAAATATCGGTACAAGAAGAACCGAAAAGCGAGCTACGAGCCCGAAAATAAGAAGGTAGAAATTTGGCTTACTTCACTTACAGCTATCGGCGTGGCTGCCATGCTAACACCAGGTCTCTTTGTTTGGGCCGACTTTGTAACTGTCCCGGAGGAGGCGCATGAGGTGCGAC
>RFVC01000064.1 GCA_009922595.1 Gammaproteobacteria bacterium | reverse complement strand
GGAGTTGCCCGGCATAGTGAGACCCAGGAAGAGCTTGTCGTCTATCGGCAGGAGTATGGCGAACGTGGTCTCTGGGTGAGGCCGGCAGTCATGTTTGCTGGAATGGTTGAAGTCGACGGCCAACAGCAGCCGCGATTTCAACTACTGGGTGATCAAGAAGACCTAACATGAGGAAGCGGGTTTGCGTCAGAAAAACGTCCGCAATCCTGCATTGAATGAAAAACAGTGCTATCGGGGATGTCACTCAGCGGTGATAGTTGTGCCGTAGGGAAGCAGCCCTTCTGAAGTAGCTCTGATTGAAATCTCCCCAGTTTCTTTGCTGGCTTGGATGATCAGCATGCAAAGCCCATTAAAGGCATGTCGTTGGGAGGCGATAAAAGGCTCGGTTGTGGCGGCATTGCCATTGCCGACGGCGGCAATTTTTCCAGCCCCCTCTACTTCGAAATGGATGAGATTGTCAGACAAGGGGCAAAGATTTCCGTTTTTGTCCTCGACCCGAACCGTGACATAGGAAAGATCACTACCATCGGCGTTGAGTTTCAAGCGATCGGGCTCAAGCCGGATGCGGGTGGGCTCACCTGCCGTTTGGATCGTTTTTTCGGCAACTGCTTTGCCATCGGTATAGCCGACTACTCGAAGCGATCCTGGTGAGAATGGGACCTCCCACGAAAGGCGATACTTCGACAGCATGTGGTCCTTGTCGTAGTTTTTGAGTTGGATCGGAACTTTGGTGAGGTCCTGCCCTTTGATCTTCCGGCCCAAAGATTCCCCGTTTACGAACAACTCGACCTCTTCGCAGTTCGTGTAGGCAAACACCGGAATGACGTCATGGCTGGCTCCTTCCCAGTTCCAATGGGGCAGGACGTGCACCATTGGCTCGCCAGTCCATTGGCTCTGATAGAGGTAGTAGCGGTCTTTGGGAAATCCGCAGAGATCCACCGTGCCAAAGTAGGAACTCCGTGATGGCCAGTCACCATTCCAGTAGCCATTGGTGCTGTTGTCCCGACCACCAAAGGGAGTTGGCTCCCCGAGGTAATCAAATCCTGTCCAGACATATTCACCGATGATTTCAGGATGCTTTTCGAGAGCATCAAATTCAAAGTCTGGAGGGTAGGCCCAAGGTGGGCAGATCAGGTCATAACTACTGACCTGAAGGGAGGGGTGCGTCTGGTATTTTTCAATCGGCAGGTGGTAAATGCCACGGCTGCTTGTGCACGAGGATGTCTCGGACCCGATAATCGGGTGCTTTGGGACGTACTCATCAGTCGGGCTGCCGTAGGCGAAGGGCTTGTAGTTCAGGCCCGGAATATCAACATGTGCTGCGATTCCATTTTTAAAAGGGCCCGGCCACCAGTTGAAGCCACAAGTTGTTGGACGAGTTGTGTCGATCGCCTTGATATAGCTGCAAAGTGCCGAAGCTAGTTGATTGCCGGCCTTGGGATCACCCTGTTCTAGTATTTCATTGCCAATGCTCCACATGAAAACAGATGGGTGATTGCGGTCGCGGCGGACCATGTCTTTGATGTCACGCTCTGCCCATTCGTCAAAGAACTTGTTGTATCCGTTGGCAACTTTGGGCTTCCGCCAGACGTCGAAGGCC
The DNA here is from genome assembly GCA_009922595.1 of Gammaproteobacteria bacterium. Lineage (GTDB taxonomy): Bacteria > Pseudomonadota > Gammaproteobacteria > Pseudomonadales > Pseudohongiellaceae > Eutrophocola. Next base: position 7,370 of record RFVC01000064.1, on the reverse strand, counting down.
TCGACCTGCACCAGCAATCCCATGGTGTCGCAGAGGTCGAGCAGTTCGTTCGAAGGTGGATTGTGGCTAGTCCGAATAGAGTTTACCCCCATCTGCTTCATGATTTGCAGTTTGCGTTCAATGGCACGGCGATTGACGACAGCCCCTAAAGGCCCATTGTCGTGATGGAGGCACACTCCTTGGATGCGGGTTGGCTTGTCGTTGAGAAAAAAGCCCTCTGATTTCGTGAATGAGAGGGTTCGAATGCCAAACCTGGTCTGAGTGGAATCCAGAATCTGTTTGCCCTCACGGACAGTCGTAATCAATTGGTAGCACTTTGGGCTTTCCAAGGTCCACCTTTGTGGCGAGGCGATCTCGATCCTGGTTTGCAAAACAGGCTTGGCGAGTTGTTCTGATCTGGCCACGATGGCTCCCGTTGGGCTTTGAACCTCATAGAGAATCTCGACATTTCGATTGTCGAGCGTGCCTTCCAGTGTTGTTTCAATAGCAAGCACGGCGGTTTCGTCGGAGACCTCGGGCGTTGTGACGAAAGTCCCCCACTTGGCGACGTGAATCGTGTTCCTGAATTCAATCCAGACGTTGCGATAGAGGCCTGCACCGGGATACCAGCGGCTGGAAAAATCTTCTGGCGAAAGTTTCACGGCGATGGTATTTTCACCACCGTAATTCAGGTGGTCGCTGATGTCATAGGAAAACTCGATGTAGCCAAAAGGCCTATTGCCGAGGAAGTGGCCGTTTATCCACACGTCGGCGTTATACATTGCGCCGTCAAACGTGATCGTTACCACCTGGCCTTGCGAGTCTTTTGTTACCGAGAAGGTCTTTCGGTACCACCCGGTTCCATGGAAGGGAAGTCCTCCGCAGCGGGCATTGTATTTTTTGTCAAATGGCCCCTCGATGGCCCAGTCGTGTGGGAGACAAACGCTTCGCCAAGTGGAGTCATCGAAACTGCCCTTCTCAGCACCTGGAATATCGCCTTTGTGAAACCGCCAGTTCTCGTTGAAGGAGAGAGGAGTAAACGCCGGCCCTGTGCCGGCAATGTCGGCCAGGCAACAGTGAGAGGTTGCTAAGGCAATCAAGATGGTTCCGCAAACATATGATGCTAGGCGTGCCATAGAGTTCATCGACAGGTTCCTCAACAGAGAGCGGAAGTTTCGCCTTTTTTTGCCGGAAATCTCACCGGCATAGAAAAGCGAAGCACGGTTTTTTACCAACGGTCCCTTTTTATGCAGCCTGATTGTAGCTGAAAAGCAACGAGTCGGATCTCACGAACTCGCCCTGATGAGAGATGGTTCTTTTTCATCCGCAGACAAAAGCTTATCCGCAGATGTCAAGAGAACCAGTCCGTAATGAACGGAAGCCGAAGGTCACTGCTTGCCGACGCAGTAGAGTGATTTCGTTGAGCGAAAGATTATTCTGTCGTGATCAAAAGCAGGCGTGGCGTTAAATTGTTCGTCGCCATCGCCAAGGTAGTTTTCCGCAAGGATCTTATGGTCAGGTTCTGCGGCCATAACAAGGCATGCTCCGTTACGGAGTTGTGCATAGAGCTTGCCGTCGCCCAAAACGATAGATGCGTAGACGCGGTCACGCTGTTCATATCTTTCACGAAAAAGTGTGCTGCCGTCCTCAGCCTTGATGCACTGCGCGAGCCCTTTGTCGTGTGACCAGAATAGATTTCCATTGTGAAATAACGGCGTAGTCACATTTGCACCGACCGTCACTTCCCAAAGTTTGTGGGTTTCCGTTACGTCCCCACGGCCACCTGCCTTTACTGCGATGGTTCGATTTTGTCGCCCCCCGGAGCAATAGAGCGTATCGCCTGCCACCACAATGCCCGGCACGACGTAGTCGGGAATGCCTCGGCAGGTCCACAAGACGGTGCCGGTCAAAGGATCATACCCCCGGATAAAGTCCTTGTGATGCATGACAAGTTCGGGTTCACCATTTTCAGGCATAACAATCGTGGGGGTCGTCCATGCTTTATTGATGTCCTCTACTTTCCAAGCAATCTCCCCGGTTTTTTTATGAAGAGCAATGAGTGACTGGGATTCAATCGCAGCATTGATATAGACAAGGTCGTTGTAGCTGATTGGTGATGCTGCAGCACCGAAACCGGCGACACCTGTGCCAATGCTTGTTCGCCAGAGTTCTTTACCATCGAGTGAGCAGCAAATGACTCCAGAGGGGCCGAATGCGGCAAATATTCTTTCCCCATCGGAGCATGGTGTTGGGGAAGCGTAGCCGTGGTCTGCAACCCGAGGTGTGGCTTCTTGCTCTTCCAGAGAAGGTTGGATGTTCAACGTCCACTGGGGCTGTCCATCGTGTCTTGAGATCGCCAGGATATGGAGATGGAGGTTCTCCCGTTCACCGGGAGCGTCCAGTTGTTCTCCGTAGCCGCTGTATCCGGTGAGAATAACCGAGTCGCCAACGAGGATTGGACTACTCGAGCCACGGGGGACGCTCGTTTTCCAGGCAAGGTTGCTGTCGTTTGACCAATCAGTGGGGAGGGGGCCCGTTCCCTCAGCAATGCCTGTTCCATTTGGTCCGCGAAACCTCATCCATGAGTCGGCTTGCGTAGTACTGAGCAACGCGGAAGACGCTGCGCAGATGCAAAGGAAGCGGGATGTGGCGATCAGGCCGGCAATAAATTTTGGCTGCACAACGCCCTCAGTTTTTCTTATGAGAGTAGTTCGGGAATGACACTTCCGTCTCGTACGATCATGACCGGCCGCCCCGTGCTTGTGTGATATTCCTTCGTTGGGTCAATGCCAAGTAGGCTGTAGTAGGTTGCGGCAACATCGTCAGGTGAATGGCCGTCATGTCGAGGCCCACTGGCGGTATCATCAGTTTCACCGAGGACACGTCCGCCGGTAATACCACCTCCTGCCATGAGCATGAACATCGCGCGGGCGTAATGATCCCGGCCAATTCGTGTGGTATTGATCTTTGGAGTTCGTCCGAACTCACCAGTAACAAGCACAACGGTTGAATCCAGAAGCCCCTTCTGTTCGAGCCCTACAAACAATGCCGACAGGCCCTCGTCGAGTGGCGGGAGTTGCTTGTTTTTCAACGCATTCCAGTTGTCGCGGTGAGTGTCCCATCCGCCGTAGGAAATGGTGACAAACGGAACACCGTGCTCGACCAGCCGTGTTGCCAGGAGGCAGCTTTGTCCAAACTTTGTTTCACCAAATGGCGACGCAAAACTCGAATTCTCACGGCTGGTGTCGAACGCTTCTTTTGCTTTTGGTGAGGTGATGATTTTATGAGCCTGCTCGGTGAAGCGATCTAAGCCCTCAACAAGTTGGTTTTTATCCTGAATCGTGTGAAATCGTTGATCAAGATCTTCCAGAAGCAGTTGGCGACGCTCGACGTCAGTAATTGTGAGGCTGCCATCTAGGGATAGGCCACGAACACGGAAAGGCACGCCAGGTATTGGTGTTCTGCCAGTGGCGAGTGCGGCATACTTCACTCCCAGGTAGCCAGTGCCACCCTGATTGTTTTTCGGAATGGCAACGTTGTGTGGAAGTTCGACAGGCCCACCAAGTTCCCGGCTGACAACGGCACCGTAGCCTGGGAACTGCAGCGACGGGATTGGGCGATTGCCGGTGTTGACGTATTCCTGGCCGAGTTTGTGGGCTGCAAGAGAGTGGGTGATGCCACGCAAGATGACGTATTTGTCCATGCACTTAGCAAGCTTTGGCAAATGTTCACTAATTTGAATGCCGGGCACAGAAGTTTGAATCGCGTTGAACTCACCGCGATATTCAGACGGGGCGTCAGGTTTCGGATCAAAGGTGTCCATGTGTGATGGTCCACCGGAAAGATTCACGAAAATAGCGGCTTTTGCAGCCGTTGGGCGTGGAGAGGCAGCGTGTGTCCAGCGCAGGTAATTCGACAGCGACAAGCCGCCTGTGCCAAGTGCACCCAGTTTTAGGAAGTCTCTACGAACAACACCGTCACATGTGCGATGAAAAGCCACGGATCATCTCCAGAAGATAAGTTTTCTTGGTGTTTAATACGGAAAACACAGAAAGCCTAATGGTTTAGTGCAAATTCTTTTGTGTTGAGTAGCGCCCAAAGAATGTCACGAAGTCCATCTTTGGCAGTCGGTGATTTTCTGAGGTAATCAACTGACCGCTCAAGTTCATGCTTAGTTGGATGCCGAACAAGTGTTCGCAAATAAGCATCATTGATTATTGATCGTACTTGAGCTTCATTTTGCTCAAGCCACTCTGAGACAGAGCCGTCAAAAAAGTTGCCAGATTGAGCGGCGTTTATGACCTGCTCTCTTGCGGCAATCATCTGCTCGATGGACTTAATAGTTGCCTTGTCTTTTTTGCTGGTAGCTTGTTCCAGCCGCTTGTGCAATTGAGCAAGCTCATTCACAGCTTTTTGTCGTCTTGCGAGATAGGTTCCCTCAGTCGCTGGATCTCGGAAGTCTGGTATTGTCTTCGAGAGTTCACCGAGCCAACTGCCACGGCGATTAATAGTCTTAAGCATTTCCTGGTCATTCTGCAGAAAAACGGTCTGAAGCAAACTGGGTTCCATAGACCTATCGCAGTCACAATTGCTTTCACGCGTCGATTGCCCAAAGACTTCCAATGCGTAGTTGTTGTTGTAGGAACCTACGGTTGTGTCAGCAATGGCCCGTTTCTCGACCATTGAGCAAAGTTCTTTCGCCTCATCGTCGGCCGCTGTTGCGATTTGAACCGCATCGTAAATAACCTCTGCCGGCAGCCTTCTGGCAACTGCGTGACTGAAGTTGCGATCGTCGTGCAAATTGGTGTTAGTTGGTTTCCAGCTACGCTGATAGGCATCGCTCTTGCAGATTTGGCGATGCAGCCACTTCAAGTCAAAGTTATTTTTACGGAAACCTTTAGCGAGGTAGTCAAGAAGCGCAGGGTTGCTTGGAGGGTTTGCCAGACTGAGGTCGTCCGGTGGATCAACGATGCCAACGTTGAAGTACGACGACCAGACACGATTTACTATTGACTGTGCAAAGTATGGATTGGATTCATCAAGCATCCATTGCATCAAGATTGCCCGTGGATCCTCAATTTCTTCGAGTTTCATTTCCTTGCCGCCAAGGACTGTTGCGGTGCGGCCTTGAAGAAATCTCTCGAGCTGTTCTTTTTTCTTGGGCTTGATGTCTGCCGAGTTTATTTTTGCTAAGACCCCTGCAAGTTGTTCTTTTGTCAGTTTTGCTTTTGGTTGTGTTGGGGCGACTTCTGTAAACGGGACTACTGCTCCTTCAACCGCTTTCGTGCGCAAAACCTTGTAGAGCCTGTTGCCCTTTAAGTCTTTATCGGAAGTGTCAATGTTGAGAGCAACAAGCATTTCCTCGTAGGTTTTCTTCTCATTGGGGAAACGATCTGCTGCACGGTATTCTCTGACGCGATTAAAAAAGTTTTTGAAGCGATCAAAGTCATCCTTTGTCCATTGGTCAAACGGGTGCTTGTGGCACTGAGCGCACTGAATGCGAACGCCCAGAAAGGTGTAAGCGAAGCCAAGTGCCCGTTCCTCGGGCGTTCGGAAGTTCTGGCGGCTCCAAAAATACGGAAGATAAGGCTGGTCGCCAAAAGAAGACCTTCCTTCCTTGGCGAGGTAGCCACTCATCCGTTCACAAAAATCGGTGTAGGATTCACCCTCGAGCCGACTCTTGGCAAGGACGATACCCTCGACAATTTCATCATAGGGAACGTTCTGGGCCACTTTGCTGTGCATCCACTGATACCAAAGTTTGGATGCCCCCTGCCGTCCTTCAGGGCCATTATTGCTCAGATTACGATCATTATTTCCGGTCCAGTCGCAGAGTTTGGTAGCCCACCATGCGGCATACCCCGGTCGCTCAAGAAGTTCCTCGATTTTGGCATCACGCTTGTCGGTTGATGAATCGCGGAGAAACGCTTCGGTTTCTGCAACGGTCGGTAGTGACCCGGTGATGTCGAGCGATGCTCGACGAAGGAACTCACCATCATTGCATAGACCTGATGGGACCTCACCAAGTTTTTTTAGCTTTACAGCAACCAGTTCATCGATTGGTGTGCGTGGTTGAAGCTCGGGATAATCAGAACCTGTTTTCTTCGAAACAGGGAAAATCACAGGAATTGGAATAACGCCATTATCGTAGAAGGCGACAACATGACTATCACCAGGTCCTTTGGCAGTGACGAGTCCATGTTCGTTGATCGTGGCAATCTGGTCGTTGTTCGTTTGAAACCGGCAGAGTGGAGTGACGTCCTCACGAGTTCCATCAGACCAGACAGCTGTCGCCTGTAGCTGCCACGTGTCTCCTGCCTTGTGGGCCACGAGTTCTTGCGGCAGAACATCGAGTCGCACGAATGTCGGATCTGCTTCAGTGACGCCTGATGCTCCCTGTTCGATCCATCTTTTCAAGACGGTATGTTGCCATGTCTTTTTCGACAGTCGCTGTCCCCCTTCGTGATCAACCTCCTCGAGAGGTTTTCTGAGAAAAAGACTGAAGTCTGCATTGTCGAGATTGACTCGGGGTTCATCACCCTGCAAAAGGTTTTTGTGGTCAGATTTGAAGTCATAGCCAAATAAGGAAAGGCGAAAATCGCCTTGGCCCTGGAACGATCCATGGCAAGCTCGACCATTACAGCCGAGCCGCCCTAAGAGAGGCACCACATGCCTGCGGAAATCAATATGTTCTTCAGGTTGGGTTTTGTCTTCGCTCGAAGACAAAAAGCGTTCATCGATTCGAGGTATAGTGTCAGCCCCGGTTGCACGGGCTGGAAACCAGGTGAGGCAGGACAGGGCCACAAAAAAAGTGCACAGAAAGGCCGTGAACAAGTTTTTGTGTCGGTGTGCGGTCATCGGTGTTCTTCCAAGGACTAGTCGCCGGGGGGAGTTACGTAGGGAATATGAAATGCGGCATACCGTCAGATAATCAGGGCCCCAAATGTCTCTTAATATATGTCGGTTGCAAGGGGTTCTTACGCATACAGGAATGTATTAAAATCACGGCTTTTTTGCGTTTTTGCTACCGCGGTCGTTTGTGCGAGCCCCAGTTTTGTGACTGCTGAAGATTGGGGCAGATGGCCATGCCCCATTGAGTTGCCCTCCCTTGGTTTCGAGCCATTGAGATTTTCACTCGAAATGGAATGAAGTTTAAGGGGTACAGGTCGCCCAGTGCGGTTCAGGGGCCATCAGCAACCGTCAGATGCCTCTGAAACCCGTGAAAAACAGCGGGGAGGCCCGGAAGAGGAAGTGTCAGAATACCCTCGACAGGGAAGCGGCACCCCCAGTTTGTCCCGGGAAAAACCGCATTTGCCGGAAGGGGGTGACGCGCATTTTTTGCTCGATCCCCGACGGGATCGAACACCTCCGACTGAGGTGTCACTGAGTGA
>RFVC01000063.1 GCA_009922595.1 Gammaproteobacteria bacterium | reverse complement strand
AATAAGAGTAATTTGAAGGTTGGAATTTTATTTGGTTAGGTGAAAATCTTGGCCCATTGGATTAGGAATATAGCCAATATATACTCACTGCATGGAAGTAACGCTTTTCCCAAACCCACGCAGGCCAGGCGTAGGTCTCAAGCCAAAAAAAGAATCCCAGCGACCATTCTTGCCGCAACACGCTAGGCTATGCCCGGTGCTCGAAGCAGGCAGCGGTCTTGGCGCCTTGGTCTATCCTCCTCTCGAGGAAAACGAACAATTTTCAATTGGCTATGAGGGAGAGGGAGTTTACCAGCTAGGTTACGCGGTCAACCCTACCGGCAAAAAGTGGGAGCAAGTTTTTATAATTACCTACACCCTCGCGGTCGGCGGCATCGGCATGCGCAAGGAGGACGTCCAGTTATTTATCCCGGAAACAGCCGGCTATAAAGAGACCGCTCTGACTATCGCAAGAATGCTCATAGTCCCTGACGATATGGGGACACCGTCCGGCGCAATAACCTTAAGGGGAGCATATAACTTTAAGACTGAGCAAGGATGGGACACAGTATACTCATCCATTATTAACAACATTGAGAGGCCTATCGCCCCGGTACTCACCATTCGGGTCGAAACAGACTGGCATGTTCATGACACTGAGTTCAGATATGTACTAGCGGAGGGTGAAACCATATCAGTCTCAAGAAACCTGCCTATTGGCCAGGTCTTTTTTGTACCAAGAGAAGATGTTATCTACAGGGATGGTACTGAAAGAGAAATCAACGAACGTCTTGAGGAAAATACAAATTTCTATAACCAGAAATCTGAACTTAAGAAGACAACCCCCTACGGCATGGAGTACAGCCCCCTGTATCAACAAAAAAGTAGAGAAATAAATAAAAAGTAGAAAAAAAGCCCACTCGGTTGTGGGCTTTTATTTTTTTGAATTTGTTCTATTTAGTTGTAATTAACTGGGTTGTACTCCGGCGAACAAACCTCAACAATGCATATTGATTGCAGGGTACGTCCGGCCGGCGGTGTCTCGAGGCCCGCCTGCTCCATCATAGTCCTCATGGCCTCAGCCGTCTCTGGGTGCGGAATAGCAGACTGCACACCAACTCTCACAAGTCCGTCAGCATAATCGATGGGCAGCCAGGTATGAGCTGCAAGCTCTGGACTGCCCCTGTTATCTGTATTCCCAAAATCTCTGATGTCTAGACGGCCGCCGGCTTCAACCAGCATCCTCGCAACCTCTGTCGCACCCTTATGTCCGGCACCATGAAGGGGGGTCCTGCCTGTATCTGCTTGATAGTTAGGGTCGAGCCCAAGTTCAAGTAACAACTTTACAGTCTCAACAGTTTGCTCGGTTGACCACTCCGATGTGACCCCCTCAACCCAGCCGATGCCGGCCGCTGCAGCAAGTGGTGATACCCCTAGCTCAGTATTGATGAAGGGATCTGCTCCAAATTCTAGCAACAGTTTAATTAAAGGTAAGTCACCAGACTGAGAGGCACGCAGAAATGCTGTAGCGCCCTCCTCGTCAAGCCACTGGTTTGTAAACACTGTCCTGGTTTCGGTGCTCTCGACAAGCCTTGCATTTACGTCTGACCCCGCATCTAGGAGAATCCTGATGTAATCAAGATGATCCATGTCTGGCTCCCGCGTCGGGTAGTCTCCGCCCTCAACGTTTCGATTGTCTGTAGCGAGGTACAGGTTTGTCCAACCTCCATTATTGGCAAGATTGACGTCTGCACCGCTATCTATGAGCAACTTCCCTACTTGGTAATTTCTATTCTGTGTGGCCGCAAGTAGAGGAGTCCAACCATAGTTACTAGCCTGATTAACATCCGCTCCAGCGTCTAATAAGACCTTGACCGCTTCGATGTGACCAGCCCTTGCAGCGTATATAAGCGCGGTCAGGCCACCGCCATCGGGCTCCCTGGTCTGCCTTCCACCAAAACGCTCTTCAAAGGAATTGGCATTGCCTCCAGAGACTACAGCAAACCCAATGCCCCTCCTTTCAAACTTGTTGCAGATGGCTTCCATGCTTAAGTCACCAGAATTGACCAACTCCACCATGGCCGGATCATCAGTCGCGCTGCGAACCATACTTTGTATAGCGTCTAGGTTCGTATCTGGGGCCTCACAGTTCACCACTATAGTCTGACGCCTAACATTGATTCTTGGGTCTTCGGAATGACCAAGCGCAGCGGTACGTCCATCCCTCATAACCAAGGCCGATGTAGCTGATATATCTGCCCCACTATCCAAGAGGATCTCTATGACTTCACTGTGACCCTGGTCTGACGCCTGCATCAGGGCAGTTGTCCCTCGAGCGGATTCCTTAGCGTTGACGTCTGCTCCTGCAGCTAGGAGCACTTGTACTGCCTCGGCTACACCCGACCTGGCTGCCAACATAAGGGGACGCCTTCCCAGGGGTAAATCCTCATTAGCATCAGCTCCAGCCTCGAGTAATTTGGTAATAACTCCAGGATCTCCTCGTCTGGCCGCAAGCCACATGGGTGTTGATCCGTTGCGCGTTTTAGCGCTAGGGTCCGAACCTGCCTTAATAAGTATATCGGCCATCTCAGCGTCAGCGTTGTAGGAGGCCCAGTGAAGCGCCGTAGATCCGTCGGATTGAATCGAATTTACATTGGCACCATCACGTATCAGGCGTTCAACAAGGTCTATGTTGGACTGCATTGCCGCGTCGGCAATAGCAGACTGAGAATGAGCGGTATTAATGAACAGCAGGGCAAGTAGTGACCCAGCCAGCAGTTTAGTAAGGCTATTCATATCGAAAAAACTCTAAAATCTTGGCTGCTATGCCAACCCATCCAGCCGATCAGTACTATCACCAAAGCTCTCTCGATGAATGTCAAACTGATCCAGAATACTTAGTAGTAGATTTCCAGTCGGGACGGTCCGAGACGGATATGCTATATGACGATTACCCTTCAGCCTTCCCTTGTTACCGCCAATAAGTATGTGCGGGACATCATAGTGCAGGTGCTGATTTGGGTTGCCCATGTTGCTTCCATAAAGCAGCAAGGAGTTATCAAGCAGAGTGCCATCTCCATCCTCGGTGTTGGCTAGCTTATCGACAAAGTAGGCCATCATCTTCGCGTGGTACTGATTAATTTTTGAAAATTCGTTGATCCTACCTGGGTCTTCACCGTGGTGAGAACCTCCATGGAAACCTAAGGTGGGGGCGTCACTTTCTGGATAAACGCGCCCAGTTAGATCTCGAGCAAATAACATCGTGCCCACCCTAGTGATATCTCCCTGCCAAGACAGAGCAAGGAGGTCCATCATCAATTTGATGTGGTCATCAAACGACTGGGGTATTCCGGGGGGAACCGCAAAGTCCTCTGGCGCCGAGGTGGTTGCGCTTGCCGCTATATTGAGACGACGCTCTATCTCACGCACGTTCTCAGTAAAACTATCTAAACGGTTCCTGTCAGGAACGCTGATCTCGCGCCTCATACTGGATATCTTATCCGTAATTGAATCTAGGATACTCTGGTTGCGCTCTCTCCTAGCAACACGCTCTTCAGGGGAACTTCCGCTGCCAAACATGCGCTCAAATACAACCTGCGGATTCAGTTCCATCGGCAGAGGGGTCGTTGGAGAGGCCCACGAAATAGTGTTGGTATAAACGCAGCTGTAACCTTCACCGCAATTACTTGAACCAGAGCCCGGATCCTCAACGGACATCTCAAGTGATGGCAGGAGAGTCTCACGACCTATCTCGTTTGCTATTATCTGATCAATCGTGTGGCCTGCGTAAACATCAGCGCCAGCTGTCTTTCTAGGTTTCTCTGCACACAAAAAAGCAGCAGCTACCCAGTGATCAGCCCCAGTCTCTCCAGGAGGAGGTTCGGCCGAGGTAGAGTGAAGCCCGGAGAGGATCGTTAGATGATTCTTAAAAGGCTCCAGCGGCTCCCAAATGAAAGGCAACTTGTCACCGAGGGCTCCCTCCTTTTCTGGAACCCAATACCCCGGCGCAGCACCATGAGGAACAAAACCACCAAAGAATCGCTGGGGCGTCTCGGCAGCAGTTTTAGACTGCGCCGTGGCAGCAGGAATCATGGCGTCAAGCAGGGGCATACTAAGAGCAACCCCTGTTCCGCGAAGTAACTGGCGTCTAGATACATGTTTCTTGGTTATGATCATTCTATTAACCCTCACCCATAGCCAAATCGTGTTTCATATTCATTGTGAACGCGGGACTCTGAATAACTCCCATAACGAGTGATGAGAAGCGATACTCGTCCCGCTCTGCTTGCTCAATAATCTGCCTTAGCATTGGCATATCCTCAAATTCAACGCCTCTGCCTAATGCATATGTGAGAAGCTTCTCTGTCACAACTGTAGCAAATTGCCCACTATAATTTGAAAGAAGATCACGAAGACTCTCAACACCTTCCAAATACGTTCCGTCGGGAGCAAATCCGGTTGGATCGATCTCATTGCCGGAATCAAGAAGTCTCCACTTACCAACAGGGTCAAAGTTTTCAAGAGCCAGCCCCAGAGGCTCAAAAATTGTGTGACAAGAGGCGCACGTCGGATTGGTTCTGTGTGCCTCCATCCTCTGCCTCAGAGTCTTTGGTGCCTCTCCGGGCTTGGGCGTGAGGTCGGTCTCTACCCCGGGTGGTGGATCGGGCGGGCTGACCCCAAAGAACGTTTCCAAGAACCACTTGCCTCTCTTAACTGGAGAGGTCCTTGCCGCTTCAGAGGTGATGGTTAAAAGGGCTCCCTTACCTAAAAGTCCGCGGCGCATGTCGAGGTCATCATCAAGTTCGACCATTCTGAACTGCTCACCGTAGACGTCGGGGATACCGTAGTGCTTTGCAAGGCGCTCATTAACAAACGTGAAGTCAGCATCAAGCATGTCAACTACACTGCGATCCTGCTCAATGATGCTGGTAAAGAAAAGCTCGATTTCTTGGCGGAAAGCATCCCTCAGTGTGCTGTCAAAATCAGGGAACAGCTCGACAACCGGCTCACTCGCCGCCATCCCCCTAACATTTAGCCATTGACCCGTAAAGTTTTTAATAAAGGCTTCCGACCTAGGATCTGCAAACATTCTCTGCACCTGATCCCTCATGACTTGAGGGTCGCTCAGCCTATTCTCCGAGGCGAGACTGAGTAATTCTTCGTCAGGAATACTGCTCCATATGAAGAAGGACAAACGCGACGCTAGCTCAAGGTCACCGATTCTATATGACTCGCCCTCTGCAACTTGAGCAGGCTCTAATTCCGAACGGTAGATAAATTCAGGGTCAACTAGGATTCTCTGTATGGCGGCCTCGACTCCATAATCGAAGGTGCCGCCCTCCTCTCTACCGGCCTGGTAAAATGCCATCACTGCCTTGATGTCGTCATCCTCGGCGTTACGGCGATAAGCCTTGGTGACAAGCGTATCTATAATCTGCCTTGCACAACCTGCCTCTTGATCAGCGTTTGCTGGATAGCACTCAAAGATTTTATTTCGACTGCGGGTATCCTTGGCGGCAGAGCCGTTATAAGGACCCTCTATAAACACCTGTCCGACGTGAGGATAAAATGTGTATCCAGATATTGCTCCGGGTGAGTTCATTGTGCGCTGGAAAGACTTGTTGAGACCGGTGTCTGGCAAATCACTTGTGGCAATAAATGTTACCCCAACCCGATGAAAACCAGCCTTGATTGGTATGGCAGGGGTGCGTCCACCGTTTCCTTCCTTGTTGCCAATTTCATTGTCCCAGTCGTACAAATAGACTCTCTCGCCATCGATTGTAACTTCAAGTTGTTCGCCCTTTACGTTGCCCAGTACGCGAGTGAAGTATCCAGTCATACCCTTCACTGTGAACACGTACTCGCCGTCCGCGGGAAATTCATGCTCGATTAGCATTCCACCCCTGGTACCAAAAGGTAGTCCCTGTATGTGAGAGTTTTGAGAGGTATCAACCGGCACGTCAAATACGGCCAGGGTCGGCGCTGTCTCGGTGCCTATCGCAAGTCGGCTTATCTTGCCTGCAGCTGATAGGTAAGCCTCCATTAGGGCGGGAGAAGAAGTGAGCGTGCCAGCCATGTTATCAAATCCATGACTTGAGTCATCGGGTGGCAGAAAGGTACTTGCGTCGATGTTTAGTGATAACAAATCTCGAATGGCGTTGGTATATTCTGTGCGGTTTAGGCGATGAAGCCCCGGGGCAGGCAGGTAAGTCTCTGCAGTTGTGTCGATCTCACCTTCCATCCAGGCTATAAAGTTTTCATATAGCTCTTCATCAGGGCGGGGGAAAGGATAAGGTGGCATTAGGCCCGCTCTCAGCTTCCTGATTATTGTCTCTGTGCGCTCAGGATGCTCAGCCATCTTGCCAAGATCGACTTCTCTAAAGTACAAGCCTGTTCGGTCTGCTATGCCCTCGGGGGTATGGCAGGCCACGCAGTATTGGTTCAACATAGCGCGATATTTGGCCACTTCAGGGTCAGCCGAGGAATCCTGCGCAAATGCTGCCTGTACAAAGATAGAAGTCAAAAAGACTATTAAAATCAAAATCTTACTTTTCACGCCAACGTACTCCAAATGTAAATATAGTCTCTGATGCTCGTTGTAATGTTCATGCTTTGAAAAAGCATGAATAAACGGATATACAACTCCTAAGATGTACGTATATTCAAGGGATCACAGACTTAATTCAAGCCTTTTAGCAGCCGGGCGGCCTATCTCTACACTAGTTACATAATTCGTGCATAATCAGGCACATAGCGGAGGCAACGGACGGTGAATGTCTACAGATCAGGACCGCAGACAGCAAATCAAGGCACTATTCTGCTTGTTCTTCCAACCGCCATTCCCTCCTGGTTGACCATAAGGTCGGGGGCATAGTTCGATTGCTGACAAACATATTCGAAAAGTTCCTCGTCTCCACTCCAACGAAGGTTGACGGCTCCCTCCACCCTGTTTTCATAAGTCATTGAATCTTCAAGTATAAAGCGATATTCCATGGTCTCGAGACCGGTCCGCTCGTAGTATTCAATGACGTGTGCAGCTTCGGTGTGCGGCAGTCCTCGCCGTTCGAACCAGAACTCGGTGTTATATCCTACAGAATCTATTACAAGCGTGTTTCCTTGCCACCACCCAATGGAATGCCCATAGTTATTTGGTTCCGGGTTAATGGGATGAGAACGGCCATCCATGTAGATTTCCCTCCAGGTATGCGGCCCACCGATATCAAATATGTAGATCCGTTGCAGTTCCGGAATATCAACAATTTCAACACCGTAGGGGGTCAGCAGCTGACGGACAGCTCCTGACGCCTTGCACCTTGCATGAGGCTCCAAGTCATGAGTTTGACGGTCCTCATAGAGCCCTCTGGCCCAGGATTTCATTTGGACATCATCAAAGTTAAAAGATGGCCCCATGCCATCAACAAAATAGACCGGGACCCATATTCCTACAAAATCGCTAGAGTCACCGCTAATGATGACCTTACCATTTTCATCTATGGGTAGCTGTGACTGGTCGTCTCCCGCGGTAACATATTGATTTATAGGTATATTTAAAAGACTGATCAAAAGAAAAAGGCCAATTTTTTTCACGCGTTTTCCTCTTCAATCGTTGAATCTAAAACTCGCCTAAACATTGATGGGCCACGGTCATCAGTAATCGAAACCATAGGCGCGGATGTTTTTAGATTTACAATTTTCTGCTGTGCCTCGATTGTAACCTTGTCCTCCAAAAACGCCTTGTTAGCAAGTGCCCACATACCCTCTACTATTTGATTATTCTCAATATGCTCGACCATCCTCGGTCCCCACGCAAAGAAGTAACGGGATGTGTCATCCGTCATTGGAGTCACAGCTTGAGATGTAAAGCTGGCCGTGTCAGGCTCTAAATTCTTATCCACCATCCCATATTCACAAGCCTCAGCGCTGCCTGCCTCATACATACCCTGATACATCATCAAAACGCCGGGCACCAGAAAATCATAGGTCATGAACTGATCATAGAGGTCCGCACTGCCTTTCTGATACGCCCTTTTTGGGGAATTGGTATTCCAGCGAGTGATCCTTATCCCTCTGTCGATCTTTTGCACCCTTGGCTGATTAAAGTAGGCATCGCTTCTACCACCTGCGAAAGAATTTTTGTGGGTGTAAGCAATATGACCAAGATCTGTTAAGTTGTCGTTGATCAGCAGGTAGTTAGCCTCGTAATCAAGGTGCCCTTGGTGCATGAACCAGTCAGGGCTATCCGGGCCTGTAGTTGGAGGAATCAATGCATCATCGGCTTTTTCTTTGTCTCCCATCCAAAGCCAGACCCATCCATGCCTCTCAACTACTGGATATGTCTCTACTACAAAATTTTCAGGCACCTCATCGCCGCATAGCTTCATAGTAGGAACTTCTATACATCGACCCAAAGAATTGAACTTTAGGCCATGATACATGCAGCGAAGGTCGTCTCCCTCCAAACTCCCCTTGGAAAGTGGCATATGTCGATGACAGCACTGATCCGCCAGAGCAACTAAGTCGCCGCTTTTTTTCCTGTATATCAGGACGGGCTTGTTGATAATAGTTATTGGGTATAGCTCATGTTCGGCTAAGTCCTTGCTCCAAGCAGCTACATACCAACAGTTTCGTGCCCAAATTTTATTTTCAGAGCTTGTTCCTTTGATTATGTCCATAGACTTAGTAGATGCGGTTATTTAATAACTTTATTGTGCTTTAATTTTGATCAAGAGCCATAACATCATAATCATGCTTCTCAAAATTTGTAAGCCACACAAGAAGCACGCCGACGAAAAATACAAAACCAAGCACTATAAATATTTGACTGGAAGAGAGATATCTCTCAAGTGCAGCATATGTTGCAGCTCCCAAAGAAAGTCCAACATTGGCACCTGCCATATAGATAGCAAACTGAGTCGCTGACACCTTTTGCCAACACAATTTCATACAACTTGCTATAAAACTGATAAATCCTCCCTGATAAATGAAGGCCTGAACCACACCAACCACAATCAAAAAATTTATCGATGACCAAGATGAATGCATTAAACCAATGAATATGCAAAGCGCACCGTAGAGTGCAAGAACAAC
>RFVC01000062.1 GCA_009922595.1 Gammaproteobacteria bacterium | reverse complement strand
CTGACTATCTTGATGCCGAGGTGCTGCCGAGGACACAGATACCATCTGCTTATGACAGCTACATAATCGATGACCTAATGGTGATCCCGGAAGTCTCACAGGAAAATACTCAGGAATTTCTCAGGGCGCCTAGACCGCGTGGCTTCAGCGGCCGTATGGAACGTGGCGTTGTCATTCAGCGCATGAACGAGGAGAGCTGGATTGTTGTTGATGTCAGTCCCAGTGAAGTGTGGCCGCGGATCAGGGATTACTGGTCCACTAAAAGTATAGGCGTTGATTTTGAAAATCCAACCGGCGGCATTATGGATACAGGCTGGTTTGTTCTTGAAGGCAACGCGCTAACCAAGGAAAAAATGCGCGTGATGATCGAGCCGGGTTTTCAAAATAACAGCGCCGAAATTCGACTTTTGCACCAGTCGGCCAACCAAGCTATCCCGACTATCGGGCGAGTGGATTGGCCCGATGAGTCCATGGACGAAGGAGTTGCTTACGATTTCCTGACTGACCTGTCTGGCTACTTGGCCGACCTAGCTGGACTTTACCAGGCCTCCACGGTTTCTTTCCTTGCTGAAAATATCAGCAGCAGGGGAAAAGCATCGATGATTACCACGCCCGGTGGCAGAGATATCCTTCGCCTTGAAGCGGATTACAACAGGAGCTGGGCTTCAGTGAGCAGGGCGTTGCAGCGTGCTGAAGTTGACATTGTCGCGGACAGTCAAGAGCAAGGGATCATCGAAGTGGATTACATAATCCGCTCCGAAGACGAGAACGATAAGCCGGGTTTGTTCCGTCGTGTAGTGACCCTTAACGGAATTTTTTCAGAAAGTGATCCCGGTCAGTACTTCCCGCTAAGAATTCGTGTCGTGGACCTGAACGGTGAAGTTGAAGTTCTAATAGAGTCCCAGGATGCCGCCACTGGCACCGAGGAAGAGCAGCGGGAAGCTGAAAATTCGCTGTTACGCCTGATCCGCAATTATCTTGCCTAGTCTTTTGCGCTGTCAGTGCAACAGGCTGGACTATCAACTGATTTAGTGACTGACCTCTTCAGGAGAGGCCAAGACTTGGGGTTATGAATGGAAAAACGTGATGAGCTGTATTCTGGTAAGGCCAAGTCAGTATACAAAACTGACGATCCTGGCCTGTTTGTACTTCATTTTCGTAATGATACTTCCGCCTTCGACGGCACCAAGGTTGAAAAACTTATGGATAAGGGCAAGGTCAATAACATCTTCAATGCCTTCATCATGAAAAAGCTGGAAAAGGCGGGAATAAAAACTCATTTTGTTAAACAGCTTTCTGAAACTGAATCACTGGTTAAGAAACTGGATATGATTCCAGTTGAATGCGTAGTAAGGAATCTCGCGGCAGGCAGTATCTGCAAGCGATACGGTCTGCCCGAGGGGCAGGAAATTTCACCTCCCACCTTCGAGTTCTTTCTCAAAAATGATGAACTTCATGACCCCATGATTAACGATTATCACATTGCTTCTTTTGGTTGGGCAGATCCAGCACATATCGAAGAGATGAAGAAGCTTACCTTCAAGGTAAACGAGGTGCTCAAGGGGCTGTTCGAGCAGGCTAATATGCTGCTCGTAGACTACAAGCTGGAATTCGGACTCAGTGACGGCGAGCTGCTGCTAGGTGATGAGTTTAGCCCGGATGGTTGTCGGATCTGGGATGCCGAGACGCGTCGTAAAATGGACAAGGACAGGTTCCGCCAGGATCTTGGTGATGTTATCGAGACCTACAAGGAAGTGGGTGCAAGACTGGGCATTGATTTCGGCTAAATACTTTATTGAAATAGCTTTTTGATCAGGCGCATCCCATGATAACCGGCACACTGATAATTATCCTGCTTCTGTCAGTGCTCATCGTGCTTGCGCTTTATTTGCTTACCCTGACTTATAAGCAGTCCGGAAAATTCAGCCCCGTTCTCGAGGAACGTCTACAATTTCGCCAAGAGGAAAATGACAAGCTGGCAGCGCAGCTGGTAAAAGCTCGCCAGGAAATTGACGAGGCTAACGAAAAAACGGTCTCACTGCGCGAAAATGTCACCCGCCTGGAAACGCAGCTTCGTGAAGAGCGTAAGCAGAACCACGAAAAACTAGAGCTTCTGGAAAACGCCAGAGAAAAAATGGGCATCGAGTTTAAAAACTTGGCCAACGATATTCTGGAGCAGAAGGGCAAAGCCTTTACCCAAAATAATAAGGAAAACATGGAGAGCATTCTCAAACCATTACGCGAAAAAATTCAGCAGTTTGAGAAAAAAGTTGAGGAAACCTACGACAGGGAATCGAAGGAGCGTTTTTCTCTCGCCAGGGAAATTAAAAATCTTCAGGAGCTCAATACCCGCATTAGTGAGGATGCCATTAACCTGACCAATGCTCTGAAAGGTGAAAGCAAGACACAAGGCAACTGGGGAGAGTTCGTACTCGAGCGCCTGCTTGAGGAATCAGGGCTGCGCAAGGGGAGCGAATATGAAATCCAGGTCAGCTTGAAAACCGAAGACGGCGGCATCCGTCAGCCTGACGTCATCGTACACCTTCCGGAAAACAAGGATGTCATCATTGATTCCAAGGTAAGCCTGAAAGCTTACGAGAAGTATTATTCCGAGGATGACAAGGACAGTAAAGCCAGGGCGCTGAAAGACCATGTCCAGTCCATACGCAATCACATTAGGGATCTCTCTAGCAAGAACTACCAGAATCTGGAGTCAGTCCGCACGCTGGATTTCATCATGATGTTTCTTCCGGTAGAAGCGGCATTTGCACTTGCCGTGCAGCAGGACCAGTCCCTGTTCACTGAAGCCTTTGAGCGTAACATTGCTCTGGTTGGTCCGACGACGCTAATGGCAACGCTGCGCACCATCCAGAATATCTGGCGTTATGAACACCAGAATAAAAATGCCATGGAAATTGCCAAGGGTGCCGGCGCGCTCTATGACAAGTTTATAGGGTTTGCGACAGACCTTGAAGAAATTGGCAAGCGTCTTGACCAGGCCCAGGATTCTTACAGCAGTGCGCATAAACGCCTGACATCGGGGCGCGGAAACCTGGTGTCCCGGGTCGAGCAGTTAAAAACCCTGGGTGCCCGTGCCAGCAAAAGCATGCCGCCTTCCCTGTCCGATCTGCCGGATGCAAATCAGCTTCCCTGTGCGGAAGATTCAGACGAGGAATGCTAGGTAACTCTCCCATCACGATGACTGATATTTCCCATATTCAGGAGTTTCTTCTTTGTCCCACACCGCAGGAGTGGGTGGTATGGGCGTTGCAGCATAAAGACCTCATGCTTATCGACCATGCTAACTGCGAAAAGAAAGCCGCCGCCAGTGCTATGAATCTCATGTACCGCTACGTCGACAAGGCGGATTTGTTAAAAAAAATGTCACAGCTGGCTAGGGAGGAACTGCTGCATTTCGAGCAGGTTGTAGCACTGATGGAAGAAAAGGGGATTGACTACATTCACCTGTCTTCTTCACGTTATGCCTCGGGACTGCGTGACCACATGCGTACCCATGAACCTGCGAAGCTGGTAGATACACTGATTGTTGGTGCCTTTGTTGAAGCAAGATCTTGTGAACGATTTAACGCGATTGCCCCGGAGCTGGATGAAAGGACGTGCCGGTTTTACCAATCACTGTTGCGCTCGGAATCCCGTCATTATGAAGACTACATTGGCCTGGCCTGGAAATATGATGAAGCGGATACTGATGAGCGTATTCGTTTCTTTGCCGAGCTGGAGGCTGAGCTGATATCAACACCTGATGATGAGTTCAGGTTTCACAGCGGGGTTCCTGCTGTCAGCTGACCAAGCCGCTATGAAGCGTTAGTCGTTGCAGCTGACAGGCCTGTTCAGCGAGTTGCCTATTTTTTCCTCAAGATTATCTAGCTGCCTGCAGGAAATACTGTCATTCCCCTGAAGAGCCACAAAGCGGAGTATGGACAATGACATCAGGGTATTAATGTTGGTGATCCGATTGTTGCGCACGCTCAGTACACGCAGGTTGCGCAGCTCGAGCAGAGGACTGAGATCGCTGATGTTGTTATCACTGAGCTCAAGCTGTTCTAGGTTTGCTAGTTCGCGGATCCCATCGAGACTGTCAACACCCGAAGCAGGGCAGGCCAACAGCTTGATGCTGTCGGGATCATTGCGGCCCACGATGGCGAACTGTTGATTCAGGCAGCCCTGTAGGTTTGGATCTGACAACAGCGAAGGTGGGGGCTGGCTGGTCGGCGTGTAGAGCACGTTGTTGTTGAGTACAACCTTGTAACGACTGCAGGAAGTGATCATCATTAATGTGACCACGCAAAACAGAAGGCCAGTAACTCTACAAGTTGAATACCCTTTGAACACTATTCGGCTTTTGCTTAGTGGCCCTTTAATCGATTCCATGGCTTCTTCGGTTCCAGGTGACGGCAAATTTGACGCGCGAAAGACCCGTGATGCGGGCATTTCTTTCCCTTCTTAACGGTACGTGAATGCCCTGTTCAGTGTGATGGTGAAAGGTAGTATTTCACATCCAGTCCCGGTAGTATGGCGGGCTCTTTAGATTTGTATTGTCACGACAATTTTCACTACAGTAAAGCATAACTAAGGATTGAGCATGAGATTATCTAAACTGGCTGCCACCGCAATTATGTTCTCGGCAAGCGTCATGGCAGGCAACCTGCTGGCACAGGATCTGGACCTTACCTCTGAAGAAGGCAAAGCTGGCTACAGCATCGGCGTTAACATTGGCATGAACCTCGTCAACCAGATGCCAATGGAGGACCTCAACATGGCCTCCCTGATTCAGGGCGTAAGTGATGCCCTTAATGGTCAGCTGCAGATGAGCGAAGAAGAAATAATGAATGCTATCCAGGCATTCTCTCTGGCTCAGCAGGAAAAGGTTGACGCTGCCCAGGCTGAGGCTGCCCAGGCAGGAGTCCGTTTCCTGGAGGACAATGGCCAGCGTCCTGAAGTTATGATCACTGCCTCCGGTCTTCAGTATGAAGTGCTGGAAGAAGGCGAAGCCGGTGCTGACAACCCCAGAGCTAGCGACACGGTTACTGTGCATTATCACGGCACGCTCATTGACGGCACTGTCTTCGACAGCTCTGTTGAGCGTAACCAACCAGCGACTTTTGGCCTTAACCAGGTCATTTCCGGTTGGACTGAAGGTGTTCAGCTCATGAAGGTAGGGGATAAGTACCGCTTTTACATTCCGCCGGAGCTTGCCTACGGGGAAACGGGTGCCGGCGGTATCATTGGTCCAAATGCCACGCTGATTTTTGACGTAGAACTACTGGAGATCCAGTAAAGCCTTACACCTGCAGATGAGCAAGCAGAAGCTAAATCGGGGCCTGGCTGATTTTATCCAGGCCTCTCCCACGCCATACCATGCTGTCGCAAGCCTAGAGGCAGAGCTCCAGGCTGCCGGTTTCGTGCGCCTTAATGAAGCAGATACCTGGTCGCTTGAGAAGAAGAGTAGCTACTATGTCACTCGTGGTGGCTCATCCATTGTAGCGTTCAAGACAGGCACTCAGGATCTTGAGACAACAGGATTCCACATGGTGGGGGCACATACTGACAGTCCATGCCTGAAGGTTAAACCGCAGCCTGAAATCAACCGCCACAAGTATGTACAGCTCGGCGTTGAAGTTTACGGTGGCGTGCTGCTTAACCCCTGGTTTGATCGTGATCTTTCCTTGGCCGGACGAGTGGATTACCAGGACAAGAAAGGTGCGCTGTGTTATACGCTGATGAATTTTGAGCGGCCAATTGCGGTGATACCAAGCCTGGCTATTCATCTTGATCATCAGGCCAACGAGAACCGCTCAGTTAATGCACAGACTTACCTGCCGCCAATTCTTTCACAGACACTTGAAGGCAAGTGCTTTGACCTTAAAAAGTTCCTGCTTGAACACCTGAAAAAAGAATTAAAGATACGGGATGCTGAAAAAATTCTGGCTTATGACCTGAGATTTTATGATGTACAGCCGCCGGCTGAAGTGGGACTGAATAATGAATATATTACGGCAGCAA
This sequence comes from Gammaproteobacteria bacterium, assembly GCA_009922595.1. GTDB lineage: Bacteria > Pseudomonadota > Gammaproteobacteria > Pseudomonadales > Pseudohongiellaceae > Eutrophocola. Next base: position 3,097 of record RFVC01000062.1, on the reverse strand, counting down.
GGCTGGACAACCTTTTGAGCTGCTACATCGGATTGCGCAGCCTGATAGCAAGCAACAGCAAATTCGGTAGTCTCCTTGTGTGCTCTGACCACGAGGAAGTCGGCAGTGTTTCAGCCTCGGGCGCAAGGGGACCTTTCCTGGAAGCAGTGCTGGACAGAATCATGGAATGGTTAGGCTCGGGCAGCGCCGAAGGTAAACGCCGCATGCTCGATAACTCCCTGTTCTTCTCCGTAGATAATGCCCATGGTATCCATCCCAACTTTGCGGACAAGCATGATGACAAGCATGGACCGCTGCTGAACCAGGGACCGGTGATCAAGATTAATGGCAATCAGCGCTATGCAACCTCTTCGGAAACATCAGCTTTTTACAGGCAGCTCTGTGAAAAAGCTAAAGTACCGGTCCAGGCCTTTGTTGTTCGTAACGATATGGGTTGTGGCTCTACAATAGGGCCTATTGTTGCGGGTGGGCTTGGAATAAAAACATTGGATATTGGTGTTCCAACTTTTGCCATGCACTCCATCAGGGAAATGGCCGGTAGCAACGATGCCGAATACCTGGCCAAATCCCTTAAGGCCTTTTATAGCCGCCAGTAATTCAGTTCACCTGTTTTTTCAGATCGCGGATTAAAAATCTCAGCGGGTGTATGGTTCTCATTACCTCTGCTGATACCGGCAGACTTTCCCCGTTAATACTCGAAGCAAGAATTTCTGCTGCCAGCGGCGTGGTGGTCAGACCATGAGAGCCATGTCCTGTATTGATATACAGGTTCGGCATCAGGGGCGCCTGGCCTTCTATTTTCTTTCTCGCGTTTCTTTTCAGTCCGCTGAAATAACTTTGGCAGGACTCCCTGTTTTCTACTGGCCCAATCATGGGTAAAAAATCACGGGTTGTTGTGCGAACGCCGGCGCGACTGCTGAGTGGCGTTTGTGAAGACAACTGTGAGAAAAATGTTTTGCTGACCTCTTTAAGCAGGGTGAGATTCTCTTTGCGGAGTGTTTCGTCCTCTAGAGGTAATTCCATCCCCTGGCCGTAACTGCCGCCGATGGTGATGACAGCATTACCATTGTCATTCCAGGGAATGAGATAGCCCCTGTTACAGAGGATGGAGTCTATGTCGATATCTTTGTTTGCAGCATAAGTATCGACCTGGCCGTGGTTATAAGCTAGCGGGTAGTGCGGCAATACTTCGAATGATTCGGTCTCAAAATTAGTGCAGAATATAACGGCATCGAAACTGGCCATTTTTGTCGTGCCATTAACATTGAATACCAGTTCCCATGCGTTATCGTTGAGATGACATCCTGTTACGTCATGGTGAAAACATTGATCAATGTTGGGTTGCGTGCTTAGGGTTTTGCACAGCAGTGCGGGATTGAGGCTGCCTGCGGCAGGAATTTGCAGCCCGCCAATAGAGCTTTCCTTATCGATATCGACAGGTTTGGCAGACTGCAGCAACCTGTTATCATAAATGCCCCTGTTTATTATTGCCGTCTGCTTTTCCTGCTCATCATTTGAAAAGGCAAGCTGCATGACTCCCTGGCTTTGCCAGTCAAAAGCCTCGCGCTCAGGATGTGATTCATAGAGTCGACTCGCCAGCGTGAAGGCAGTGGCGTGAAACTTCTGGGCCGGGCTTTGTTGGCGGTAGAGCTTCGGATGCACAACTCCCCTTGGATTACCTGATGCGCCCTGAGCCTCGCAGCTGCCCTTGTCAACGAGTGAAACTTCAAAGCCTCGTGCTGCTAAGGCAGAGGCGGTCATACAGCCAGCAAGTCCGGCTCCGAGTACGGCAATTCTCTGCGGTATTTTACCGCCAGGCTGCCATGGCGAATACCATTGTCTGTAACGGATGCTTGTTTGACCTGCCTTGTAGGTCCCCGTGAGCATGTGCCTTTTCTTTCCGAACCCCGGTGTTTTGCTGACTAGAAAACCGCTTTTCTCCAGGCCTCGCCGGACTTCGCCGGAAGCAGAGTAGGTACTGAAAGTAGTTCCCGTTTTACTGTGACTCGCAATCGCATTGAACAGTGGCTGTTGCCACATGGCAGGATTTTGCCGGGGTGCGAAGCCATCCAGGTACCACATGTCCACGCTGGGTTCCGGGGCCTGCAGTTGCTCCAGCATGGTCGTTGCATCGCCGATGTACAAATCCAGGATCACGAGTTTTTTCTGCTGACGCAGATATAGTCGCTGCATACCCGCTATCTCTTCAGGATACTGGGAGAGAAAATCTTCTAAAACTGGCGCCAAGGATGCAGGCAGCTGCTGGAAAAATCGTCCGAGGTCTTTGCGGGTTACCGGATGGAGTTCACTGCCTAGGTAATGGAGCACGTTGATAGGTGCATCAGTCTGGAAAAAACATACCGCGGTGAGCATAAAGTTCAGGCCAAAACCAAACCCGCATTCGCCGATGACAAGTTTCTTGCGGGAGGATTCCTTCAGTATCTCTTGTAGTTGATTGCCCTGCAGAAAAACATGGCGGCTCTCAGCGATCGGATCGGCTGCCGAAAAATAGATATCACCGTATTCGCGAGAAACCGGATAGCCATTTTCATCCCAGTCGACAATGGCCTGTTGTGTCTTGGAGTCTGTAATTGCCTGTATCCGTCGAGTGAAGTGAGCCCTTGAGTATAGTCTTTCAAACCGCGTGACAGGTAGCGACTATCCCTCGATTCTCGGTTAAAATAGCCCATTTTGAGCAGTACGCATGCTAGAAGTAAACAACCATCTCCAGACTGTCAAGGATTGCCAAGAGCGCCTCAAGGTGCTGAGGGGGTATCTTTGACTTCGACCAGAAACAGGAACGGCTCACTGAAGTAGAGCTGGAATTGGGCGAATCTTCGGTCTGGGAAAAACCCGAATATGCCCAGGCGCTCGGCAAGGAACGTTCCGAACTCGAAAAAATAGTGCTCACCATCTGCAACCTGGAACAATCATTCAGCGACATCCAGGAACTCATAGACCTGGCCCGGGAAGAGGATGATGAAAGCCTGCTGCAGGAAGCCCTGTCAGATCTTGAAGGTGCCACGGGCACCTTGGAAACGCTTGAATTCAGACGCATGTTTGCCGGTGCCATGGACAGCAATAATGCATACCTGGA
>RFVC01000061.1 GCA_009922595.1 Gammaproteobacteria bacterium | reverse complement strand
AACACAATATATTGTGTTTTTCCCTCTTGCACTTCAGCCTGAACCTGGCTTGTGGTCCAAGCAAGCAAATTCAGCACTTTCCGCAAAATAATATCCCCAAAATATGGCATTGTGTATGGTGCTGGTGCGGGGTCACATCAACGCGCTGATTTTCAAGGATTTTTTCCACACCTTTTCCAGAGCTTCTGTCGTTTTATCCACAGAAATTACACATATTATTGGCTTGTCATAGGGGAATTTTCCCTGATATAGTGCCTCTATATTTTTTTTACACAATATGTTGTGCTTTTCTTTGTCTTTGGTTAGACTGACTTGGTCGAAAAAAAAGAGCCAAAAAACCCAACAAGACCGGTTATTTAGGCGACCCTTTTAAAAATAGGTTTAAAGGTTCAAAAGAAAGAGGCTCAGGGAATTACGCAAAATAACAGGGAGTGGCACAGAAGCAGATTTTGCCCGTTTTTACCCAAAAAACCCTGCAAAAACGTATTTCCGGCTGCCAAAAGCGGAAAACAGGGATTTCGCCCAACCACTACATCTTGTGTTTGGGAAGTCCAGGCCAATCCGGCCTACCAGTAAGGCTAACCAAGCCGATACTACTAAACAAAAGCTGAAATAAGCTGGAAAGACTGCTGGCTAGCCCTTTTTTCGGTTTTAACCAGTGAAACAAAGGACATGGAAAGCAGATGGCCACAGTATAAATGCCCCTTTGGAGGCGTTAGAAAGACGGCAAAGACAAGTAATGCACTAGAAGCTAAAGCCAAAGAAAGATGAAACAAATAATTTACCCCGGTTGCAAGACAGCGTAGCCGGACAACACCCAGAAAAATAAGAACAGGGATACAGATAACAAGCACCGGAGTCATCAATGCACACAGAAGTTGAATCAACCACATCCCCGTCCCCGGCAGCAGCACCTGCCAAAGACACCAATGATGCAGCCATCAGTACCATGACGCCCGGAACACTACGCGTCATCAAGCGCAACGGCGCTGTTGTCGGCTACGACCCATCCAAGATCACGGTAGCCATTACCAAGGCCTATATCGCCGAGGAAGGTGGCACCGCCGCTGCTTCCAGCCGTATCCACGAAACCGTTGATAAAATGACCAGGGAAATTTCAGATACGTTCAACCGCCGCATGCCTTCAGGCGGCAGCATACACATCGAGGAAATCCAGGACCAGGTTGAGCTCATGCTGATGCGCTCCGGCGAACACAAGGTCGCCAGGAGCTACGTTATTTACCGTGCGGAAAGAGCCCGTGAACGCGAGCAGTCGCAGCCAGCACAGGCGAGAACGGTGGAATCCGACATAATGGTGACCATGGATGATGGCGAAACCAGGCCACTGGATACCGATCGCCTGCGCACAATCATCAGCGAAGCCTGTGAGGGGCTCGACGACGTAAATGGGGATGCCATTTACGAGGAAACCCTTAAGAACCTTTACACCGGCGTCAAAATCAGCGATGTGCGTGTCTCCCTGGTGATGACAGCCCGCACACTGGTAGAACAGGAACCAAACTACAGCTACGTTGCCGCGCGCCTGCTGCTGGACAGCCTGCGCAGCGAGGCTCTGACTTTCCTGAGCCTGGCCGACAGCGCCACGCAGTCCGAAATGCATTACAAATATAGCGCCGCACTGCGTCTGTATGTAGAAAAAGGCGTGGAACTGGAACTGCTGTCTCCTCACCTGCTGGAGTATGACCTGGACCGTCTCGGCGAAGCCATCAAGGCCGACCGCGATGACCAGTTCACCTATCTCGGTTTGCAAACGCTTTATGACCGCTACTTCATTCACAGCGAAGGCATTCGCTTCGAACTGCCCCAGATCTTCTTCATGCGTGTGGCCATGGGCCTTGCCTCAAACGAGGAAAACCGTGAGGAACGCGCTATCGAGTTCTACAACCTTCTGTCCAGCTTTGATTACATGGTGTCCACACCGCAGCTGTTCAACTCCGGCACACTGCGTCCGCAGTTGTCCTCCTGCTTCCTCACCACGGTGCCTGATGACCTAAGCGGCATCTACAACGCGATCCATGACAACGCCATGCTCTCCAAGTGGGCCGGTGGACTCGGCAACGATTGGACACCGGTGCGTGCGTTGGGTGCATACATCAAGGGCACCAACGGCAAGTCACAGGGGGTTGTTCCTTTCCTGAAAGTCGTCAATGACACGGCTGTAGCAGTTAACCAGGGCGGCAAGCGCAAAGGCGCTGTCTGCTCCTACCTGGAAACCTGGCACCTGGATATTGAAGAATTCCTCGAGCTTCGTAAGAACACCGGAGACGACCGCCGTCGCGCCCATGACATGAATACCGCGAACTGGATTCCGGATCTGTTCATGAAACGTGTTTTCGAAGACAAGGAATGGACGCTTTTTTCGCCAAACGAGGTCCCTGACCTGCATGAACTTCATGGCAAGGCCTTCGAAGAACGCTATGAGCACTACGAAAAAATGGCCAAGGAGGGCGCGCTCTACGTGCACAAAACGGTGCAGGCCAAGGACCTCTGGCGAAAAATGCTATCCATGCTGTTCGAAACAGGCCATCCGTGGATTACTTTCAAAGATTCCTGCAACGTGCGTTCACCCCAGCAGCATATCGGCACGGTGCACTCCTCCAATCTGTGTACAGAAATCACACTGAACACCAACAAGGACGAGATTGCTGTCTGTAACCTGGGCTCGATCAACATGGTTAACCATGTTACTGAGAACGGTCTCGATCAGGATAAACTGCGCAGCACCGTGCACACCGCCGTGCGTATGCTCGATAACGTCATCGACATCAACTACTACTCAGTAGACCAAGCGCGTAACTCCAACTTCAAGCATCGCCCGGTTGGTCTCGGCATGATGGGCTTCCAGGATTCTCTCTACATCCAGAAGATCCCTTACAGTTCACAGACGGCGGTTAATTTTGCCGACAACTCCATGGAGGCAATCAGCTACTTCGCCGTTGAAGCCTCAACCCTTCTGGCCGAGGAACGCGGTGTCTACGAAAGTTACGAGGGTTCTCTCTGGAGTCAGGGCATTCTACCAATTGACTCACTGAAGAAACTGCAGGTGGAGCGCGGCGAGGAATATACCCAGGTTGATTTCAGTACCACATTGGACTGGGACAGCATGCGTGACCGCGTGAAGCAGAAAGGCATGCGCAACTCCAACGTGATGGCGATTGCGCCTACCGCAACGATTGCCAACATCACTGGTGTCTCGCAGTCCATCGAGCCCACGTACCAGAACCTCTACGTGAAATCCAACCTGTCAGGTGAATTCACTGTGGTGAACCCTTACCTGATCCGCGACCTGAAAGAAGAAGGTCTATGGGACAGCGTCATGATCAATGACCTGAAATACTACGATGGCAGCGTGCAGAAAATTGACCGTATTCCTGAAAAGCTCAAGACACTGTACGCCACCGCTTTTGAAATTAGCCCGCAGTGGTTGGTCGAAGCGGCAAGCCGCCGTCAGAAATGGATTGACCAGGCCCAGTCGCTGAATCTCTACATCTCCGAGGCCAACGGCAAGAAGCTGGATGTCACCTACAAGATGGCCTGGCTGCGCGGCCTCAAAACCACTTATTACCTCCGTGCCATGGCCGCCACCAGCACGGAAAAATCCACTGTTAACTCCGGCAACTTGAATGCTGTGTCCTCCAATATCGAGGAAGCAATTTCTGCACAACAGGAAGCCGCGCCGGCGGAAGTACCCAAAGCCTGCTCACTGGATGATCCTGATTGCGAGGCCTGCCAGTAAAGGCACGAGCTACAGAAACCCAGAAACGAGTAACCAACGACAGATAAAGAGAAACGACTCGGGAGAAAACCAATGTTGTCATGGGACGAACTAAACGTAGATGAAAGCACCCCCCCAGCTGTGCCGGTCTCACCCGTGCAGAACGATGAACCCCCTATCCTCGAAGCGGTGAGCACACCCGCACAAGAGCAGGCAGCTGCGACCGCCGACGAGGTCACTTTCACAGCCCCCGAACCGGTAGCGAAAGAAACAGCGGCAGCACAAACAGCATCCGAAGCCGATGGCTCCCTGGCACAGGCGACCCAACAGGAAGCGGATCACCCCGATGTCGGTGAAATTCCTTCCGCCGCGTCACTAGAAACCGACAGCGAGCTTAGCGCTGTTGAACAAGCACAGAAGGCGGTTGCCGAAATGGATTATACCGATGGTGAGGAAGAGATGGCTGGTGCAGCTGAGCGTGTCACCGTCGATCAGAAGCAGATGATCAACTGCCGCGCTGACCTTAACCAGCTGGTGCCGTTCAAGTACGAATGGGCCTGGCAGAAATACCAAGACGGTTGTGCTAACCACTGGATGCCACAGGAAGTAAACATGAATGCGGACATCGCACTGTGGAAAAGACCAGACGGGCTCACAGAAGACGAGCGCATTATCGTCAAGCGCAACCTGGGCTTTTTCTCGACGGCAGACTCACTGGTGGCAAACAACCTGGTGCTGGCCATCTACCGCCTAATAACCAACCCGGAATGCCGTCAGTACATCCTGCGCCAGGCCTTCGAGGAAGCCATCCACACGCATGCTTACCAGTACTGCATCGAGTCACTGGGCATGGATGAAGGAGAGATTTTCAACATGTACCACGAGATCCCGTCAGTAGCCAAGAAAGCCTCCTGGGGTCTGAAGCATACCAAGGAAATTTCTGATCCTACTTTCCAAACCGGGACTCCCCAAAAGGACAAGCAGCTACTGCAAAATCTGATCGCGTTCTACTGCTGCCTGGAAGGCATCTTCTTCTACTGCGGTTTCACTCAGATCCTGTCAATGGGCCGCCGCAACAAGATGACTGGCACCTCTGAGCAGTTCCAGTACATCCTGCGTGATGAGTCCATGCACCTTAACTTTGGCATCGACATGATCAACCAGATTAAACTGGAAAATTCGCTACTCTGGGATGACGAAATGCAGCAAATCGCCACCCAGATGATCTTGGAGGCCACCCAGCTTGAGATTGAATATGCACGTGACACCATGCCGCGCGGTGTGCTTGGCATGAATGCTTCCATGATGGAGGAGTACCTCAAGTTCATCGCCAACCGCCGCCTAGCGCAGATTGGCCTGCCAGAGCAGTTCCCAGGCGCGCAGAATCCGTTCCCATGGATGAGCGAAATCATGGACTTGAGAAAAGAGAAGAACTTCTTTGAAACTAGGGTAATTGAGTATCAAACAGGAGGTGCACTGAATTGGGATTAACGAAGAAAAATTAAGGAAGCATAAAACAACAGGAATGCTGTTACTTCTATAACGCCAATACAAGGAATACTTCCTATGGCCGACAAGAAAGATGTAGAACAGAACGCGGAACAGACACTAATCACGCTCGACCAGCTTAGCCAGACCCTGGAAGTCATGACCTGTGTCGTAGAACGCCTTAAACAACACCTGACCCGCCAGATGTCCCTGAACGCTGAAATGTTTGAGGACGAAGCCAAGGTTGAAAAAGCCGAGGCAGAGGAACGAGCCAAAGCCAGCAAGCAGCTTCAGCAGGAAAGCTTCGTGGTTGAAATCAGCCAGAAAGAACTGGAGGAAGGCAGCGACCCCAACAAGATTATCCATTAACCTGTAAGTTTATTCCGGCAGCACAATGACCTGTCTGCCTAACTAAAACCTTCACTTATACCAAAACCAGTAACGTTTCATACAAAGCGTCTTCGGTTTTTTTTTGTTAGACTCCCTGCCATGTCCGGCATTAAAAAAATCAAGAATGAGAAAGAGTTGCTGCATGAAGCTATACGCATCGGGTCGGCTTATTTCGAAAAACGCGGTGCCGGCAAGTTTGATCCGAAAGACCATGCCGACATCAAGGTACGAGCCATCTATGCCCTTCTGGTCAAGGATAATCTTATTCAGCCACTCGCCAAAAACCAAGAAGATGTCATGCACATGAAGCACAAGCTCGCACTCTGGATGCAGCGCACACTTGCGGAAGACCATCCCCTCAAATCAGGCTGAAATCCGTTGATACGTAAGACTCTTTTTCCTCTATTACTAACTTTAGCGCCCCTCGCTTTTGCGGCCGAACCAAATGACGGGCTGTTCGTTCCGCTACCAATGCACGTGGAGGCGGCAACCGCGTCAATTACAGTGAATGCCTATACTCTGTCTCCGGACATCGCCGTCACGCTTGCAGATCCAACCCCCACTGTCGCCTTTAATTTCAGCCGCGAAGACTTTGATAATCCACTGGTTGAGATCCGGACCTCACTGGGATCAATGATTCTGGAACTGTTTCCGGATGAAGCACCACTTGCCGTGGAGAATTTTCTTGCCCTGGCTAAAGGGTCGCGCCCCTGGATTGATCCGAAGACCGGTTTGGAAGTAATACAGCCCCTTTACGACGGCACTATTTTTCACCGTGTTATAGAAGGTTTTATGATTCAGGGTGGCAGCCCAAATGGCCAGGGTGATGGCACCCCCGGCTACCAGTTCCGTGATGAAATAAACGCCCGCAGTCTCGGGCTGGATAAGATGAAGGTCATTGATGAACAGGGATACCCACACCCTATTCTGGCCGTAAGTGACAGGCAAGATTTCCAGCAGAAAGTGCTATCCCCTTTGTATGCTGAAATGGGCATCTCTAGCCAGGAAGAACTTGATTCCCGGATCGATGAAATTGACCTTAGGCTGCGCGCGATGACCGTTAAGGAAAATTTTGAGGACCTTGGCTATCAGTACACTGAGAGGGTCATCTCACGCATGCCCGTGCGAGCGGTTATCGCTATGGCCAACAGCGGTCCTAACAGCAACGGTTCCCAGTTTTTTATCAATCTCGTGGATACCGACTGGCTCACGGGCAAACACACCGTCTTTGGTAAAGTCAGGGTTGGACTCGATGTCCTCGATGCTATAGGCAGTGTTGCCGTCGATGAACAGTATCGACCCCTTGAGCCGGTTGAAATTATTTCAATCCGACAGATTTATCTTTAATTCCAGCAGTAGAAGAATCAGACCTGATGACAGTACAGAAAAGCAGCAATGTTGTTTGGCACGAAAGTCGTGTCGACAGAACAACACGAGAAGACATATTTGGCCAGAAAGGTGTCACATTGTGGTTCACGGGTTTAAGTGGTTCCGGGAAAAGCACCCTGGCCTTTACCCTTGAACATTTGCTGATCCAGCACGGCTATAAATGCTACGTGCTTGACGGAGACAATATTCGCCATGGACTGAACAATAACCTAGGCTTCTCGGATGACGACAGAGAAGAAAACATTCGCCGTGTCGGAGAAGTATCCAAACTTTTTGCCGATTCCGGCATGATCGTACTATCCAGCTTTATCTCTCCTTTCACCCGCGACAGGCGAATGGTGAGAGAAATTCATCAGAGCGACGAACTACCCTTTATCGAGGTCTTTATTGATACTCCGCTCGATGTTTGCGAGAAAAGAGACCCTAAAAAGCTCTACGAAAAAGCGCGGCGTGGTGAGATCAAGAATTTCACAGGCATAGATTCCCCCTGCGAAGTTCCCGAACACCCTGAACTGGTCATTACACCCAGTACCTCGCCTGACAAAAGCGCGACCAATATTTTCGACTACCTGCGTGATCAGCACCTGATCTCCTAATTTCACTAGCATCATGGCAAGCAAGTATTTTCCTGACACAGGTTTTCCTCCCGCTCGCAATGATCCCTGCTATTGCAGCAGCGGTGAGCGTTATAAACGCTGCTGCGGTGTGATGGGTCCCGGGCGTCCCATCCCTTTTGGAATCGGGGTGAAAGAACAATTTCTCTCCCCAGAGGAATGCCAGTCACTCGTCACCCTGATTGACTCAAAAGAAGCAATGCCTTTTCGTGCGCGTGACCCTCAGAACAATATAATCCTTGATCCTTCCCGTGTTTGTTCCTGGGCAAAAATGGAAGAGTCGCAGCGGGTGCTCGACGAAGTGGTTGCCTGCGCTTTCGAGCAAGTCATTATTCCCGAAACCGGCGTTGAAGTCGTCTGGTATGAAGAGCCGCAAATTCTAATGTACAAGCCCGGCGGGTTTTACCAATACCACATTGACGCCGGACATCGCGTTCCTGAACAACAGGCCTGGTGCAAGGCAGTCGACCGAGATATAAGTATGCTTATTTACCTGCGTGAGGATTTTACCGGCGGCGGTTTGCACTTCAAACGGCTAGACTACACCCTGCAGCCAAAAGCTGGCATGCTCGTGTGGTTTCCCTCCGATTCCCGCTTTGAACACATGGCCAAGCCCCTGGAAAGTGGCATGCGATACTCCATAGTTAGTTGGGCTGCGGCCAAAGATGTTGAAAGGGTTCAGGACAAACGCGCAAAGCGTTCAATTGACTGGCTGACACGAAAAAAACAAGCCTAGAGAAGCCTAGACTCTCTTATCGCCCCTGGCCTGCACTTTATCCTCGGTGTTGTTATCAAAATCAGAGGCGGCATGACGCTCCTTCAGGCATTCCTTGGGCTCACCAAAACCGCGATTTACCATTCTGCCCCGCTTCACCGCATCCCTGCTACCCACCAGGTCGGTCCAGCGGCGCACGTGCGTGTAGTCCTCTACAGAAAGAAATGTCGATGCGTTATAGGCATTGTTCATCATGCTGCCAAACCAGGGCCAGTTCGCCATATCGGCAATCGTATACTCGTCACCTGCCAGGAACTTATTGTCTGCAAGGTGTTTATCCAGTACGTCTAACAAGCGCTTGGTTTCCATGGCATAGCGGTCAATCGGGTATTCCATCTTGAAAGGTGCGTAGGCATAGAAATGTCCAAAGCCTCCGCCTAGGAAAGGGGCTGTGCCCATCTGCCACATCAGCCAGTTGAGTGTTGCCGTGCGCTGGTAATGCTCGGTTGGCAGAAATGTACCGAATTTTTCACCGAGATAAATCAGCATGGACCCGCTTTCAAACAGCTTTGTTGGCGGTGAAGTGGAGTAATCAACTATGGCAGGAATCTTGGAGTTCGGATTGATATCAACAAAACCGGAGCAAAACTGATCGCCCTTGATGATGTCGATATACCAGGCATCGTACTCTGCACCATCATGGCCTGCGGCAAGCAGTTCCTCGAGCATAATCGTCACTTTCTGTCCATTGGGGGTGCCCAGTGAGTAAAGCTGAAAGGGATGTTCGCCCGTTGGAAGTTCCTGATCGTGCGTAGGCCCCGAGATAGGCCTGTTGATACTGGTCCATTCCCCGCCATCTTGCCCGGCCCATTGCCATACTTCCGGTGGTTCATAACCCGGCGGTTGGTTAGCGGGTTTCTCGTTATTGGTATCTGCCATAGGGATTTTGCCTCCGTGCCAGGACTAACAAATTGCAGGGGATTATTGGAATAAAACGGGATATGCTCAGAACGTTAAACTTCAGGAAAGAAAGATAAACCATGGGCCCGGTTCTGTACATTGGCAATACTAACAGGGGGTTCGTGATCATTTATTGACAGGCACCCCGGAGCCAAATTGACTTGTTCATACGCGGACGTTATAAGGTTTTAGGGGTGGCTACAAAATCCCGTTGAACAGGAATAATAAGAAACTGCTTATTCAGTTTTCGAGGGGAACTGGTAACTCTTGTCCACGACAAAAACCAACTTATTGATTGCCCTGCTTTTATGGTCGGCAGGACCTTTTTGTGCCTACGCGCAGTCTTCCGTGGCGGATGCCGCCATGAACCAGGATCTTTATACCCTGGAAGAACTGCTTGCCGGAGGAGCAGATCCGGATACACGCGGTACATTTGATACCCCTGCCCTGCACTGGTCGGTTCGTTACGATGAGTTTGAAGCCGTCGCCGTCCTGCTGGAGACTGGTGCTGATCCCAATATTACTTCCCGCTATGGCGTCACCCCGCTGGGTCTTGCAGTAGCAAACGGCAACGCTGAAATCGTCGAACTGCTGCTGGACAAAGGGGCCAATCCCAATACCCGTGCAAAAAGTGGAGAAACACTGCTGATGACCGCCAGCGCTGTAGGCGATATCAACTCGGTTATCTCGCTGGTAGAAGCCGGTGCAGACATTCATGCCAGGGATGAGCATTTCGGGCAAACGGCACTTATGTTTGCCGCCCGGGCGGGACATTTGCCCGTTGTCACTTACCTAGTAAACCAGGGCGCAGAGGTTGATGTCCGCACGAACATTGGTGAAACACCGAGGTGGGTCAGACCAAACTCGCAGCGGGGATTTGGTTTCGGCATTGGTATCATAAGGGGCGGTACACCTGCTGACCGGGGCCGGCGTGAGCCAATACCCGGTGGCATGACAGCACTTTTGTATGCCGCGCGTCATGAT
>RFVC01000007.1 GCA_009922595.1 Gammaproteobacteria bacterium | reverse complement strand
TCATCATAGGGAATGAAAGAGTCCAGGTCAGGCAGGGTGGCAACAATGCCGCCTGCCAGTGCAGCACGGTTGCCGATTTTACGACCGAGCGCTGCCTCACCTATAGAAGCGCCAAGTGCAAACTGTGTGACGGAGTCCATACCTGAATTGTTCTGCTATTTTTTTCTCTATGCAAGTGTACTTGTAAACTGTAACGTGTATGCTTGCCCCCTTTAACAACCAGAAGTAAGGAAATAATATGTCAGCTTTTGTTGTCGCTACTTATAAAGTCACCAACCCAGATGGATTTGGAGAATATGCTCCCAAGGCGCAGGAAACACTTGCAGCAGCAGGTGCGGAGGTGGTTGCCGTAGATCTCAACAGTGAAGTGATCGAAGGGAATGCCCACCCGGTCACCGTAATTCTTAAATTTGAATCCAAGGACGCCATGAAGGCCTGGTACAACTCGCCCGAATACCAGGCAGTGATTGGGCTGCGCACAGATAATTCTGAAGGTAGCATGGTATTAATTGACGGCTCGGCCTGACAGTTTAAAGGCCCGTGTGATGAGATCGGTTTTATCTTATCGATTTCTTCACCGAGGCCTAGGCCCGTATTGAGGCATCTCTTTTCCGAATTCATAGGCGCCTAGGTCGGGGGCTAGGCCGTTATATACGTCATTGATGTTGGGTAGGACTACGCCGGCATCAATCGCATCACTGCCGCGCCGAAGGCGCAGGTCTATTTCAGCTGGATCATAAAGCCTGGTAGGCTCATCAAGCGCAGGCATCGGTGCATTCACGAAAGTGTCATAGTCCAGCAGAATGCTGTTGGCGTCCTGTCCCGATTCCTGCTGGTAGGCTTCAAAAGTGGCAAAATTTCTTTCCACGAGCGGACTTTCATAATCTACAGAAATTTCCCTTGGTGGTGAATTCCAGCTAAAGGCATTTTCGGTATCGGGATTGACCCTGAATCCGTTGTAATCACTAGAGGAATAATTGGTATAGGTGCGAATGGCCAGTGTTGCGGGCTGTCTTTCCTGGCCAAAAATCAGGTTGTTGCGAAAGTGCAGGTTGGATGCGGGAGTAATCTGCCTAACTTCCCCGATATAGGTGTTGTGGTAATACAGTATGCCGGCAGGATCCGCATGTATTTTTACCGGACCATAGGGACTGTGATAGACCACGTTGCGGATAAAATAAACAGGACCACCGAAGACTGGCTGCGGACTCATGCCGCCAACCGCCACATTGAAGCACCGGTTATTAAATACTCGCACGTTATGCATAGAGCCGTCTGCCTCAAAACAGTTATCGTCAAGGTTGGAGACATCGTTGCCATAGATATCAATGGAGACGGGCATCCTGTCTCTCGGGATATTGGGATAACCGTCAGGCATGCCGTAGGTGGCGTGGTCGAGAGCGTCATGAAAGCCGGTCACCTTGTTATGGGCGATCACGTGGCCAGCACCATAGATGGAAACGGCATAGTAGGAATCAAGAAGTCTTTTTTCCTCGAAATCCGGATCTTCATTCCAGGGGGGGATGTTGTACCAGCCCATGAGTTCGGGCGGGCGGCGTCCTTCCATTACGTTGTCGGCGATATAAAACTTACGCGAACCTGACCAGTCGGAGTGAATGGCCGTGGCGACATCCTCAAAACGACTGTATTTCACCATGATGCCTTCTGCGCCGATAATATTTTTCATGCCAGCCTCAATGGCAATATTGGTATTTCTGAAGGTGATGTCTTCAAACAGGTGCCAGTCACCGCCCATCATGTTAAACAGGACGTTGTTGCCTCCGCCATCAAAGACCACTTCGCCGTCTCCGGCAGCCTTGATGGTTATGGGCATCTCTTCAGTACCGTCAGCGGTAAGGTAGTAGGTGCCGTCCCAGGTAGTGCCGCAGCAGGTGGTATAGCCGGAATCAATTTCATGGGTGTAACTTCGGCGATTGAACTCCTTGTATACTCCGGCATGGATGAGGATAGTGTCGCCGGGTCTGACGCGCGCAGCAGAGGCGCGGCTCCAGTCACCGCCAAGTCCGGCCATGTAATAAGCTTGCAAAAGACCGTGATAGGAGGGCTTCTCCTCCGGACCGGTATGATCAAGCGGGTAGACGTGCAAAGTGCGACCACCACTGAACGCCTCAGGTTCCGCTCTGGTAACGACGCTGACCTGGCGTTCGGCTTTGCCGGTGACGCCGTCTGGATCGGTCAGGGTAAAACGTACTTCGTATTCGGTATCGGGGTCGAGGTAAAAAATACTGCCAGCGAACATATTCGGTGCCGTGTAATCCAGGGTCTGGTCAAATACGGAGCGCTCCTGTTGAATTCGCAGCAGGGGTAAACCTTGTATCCAGTCATTGTGTCCGGCCTCTCTGTATTCAAGCGCTACGGCAGCGTCGCGGTTATCATCACCTTCAATAATCCATTCAAAGCCTAGCGAAATGAGTGTTGGCGGCTCTATAAAAAGCTCGCCCGCAGTCACTGAATCCTCGGCCAGTGTGAATGTGGATACCAGGGGTAAAATGAGGAATGTAGCAAGGCTGATTATGTTTTTCATAGTCTATTCATCGAGTTAGGCAAGGTTGATTATTAGTCTATGCGCAATTACCGCAACAGACTTGCAAGTAAAGCACATGCAGCAGCAAAGTGTACTGTACTTATGAAAAAATCTTAAAGTCAGCCAGAAAGGATTTTCCCTGTGAGGGCCGGCGAGGGATCCTCTGAGGATCAAGGCTTGATTCGGATAGAGCGCACGATTTCTTCCATGTGCGCTTTGAAAGGCTTAATGGTTTCGTCTTCTGTTCTGCTGAAGGTCGCCACAACATGAGCATTGGGGCGATCGTTAAGGCTATGTTGTCCTAATTGACAATGAAATTTAGATCAGGGAGTGAATGTTTGCAGTCGTCTTAATATCTGCAGCACCAGTTCCTGCCTGATTTCATCTTCCATGATTTCTCGTTCTTCCTGCTTGGCGACAGCATTATCTGGATCGGCAAGATACACCTTTTCAATAGTAAGGATTTCCGGGCCGATAACGACTACCTGTCCACTACGCACTTGGACCGGAACACTGATGGAAAGTTCGTATTCGCCCGCACGTGCGTTGGAGTTTACCGAAAGAACACGCTCATCAATTTCTTCTTGCCCAATGCCCAGGCTGTAGACACCCAACCCGGGGGTATCCAGCAGGTTGACGTCTGCTGCTGTTATAGCCCGTCTCAATGCCTGGAGCAAATCGCTTTCGCCAACACTGCTTTCAAGATGCAGGCTCTCAAGGCCGGAAGGGAGGGTGACCGATCCGCGTAGGTGAAACCCGCAGCTTGAAATCAGAAGGAGAGAGAAAACAATTGCACAGGCTTTAAGCTTCATGTTGCTGGTTATCAGTTCGCCACAATATTGACCAGTTTGCCCGGCACCACGATCACCTTGCGCACTATATTGCCCTCCGTAAATTTCTGCACGTTGCTGTCGGCCAGTGCTAGTGCTTCCATATCTTGCTTGCTGATATCGGAAGCAACATCGAGCTTGGAGCGCAGTTTGCCATTAACCTGGACTACCACGGTAATAGTGTCCTGTACTAGGGCGCCCTCGTCATGCATAGGCCAGGCAACATCAATCACAGCGCCTCCATGGCCAAGGTGCTGCCAGAGCACATGACTCATGTGCGGAACAATTGGGGCAAGCAACAACACGATGGTCTCGGCCGCTTCCTGAAAAACCGCCTGGTTTTGGCCGCCGTCCTGGACATCATGGGCGTTGGCAAAACTGTTCAGTTCGTTATACAGCTCCATGACCGCGGCAATAGCGGTATTAAAGATCTGGCGGCGGTCGTAATCATCGGTAACTTTCTTGATTGTGCCATGAGTTTTCAGGCGCATCGCTTTCTGAGCATCATTTAGCATATCACAATCAATCGCCAGGTTGATCGACTGGTAGTCACCGAGCAGCTTCCAGAGTCTTTTTAGGAAGCGGTAGGCACCTTCGACACCAGAGTCCGACCATTCCAGGCTCTGATCCGGCGGAGACGTAAACATGATGTACATTCTCACTGTGTCGGCCCCAAAGCGGGAAATCATTTGCTCAGGGTCAACGCCGTTGTTCTTGGACTTGGCCATTTTTTCGACGCCGCCAAAAATCACGGGCTGTCCATCTGCTTTCAGATTCGCCGATTCCATGCCACCTTTTTCATCATACTGGATATCAACATCAGCAGGATTGATCCAGTCCCTGCTACCGTCGTCAGATTCTCGGTAAAAGGTTTCTGCAATCACCATACCCTGGGTAAGCAACCGGCTGAACGGTTCATCCGTTGATACCAGGCCCTGGTCGCGCATTAGCTTGTGAAAGAAGCGTGAGTAAAGCAGGTGCAGGATGGCATGCTCGATACCGCCGATGTACTGATCTACGTCAAGCCAGTAATCCATGGCCTCTCTGTTTAGCATTGCCTTATCCTCGCGTGCTGACGCAAATCGTGCGTAATACCATGAGCTTTCCATGAAGGTATCAAAGGTGTCAGTTTCTCTTTCAGCTTTGCCGCCGCATTCTGGGCAGGTGGTTTCATAAAATTCCGGCATCTTCTTGATCGGGGAACCTGACCCGTCAAATTGCACATCCTCAGGCAGTACGACGGGCAGGTCTGCCTCGTGGACTGGCACCGAACCGCAGCTGGTGCAGTTAATCATTGGAATCGGCGTGCCCCAGTAACGCTGCCGGCTTACGCCCCAGTCCCGCAGGCGGAAATTAATAGTCTTGCGCCCGTTGCCCCTAGCGTCAAAGAAGTTCACCATGTATGCGAAGGCATCCTTAAAGTTCATGCCGTCCAGTTCGCCAGAGTTCATGCAAATGCCTTTCTCTGTAAACGCTTTCTTATCCAGATTACACTCTGTAGAGTCGTCAGCGGGTTGAATGACCTGCTTGATTCTAATGCCGTACTTACGGGCAAATTCCCAGTCACGCTGGTCATGGCCTGGTACAGACATCACGGCGCCAGAGCCGTAACTCATGAGCACAAAATTACCCACCCAGATGGGAATTTCTCCACCGGTGACAGGATGAATGGCTTTAAAGCCGGTATCGATGCCTTCCTTTTCAATAGTGGCCATATCCGCTTCTGATACGCCACCGAGTTCCAGACCATCCAGCCAGGCTTTGACGGCGGGGTCGTTCTCCGCCGCTTCAAGGGCGAGTGGATGTTCCGGAGCCACAGCACAGTAGGTAACGCCCATGATGGTATCTGGCCGGGTGGTATAGACCTGCATCGGCTCTGTCTTGTCTTTTACCTGAAATTCAAACTCAAGGCCTTCACTGCGTCCGATCCAGTTTTGCTGCATCACTCTTACGCGCTCTGGCCAACCGTCCAGCTTCTGCAGGTCATCCAGAAGTTCCTGGGCGTAGTCGGTGATCTTGATAAACCACTGTGGAATCTTACGTCGTTCTACTGTAGCACCGGAGCGCCAGCCTTTGCCGTCAATTACCTGTTCGTTCGCCAAGACGGTCTGGTCGACGGGGTCCCAGTTCACTTCCGATTCTTTCTTGTATACCAGGCCCTTCTTGTAGAGCTGGATAAAGAACCACTGCTCCCACTTGTAGTATTCCACGTGACAGGTAGCCAGTTCCCGGCTCCAGTCGTAGGCATATCCAAGCTGCTGAAGCTGTGCACGCATGTCACCGATATTGCTGTATGTCCATTTGGCGGGCGGCACCTTGTTTTTCATCGCCGCATTTTCAGCCGGCAGACCAAAGGCATCCCAACCCATTGGCTGCAGCACGTTTTTGCCCAGCATGCGCTGGAACCGGCTGACGACATCACCGATGGTGTAGTTGCGTACATGGCCCATGTGAAGCTTTCCGCTTGGGTAGGGGAACATGCAGAGGCAGTAGAACTTCTCCCTGTCAGGATCAACCTCTACGGCAAAGCTGTCGTTGTCCTTCCAGTAGCGCTGTGCCTCGCTTTCGACAGCGCTCGGGTTGTAGTCGTCTGAAAATGTGATCGTCATCGTATTTCTTGTATCAGATGAAAATTTGACTGAATCAAAGCTTAACGGTCGGGCTAGCCTTGAAATCCTTGCCCGTAAAGCTGGTCTAATCCAGTAAAGGCAGCGTAACTAAATTAGCGCCTGTAAAAAAGGCGATTAGGATACCAGAGAAGCCGGTAAAGAAGGAGTGCTGAAAGGCCCGAATCAGCCGGTTTCAGGGTCAATTGAGCAGTATTTGGGGTTAGGACAGAGACAGTGGGAAACAAGGACATGCGCGGTGACCGCAAGGCGAAAAAAGTCACCAGTGACCAGGGTCCTTTGGGTCCTATTCGGGAAAAGTTTATGAAGTACACTGCAGAGATCCTCTCAGGCGACGTTGTCTGGCTGATTAATAAAAAAAGACGCCTGATCTCGATACACCAGACACGTAGAGAGGTGGGTTATTACAGCCAGAAACACTACAACATGGTGCCAGTGGTAATTGACCGCCGGCCCGATGCAAAGAACCGAAACTCCTGGTAAGTCCCTACGCTTACCAACAATGCGCCACGGCTTCTGGGCGCTAACTTTTAAGCCCTCCAACTCTCCGTGGGCTTTTTTTTATCCTGAGGTTTTAGTCCCAGTCTGTCGTAGCTGCTGCACTCGACCATACATCGTTAATAGATTTTTTGGGTCAAGCGCCCGTACTATTTGTACTGTGCACTGACTCAAAAAATCTCTTGCCTCGCCTGGTCTTTGTTCGCAACGCTATCTGCTTTCGGGTATTTTTTCGTTTCTGGAAAGTCTTTTGTCTTTGCGTTGTAATGTTTGAAAAAAAAATCAGAGAAAAAATATGAACAAAGTAGCTTTAATCACAGGTGCCGGCAGCGGTATCGGGCGGGGCGTTGCCGAAGCGCTGGCGGAAAAGGGGTATTCACTTGTGCTGGCTGGGCGTAATGCCGAAACGCTGGAAGAGACTGCCTCACTTTTGGGCGATGTGCAGTCGCTGTGCGTGGTCACCGATGTGGCGAATAAAGCGTCGGTGGATGCCCTGTTTGAAAATATTCATGGGACTTTTGGTCGGCTTGATCTCCTGTTTAACAATGCCGGAATAGGCATTGGCACGCCGCTGGAAGATCTTGTCGCCGAGGATTGGCTGTCGGTGGTGGATACCAATCTCAACGGCGCCTTCTGGTGCCTGCAGGCAGCCTTCAGAATGATGAAGGAACAGGATCCCCAGGGTGGCCGCATAATAAACAACGGCTCAATTTCAGCGGACCGCCCCAGGCCGAACTCCATTGCCTATACCGCAACCAAGCATGCCGTGACCGGCCTGACCAAGACCACGTCGCTGGATGGCCGCAAGTACAATATTGCCTGCGGTCAGATCGATATTGGCAACGCTGCCACGGCGCTGGGTCAGAAAATCAGCCAGGGAGCGCCCCAGGCGGATGGTTCGGTGAAGAGTGAACCGCTCATGGAAGTGAAGCATGTGGGTGACGCTGTGGTCTATATGGATGGCTTGCCACTCGATACCAACGTTCTGTTCATGACCGTGATGGCGCGCGACATGCCCTACATCGGACGTGGGTAGATGTCGCTACTGCGCTCGCCATCTAGTCGTTAAAAATATTTTCCAAACCGGTCACCTACAATCCGTAAGCTCCCGGCTCTGAAAAATATTTTTGCCTAGACCTGGCATCGCTCGCTACGCGACCAGAACCTTGGTATTGGATGGTTTAATAAATAAATTTTATGAACTGGCTCAATCGAGCGGTGATTGCATCATAAAGTAGACTGAAAAAATCAGAACCACCAGCAGCACTACGCCACCGGCAATCACGATCTGTACGGTATTCAGATCGCTTCCCTCATCATGCCTTTCCTGGTGCTCCTGCAAGACTTCATCGTCTTTAATATCATTCATATTACTGCTCCAGCCTGAAAAAGCGTGCGGCGTTGTTATACAGGATATCCCGTTTCTGCGATGGCAGCAGGTAATCAGCATTCTGAATGATGCTAATGGAGTAGGCCATCATCTTTGGATAGCCAAACTGGTCAGTGCCAAACATCACGCGGTCCCCGAAACCGCCATCCACTAGGCGCTCAATGTAGCGGTTCACTTCCTCGATAGGATAACTCCAGATCAAGCCTGCTACATCCACGTAGACGTAACTATTGGCCTGCAGCAGGGCAAGCATGTTGTCGATTAGAGGGTAACCGGCATGCATCACCTGCACCCGCAGTTTTGGATGTCGCGCCAGCAGTTCTTCCAACAGGAAAGGGTCGCCCATGGACGCACGGAAATTCGGCATGAAGATATTGGCCCGCCCGGAGCCGCCGGTGCCCATGTGAATGGCCACTGGAATATCCAGTCGCTCAGCCAGCGCAAAGTATTCATCAACGCTCATGTCACTGGGCGACATGCCCTGGTACTGCAGGCCGATTTCCCCCATCACCTGGAAACCACCCTCGGTGAAAAGTGTTTCCAGCCTGGCCAGTTCCTCTTCCTTGTTTACATCAGGCCCCATGCTGAAACTGGTGCCGCGAATAATACGCCCTGGTGCTGCTTCCTCGTAGGCCCTGACAGAATTGGGATCTCCAAAAACCACGGCGGTGACATTCAGCCTTTCCATTTCGGCCACGATGTCATCCAGGTAGGCATCGCCAATGGAGGTATAGAGGCGAGGCGAGCAGTCCTCTGTAGACCAGCCAATGAAAGCCGGGTTGGGGTCTGCGGGATCAGCGGCAAGGAACTGCTGCTGGTTCGGGCACATGGTGTTCACTTCATTGCCGCCTGCTACCACAGCGTGAAAATGGACGTCTATGATGGGCGGCAGACTCTCTGGATCAAATTCCCCGAAAGAGGTTTGCGCTGAAACACCCTGAGTCAGAAGCAAAAGAGGGATGAGCAGTTTTTTCATTATTATTTCCCTTCTTGAAGGTTTTACCTAGTCCCCGCAATTAATTCACAGCCTGCCCGTCCAGCAGTGCCTCCATTTCATCCATGATTGCATTCATGCGCGCCACCACGGCCCGGTAAGGTTCAGGGGTGGCCATGTCAACGCCGGCGGCCTTGAGAATATCGTAGGGATAATCCGATCCGCCTGCGCGCAGCAGGTTCTTATAATTTTCAACGCCTGCCTCGCCTTCCTCAACGATCTTGGCGTAAAGCGCCGTTCCGGCTGTCAGCGAAGTCGCATACTGAAACACGTACATGTTGTAGTAGAAGTGGGGTACAAACATCCACTCGTTGGTGTAAAGATCATCAATCAGCACAACGCCTTCATCATGGCCGTGGTAGCGGCGCAGGATATCGCCGTAGATTTCAGTAATGCGAGCACCGCTGAGGGCTTCGCCTCTCTCAACGGCTTCGTAAAGCGCCAATTCAAACTCGGCGAACATGGTCTGGCGAAAAAATGTGCCGCGCATGTTTTCCAGTCCCTGGCCCAGGTAGAAGAGTTTTTCTTCAACGCTCTCGGCATTATTCACCATGTATTGTTCGAGGATCAGTTCCAGTGAGGTGGAGGGAATTTCCGCGGTGAAGGTGGCGTAGTCTGCAGTTTCAAAAGGCTGGGCCTGCTGGGCATAAAGCGTATGCATGGCATGGCCCCATTCATGGGCAAACGTGGACAGCGAATCATAGTCATCATTGTGATTCAGCAGCAGGTAGGGATGCACGTCGTAGGCGGAGCCGTTCATGTAGGCACCGCTGCGTTTTCCCTGTTGCGGGTATACATGCATCCAGCGCTGGGCTATGGCATCGCGCTGCATGCTGACCCAGTCCTCGCCTAACACTGACATGGCATCCAGCGTGATTTCCTTGGACGTTTCTATATCAAAGACCTTGTCCAGGGAAACCAGTGAAGGGTAAATGTCGTAATAGTGCATCTGTTCCACACCAAGCATACGGCCACGCAGTTTGAAGTAGCGGTGTAGGGTGGGCAGGGCGTTGTTCACTTCCTCTACGAGGGTGCGGTAAACAGCATTTGGCAGGTTGTCGTTAAATAACTCTCTCTCGAGCACGCTGTCATACTGCCTGGTCCTGGCAAGTGCCACCTGCATCTGGACGTGTGAATTAAGCACCATGCCGACACTGGAGTTATATTCGGCCCACTTGCCCCAGTACGCATCGAACGCCGTCTTTCGGTCGTCCCGGTTCTGGCTGCCGCGCCAGAAGCTGTAGCCCTGGGAATTGATCAGCGCTTCATCACCGTTGGACATGGTCAGTGTTGGAAAAGGGATGTCAGAGTTGGCGATCAGGGAATAGATATTGGAAGGCGCATCGAACGACTGTGAAAAATAGCTCAGAGCCTGTTCAGTTTCGTCACTCAGGGTGTGTTCACCCTGGCGCAGAGTGTTTCCCAGCATGAAGGCAAAGGGCGCCAGGTCCTCATTGTCCTCAACAAAGGCATTAATGCGCTCAGCACCGACGGCAATAAGTTCCGGATCTATCCAGGCAGTGGCCTGGTTGAAACTTGCAAAGAGTCCCTCGGCAAGCTGGTTGCGCTCCTGGGCATCGGTAACTCGCAGGTCTTCATCTTGTTCCATGCTGGCGTAGGAATACACCCGCAATACTTCCTTGTAGATGTCGGAAACAAGACGCATGGCGGTATAGAGGGATTCTGCGTCATTACCGAGTGAACCACGAAAGCTTTCGATGTTATTGATCTGCTCGAGAAGTCGGTTGCGTTCAGCATCCCAGGCTTCCAGGCTGGGGTAAAGTGACTCCAAATCCCAGGTATGCGGATCAAATTCTTCATTCTGGGCAAAAGAGAATGAAGTAGTAAAAAATAACAGTAAAATAAATGAAGTGTAAAAAAGTATGTTTTTCATGGGTTTAATCCAAGTATCAATTCCAGCCATTTCCTGATGGTGGCCTGCAAGTGTAAATTAACCAAAAACAGTTGTCTTGCCTGCATGATTTCTGGATCATTGGTATTCAAAATTTATCCCCCTTGTTAACTCGGAGAATGAAATGACTATTGCAGTTGGAGACAAGATTCCTTCAGTTGAACTGAAAGTAATGGGCAATGAAGGCCCTGAAGCGGTCACCACGGACGAGCTGTTTGGTGGCAAGAAAGTTGTCATGTTTGCAGTTCCTGGTGCGTTTACCCCTGGGTGTTCCATGACTCACCTGCCAGGATACGTGGTTAACGCCGATGCCATACTGGACAAAGCCGACAGCATTATCTGCCTGTCAGTGAACGACGCTTTTGTCATGGGCGCATGGGGCGAAGCCCAGAACGCTGAAAAAATCACCATGCTCGCTGATGGTAATGCTGAACTGACTACTGCCATGGGCACTGAACTCGACGGCAGCGGATTTGGCCTTGGCACGCGCTGCAAGCGCTTGGCACTGGTGGCTGAAGACGGCGTGGTTACCCACCTGGCCATCGAGCCTCCTGGAGAAATGGGTATCAGCACGGCTGAAGCTATACTCGAAGTCATTTAAAGCGCTATTGCCGGGGACTTGATCAACATCAGGTCTCCGGTCACTTATCGCTTTACTCTTTAGCGCTCACGTAAGAGTCAACTACACCATGACTGGCTTTTCTTTTATTAATGCTTTTAGCGGCGGCATCATGATTGGCATTGCCACGGTACTGATGTTTCTCTGCCTGGGAAAAATCACCGGGATCAGCGGCATAGTTGGTGGCCTGGTGAAGCCGGCATCAGGGCCGGTGGGCTGGCGCCTTATTTTTATACTCAGCCTGATGGTGGGCGGTGCTGTTTACCCCTCGCTCTGGGGTCGCGACCTTCCTGTAGAGCTCAATGGTTCCTGGGTTCTTTATTTTGTTGCGGGTTTGATTGTCGGTTTCGGCACGCGTACAGGCAGCGGCTGTACAAGTGGTCATGGCATCTGCGGACTGGCCCGTTTCTCGCCGCGCTCGATGGTGGCTACTGTTACGTTCATCCTTGCTGCTGTCGTTACCCACACCCTAGTTAACGTGTTTACAGGGTAAGACGCCATGGAAAAACAGAATTCATCTTTGCCGTTTTCCAATATCCTGGTCATTGTTGCCAGCGGTGTTCTCTTTGGGCTTGGTTTAAGTGTGTCGGAGATGGTCAATCCGGTTCGGGTCCTGGGTTTTCTTAACGTCCTGGGTTCATGGGATCCCACGCTGATTTTTGTCATGGCAGGTGCCCTGACTGTTGCAGTGCCCGGTTTCCAGTATGCGAAACTGATGCACAAGCCTTTCCTTTCCATCGAATTCTCTATGCCGGGCAAGAAAGACCTGGATAAAAAGCTTATTCTCGGTGCCGTGCTTTTCGGTATCGGCTGGGGGCTTGCTGGCATCTGTCCAGGGCCCTCGCTTGTGGCTCTCAACAGTCTGGATGTCCGGGTAGTGGCCTTTGTAGTTGCCATGCTAGCTGGAATCTTTCTGCACGACAGAATATTTCCTGATTAAAAACAATTATTTACTCTTCTTCTTTGCTGATAATCTCTGCCAGCTTGAGAATTACTTGAAATTCGATTTTCTGAACATACATATTCTGTATGGTCTGAAATAGACCTGCGCTGACAGCAGAGACTGTCAGGAAAACATCCAAGATTTAGGAGTTGAAGCATGAAAATAACAATGCGTTATTTTCCTGTGATGCTGTTGGTTTGCCTCTTATCTTTTGGCTTAAGCACCAACAACATTGCGCAGGAAAAGCCCGGCGACAGACCCGGAATCGCGGGCATACTGGAGGGCATCACCCCGGCGGTGGTGAATATATCCGTTACCGGCTCTGCCGCGATCCCTCAAAACCCATTACTAAACGATCCTTTTTTCAGACGTTTTTTCAACGTCCCTGAACAGCCGCAGACACGTCCGGTTCAAAGTGCAGGATCCGGCGTGATCATAGATGCCGATGAAGGCTATGTGCTGACCAATCATCATGTGGTGAATAACGCAGAGGAAATTGAAATTACACTTCAGGACCGTCGCAGGGTTACCGCAGAACTTGTCGGTAGTGATGCAGGCACCGATATTGCACTACTCAGGATAGTTGCAGATAGCCTTGTGGCCATTGCCCGGTCAGATTCCGAAACACTAAGAGTCGGGGATTATGTTGCTGCAATCGGTAATCCCTTTGGCATCGGCCAGACGGTGACGACAGGTATGGTGAGCGCGCTAGGCCGTCAGACCGGTATAAGCCAGGGTGGATACGAGGATTTCATCCAAACCGATGCTTCTATTAATCCCGGCAATTCCGGTGGTGCCCTGGTCGATTACAACGGCAATCTCGTCGGTATCAATACGGCCATTATTGCTCCGGCTGGTGGTAACGTGGGTATTGGTTTCGCTGTTCCCATCAACATGGTCATGGCCGTGGTGGAACAGTTGCTTGAATTTGGTGAAATAAGGCGTGGCATGCTTGGTGTGCAGATCACTGATCTCGATCCTGATCTTGTTGAAGCACTGGAGCTGCAGGTAACCAGAGGTGCTGTTGTATCCAGTGTGGTTGCTGACTCGCCGGCGGAGAACGTAGGAATAGAAGCCGGAGACATCATAGTGTCAGTGGATGGGGAACCTGTTGAGAGTGCCTCGGACCTGCGCAATATTATTGGATTGACACGCGCAGGCACCGAAGTGGAAATCGGCGTAGTACGTGAAAACCGGGGCAGAAATTTTGCTGTCCAGATTGGAGATTCACCGGACGTTGCTAGTGAGTCCATTGAAGCCAACGCTACTTCAGTCCTCGAGGGAGCTGAATTGAACAGTATTCCTCTGAATCACAGCGCTTATGGTGAAGTTGAGGGAGTGTATATCTCAGCCGTCACCCAGGGCAGCCGAGCTTTTAGAAATGGTCTTGAGGCGGGCGATATCATCACGGCCGTTAACAGGCAACCTGTAAGTACCCGGCGTGAATTGATCGATATCCTGGAGGAAAACTCCGGCACCGTAGCCATGAACGTGTTGCGTGGACAGCAGCAGCTGTTTCTGATTATGCGTTAACAACGAAACATTACTCACACTTAAGGAGGATTTGATAATGAAACTATTTTTCAATTCACTGTCAGCCGCTAAGGGTCTGACAATGTTTACGGTAATGATGATGTTATCAGCGGGTGTGCAGGCCGCCTCAATTTTGACTTTGTCGGGTGAGACAGAACAGGTCAAATACGATTCGGATCGTGAAATACGCATCTCTGTAATTGACTGGTCAGGGGAAGAAGCGAAAACCGCTGTTGAACAGGCCTGGAAAAAATACCAGCAGGACAATGATGTTGATGCATTTCTTGAAACACTTGAGGCCCAGGAGTCCAGGGGTTACCTGTTTACCGCTGCCGCAACGGGTTACAGAATCAAATATGCCTGGCAGGAAGAATCCAGAAACGGGCAAATGATGCACTTTCTCGTCATGCCGGGGTTGAAGACAAGAAATCCCTACATGTGGAGTACACCAAACAATGACTCACCTGAGTTCACGCTAGTACAGGTCCAGATGGATGATGAAACCGGGGTTGCGAAAAGCTCTCTTGACGGACAGATAGTTGTTAATGAATCAGGCAACCTGGTACTCGACAAGTTTGAATCACTTTCAAAGTTTGCCAGCCTGAGAGACAGTACGCCTTACTACCTCAAATAGTGCTGCATACTTTATTTCGCATAAAATGCTGACATGCTTTAATGCAGTCAGCATTTTTTTTTGCCCATGACTATTCTAGAAGCCCTTTTTCCTATCGTCGCCATTGCCTTCCTGGCCTGGTGCGCGGCTTACTGGAAATTCCTGTCTGAATCAGAAACCAGGGCATTTGAGAAAATTGCCTTTAACTTTTTTGTCCCCTGCATGCTCTTTTACGGCACAGCCACGGCAGATTTGCCGTCAGTGCTGGACTGGGACCTGCTCTGGGGCTACTACCTCGGCATCTTTGCCATCTACCTGGCCGGCATACTGATAGGCGTGTTTTTTTACGGCCGCAACCTGCCCAAACTGGCCGCCTTCGGAATGGGCTGTGCTTATCCCAATGCCGTTGTCCTTGGTATTCCCATTTGTCTCGAGTTATTGGGCGACGAGGCATTTGTGCCTATTTTCATGGTAGTGGCGATTCATAACCTGCTGATATTTTCCTTCGGCATTATTGTTGCCGAGATGCAGAAAGAAGAGGGCAAAGCCATCGGAGCACATGTCTGGGGGGTGGCAAAAGGCTTATTGAAAAACCCCATCAGCGGTAGTCTGCTCTTGGGGGCGGCCATCAATTTTGCTGGCATACCTGTTTACCAACCCGTCATGGATTCCATGGAGCTGCTTGGCAGGGCAGGGGTGCCGGCGGCGGTGCTGGCCCTGGGGGCAGGTCTTAACCGTTACAGCATCCGTGGCGAAATCCCGAAGGCGGTGCTGGTCACTTTTATCAAGCTGCTGGTACAACCGGCGCTGGTGTGGTTCTTCACGGGTGTCGTGTTTGAAATGGATTTTCTGCTGGTACAGACCGCTGTACTGCTGTCGTGCATGCCCGTCGGTATTTCGGTGTATGTCTTTACTATTCGCTACCGCTGCCTTGAAGACCTGGCGGCAACATCAATCGTCATGTCATGCATTCTTTCAATTTTTAGCATTACCCTGTTTGCCTATCTTCTCGGCGTTTGAAGTTCATTGCTTTAATTTTCTGAAAAAATTTTTAACCCGTTCGGCTTCCACTTTGCGGCTGACGATTAACAGCAGCAGGCAAGCCAATAAAACAGGCCAGGAACCCCAGAAAGAAAAAGGGGTACGCCCCGACATCAACTGAATCTCACCCTCCAGCACCTGGGCCCTGAACTGCTCGGTCCTGGCTGTTATTTCCCCCCTGGCGTTAATGATGGCGGACACACCGTTGTTAGTAGCCCTGATCATGTAGCGTCCGTTTTCAAGGGCACGCATTTGCGCCATTTCAAGATGCTGCAGTGGTCCCCATGAAGCACCAAACCAGGTGTCATTGCTGATGGTCACCAGGTAATCGGCGCTGGCGGCATGACGCCTGACAAAATCCGGGTAGACCACTTCATAGCAGATAAAAGGGGCAATAAGATAACCTCCCGCCGACAAGGCGTCCTGTCCTGGCGCTCCCCTGGTCAGGGAAGACATGGGCAGATCAAAAATCTGCAACAGGGAGGAAAAAACGGCGCGCAAAGGGACGTACTCGCCAAAGGGAACCAGCCGCTGTTTATGGTAAATGCCGTCACCATCACCCAGGCTGATGATGCTGTTGTGCACGCCTTCATCGGATTGCCCAAATATTCCAGTAACCAGGGCTGCGCTATTAGTGCTGGCCTGGGAGCTTAAATAATTGACTACCGGGGAAGCATTTTCATAAATATAGGGGATGGCAGTTTCCGACCAGACCACGACATCGTTATGCCAGAGCGGGCTGCTTAGCTCATCGTAAAGTGCCAGGTTCTGTTCAATAAAAGCCGCATCAAATTTTTCACCCTGGTCTATATTCGCCTGGACGATACCCACGCTAATGTTTGCACCGGAAGGTGTCACCCAGGTCAGCTTTCCACAGAGCAGCGCCAGTATCCAGAGTACAAATAGTCCCGTCGGTATATAGGAACGGGCTACAGCGTAGGCTTTGTGAGCCGCTGTCTTACGCCAGATAAGCGCCATCTCCCCGAAGGCAGCGCCCGAGATTGCCACCACGAGGCTAATGCCGAGCACACCAAATATCGGTGCAATGCCGGCCAGTCCGGACTCAATATGGGGATAACCCAGGTAGAGCCATGGGAAACCGGTAAGAAACCAGCTACGGAACCATTCGCCCAGTACCCACAGCGCGGCAAAACTGAAGAGATAGAACGAGCGGTCGAAGAAGCGCTGGGTCAGCCATGCTTGCAGGGCAAACAACAGGCCAAGTCCCATGACAAAGAGACCTGTGAGAAACCCGGCCAGGGGAAAGCTTGCATTACCATAAACGTTGATGCTCACAAAAACCCAGGAAGCGCCCACACCAAAAAAGCCGAGACCAAAAAACCAGCCCGCTATGGCGCCATGTCTGGGAGTGGCGAATTTCAGCGCTGTATACAGGCCCATCACGGAAAACAGGCCGAGCAGCCACATGTTGTTGGGACTGAAGGCAAGGGGGCCTATGGCGCCGGACAGCAGCGCAATCAGGCAGCGTTTGAACAGGGTAAAGTGTGTAACAGTATCGGCCGCGGCAATGTTGTGGTCATTGTCCATGGTGGGCACCGATCAGTCGCTGGTTGTCTCGGCGAAAACAGTGGTGACCAGCAACAAGCGAATCTGTCGACTGTCGGCATTGAGTACCTTGAACAGATAGGGGCCAATGCCGACGGTTTCATCCCGGGCCGGTATATGCCTGAACTGGTCAAGCACCAGGCCGCCTATAGTGTCAAATTCTGAATCCGGAAGATTGCTGTGAAAGAAAGCATTGAACTCCTCGATGGGAGTGAGCGCCTTCACTGTGTAACTTTCGCGGTCGTAGGCCTTGATGTAATCCTCTTCATCAACATCGAATTCATCTTCAATTTCGCCAACAATCTGCTCCAGTACATCCTCAATTGTAATGACGCCGCCAAGGCCGCCATACTCATCAATGACAATGGCCATGTGGTTCCTGTTTTCCCGAAACTCCTTGAGCAGGACATTCAGGCGCTTGGACTCCGGAACAAATATTGGTTTGCGCAGGACATCCTTGAGGTTAAAACGCGATTCGGAATTGGTAATCAGCGGCAGCAGATCCTTGGCCAAGAGGATGCCGACCACATCGTCCTTGCTTTCACCGATTACCGGAAAGCGTGAATGTCCGGCTTCAATAACCTTGGGAATAATATCCTCAGGCGAGTCGGTGATATCGATGGTGGCGACCTGTGAGCGTGGGATCATGATTTCACGTACCTGCATGTTGGTTACCTGCAGAGCGCCTTCA
The DNA here is from genome assembly GCA_009922595.1 of Gammaproteobacteria bacterium. Classification (GTDB taxonomy): domain Bacteria; phylum Pseudomonadota; class Gammaproteobacteria; order Pseudomonadales; family Pseudohongiellaceae; genus Eutrophocola. Next base: position 50,983 of record RFVC01000007.1, on the reverse strand, counting down.
ATGATGCTGAGTCCGTCTGCATCAATGACCTGGTTCTTTTCTGCCTTGCGCAGAAAGTCCACCAGTTCTTTTGTGTCTTCAACAGAGTCGGAGAAGAGGTTTGTCAGTTTACCGATCCAGGAAGATTTTCCTGAATCGCTGCTAGATTGGTCTTCGCTCATTGCCTTACATATTTATCTGGTTGGTGGTTCTGTTTCATAGGGATTCGCAAATCCCATTGAGTCAAGAATCCTGATTTCGAGAGATTCCATTGCCTCGGCTTCGCCAGGGTGTTCATGATCATAACCGTTGAGGTGCAGGACACCATGGATAGTGAGGTGTGCCCAGTGAGCTTCCTCCTTTTTATTCTGCTCCGCTGCCTCTTTCTTTACCAGCGGCGCACAGATGGCTATATCGCCAAGTAATTCTATATTGCTGCCGTTTATCCCGGCATAGGGAAAGGAAAGTATGTTGGTAGGGCCATCCTTTTGTCTGAAATTTTTGTTCAGGCTGGCCGATTCCGCTTCACCCACCAGCCTGATACTAAGCTCTGATGAATCTGAAACTGGTTGACTGCCTTCAGTCGCAATAGCTTTCAGTGCTGCCTCGGACCAGTGCTGGAAATCCTGTTCCTGCGGCAGCTTGTTTTCTGAGCTGGCATTCACCAGGTCAATGGTCACGTTCATTGAATCGATCGTTGTCCCAATTCTTGTCGGAATTCAGTTCAGAAATATTTTGCCGGTCATGTGCGTCATAGGCCTCAACAACCTGCTGTACTATGGGGTGGCGCACTACATCCTGCGATTTAAAGTAGGTAAAACTGACGCCATTAACGTCTTTCAATATTTTGCTGGCCTGGACCAGTCCACTGCTTACGCCTTTGGGCAGGTCTATCTGGGTCACGTCACCGGTTATTACTGCGGTTGAGCCGAAGCCAATACGGGTCAGAAACATTTTCATCTGAGATGCGGTGGTGTTCTGGCTCTCATCAAGGATAATGAAGGCATTGTTAAGGGTACGGCCGCGCATATAGGCAAGCGGAGCTACCTCGATAACATTTTTTTCGATAAGTCTGCCGACTCTCTCGAAGCCAAGCATTTCATACAAGGCGTCATAAAGAGGGCGCAGGTAGGGGTCTACCTTTTGACTCAGGTCACCGGGCAGAAAGCCCAGCTTTTCACCGGCCTCGACGGCGGGCCTTACCAGCAGAATGCGGCTGATCTGTTCCTTCGCTAGTGCTTCTACCGCACAAGCAACCGCGAGGTAGGTTTTGCCTGTACCGGCAGGGCCAATACCAAAGTTGATATCGTGACGCAGAATATCGCGAACGTAGTTGTTTTGGTTGCGGCCCCTGGGCTTGATTGAAGTTTTCGGTGTACGCAGTAGAATGAAGTCTTCCTGGTGCTCTGTCTCCTCGTGTTTCTGCCCAGCACTGGCAGCGGCCATGTCATTAATGCCTTCCTGTATTGCCATGTGGATGGTGTCCGGAGACAGATCCTCGCCCTCACTGGTCAATTCATAAAGCGCGAGCAGAATACTAGCGCAGTTTTCCACCGCCTCAGGGGCGCCGGTCACCATGAATTCACAGCCTCTGTTCTTGATTTTGACCAGCAGGCGCTCTTCGATCTGTTTCAGGTGTTCATTGAGACGTCCGCAGAGATTGGCAAGACGTTGAGGATTGTCGGGCTCCAGCACTAGGTGCTGGGAAAGGATTTGACTGGTCATGTATGGGGAAAAAAGGCCTCCGGGGTAATAAACATGGATGCAGTATACCAACTGCAAGGGTAAATGGTATTAAATTTTAGTCATTATCCGCAGAGGCTAGGACTGCAAGTACTTGAATTTAATGTGAATATGAAAATTAGACTTGTTCGCCTCTGAGGGAATTTGGAAGGGCGTCAGTGATTTTCATGTCCACGATCTGACCAATTACATTGTGGTCATCAGCCCGGAAATTCACCACGCGGTTGTTTTCGGTACGTCCCTGCAGCTCGCCCGGGTCTTTCTTGGAAATGCCCGTGACCAGCACTGGCTCGATGGTGCCCACCATGGCTTTTGAAATACCGTTGGCATGCTGCAGGATTCTGCTCTGCAGGATACTCAGGCGCTGTTTTTTAACTTCCATGGGAGTTTCATCCAGCAGGTCGGCAGCCGGAGTTCCGGGGCGGGCGCTGTAGATAAAACTGAAGCTGTGGTCAAAACCTATTTCTGCAATAAGATTCATCGTGTCCTCGAAATCCTTCTCAGTTTCACCCGGGAAGCCGACGATGAAATCGGAAGAAATACTGATGTTGGGTCTAATTGCCCTGAGTTTTCTAATGGTGGATTTGTATTCCAGGACGGTATGTCCGCGTTTCATCAGGGCTAGTATGCGATCAGAGCCATGCTGCACGGGCAGGTGCAGGTGACTGACCAGTTCCGGCACGCTGTCATAGGTGTCAATCAGGTTCTGGTTGAACTCAACCGGGTGCGAAGTGGTATAGCGAATGCGGTCGATGCCGTCGATGGCCGCGATATAAGTGACCAGTGTCGCCATATCAATCACATCGCCTTCATGGCTGAGTCCACGATAGGCATTTACATTTTGTCCCAGTAGGTTGATTTCGCGGACGCCCTGATCAGCTAGGGCGACAGCCTCAGCGAGAATGTCATCTAAGGGTCTGCTGACTTCCTCCCCGCGGGTGTAGGGGACCACGCAAAAGGAACAGTACTTGCTGCACCCCTCCTGGATGGTGAGGAAGGCCTGGCACTCGGCAACCTTGGGTTCGGGCAGGCGGTCGAATTTTTCAATCTCCGGGAAACTGATATCGACCACAGGACTGCCGTCCTGGGGACTTTCGAGCATTTCCGGAAGACGATGCAGGGTTTGCGGGCCAAATATCACGTCCACGTAGGGCGCGCGCTTGCCAATCATCTCACCTTCCTGGCTGGCCACACAGCCGCCCACGGCAATCTTCAGATCTGGTTTTGCATTTTTTAGCTCACGCCAGCGACCCAGCTGGTGAAAGACCTTTTCCTCTGCTTTTTCCCTTATAGAACAGGTATTTAAGAGAAGTACATCGGCTTCTTCAGCTGTCTCCGCACGTTCCATATTCTGGTTTTCATGGAGCAGGTCATACATGCGTGCCGAGTCATACTCGTTCATTTGGCAGCCGTGCGTCTTGATAAAAACTTTTTTGCCCATGGTATAAAGCGGATCATTAACGTAAAAAAAAGAGCGTGAATTATAACCAGATCGGAATTAACTCTCTAGAAGACTTGGTTAAGTCATCGAAAAATCAGTTACTTACCCTTGAAATAGAGGAAAATACCCAGATATAAAGCGCAGTCCAGACAAAGGCGGAACTTATCATGCCAAAACAGAAAGAACCTATTTATAAAATTACCTTCATTAACAAGGGGCAGATTTACGAGGTTTTTGCCAAGCAGGTTTATACCAGTGACCTTTATGGTTTTATCGAGATCGAGGATTATCTCTTTGGCGAAAAAACCAAGGTCGTCGTTGATCCCAGCGAAGAGAAACTCAAGGCGGAATTCCAGGATGTGAAACGCAGCTTCATCCCCATGCAGGCCATAATTCGGATTGACGAGGTGGAAAAGGAAGGGGTCAGTAAAATTGAAAACGGTGACAACATTGCGCCGTTTCCCACACTAATCTCACCGCAGGGCAGCCGGGGCGAAAACTGACAGTTTTCTGCTCAGAACAGCGGGACAATCTCTTGAGTGACAACTATGAATAAAAGGTGTCTTTAATCAGGCACCTTTTTTTCTGTCTGCGGTTTCGACCGTGAATTTAAACCGCTATATTTTTATTGAGGCAGGCATTATGAGCAGAGGAACACACTATGGTTGACAAGTTGCCACAGGAAATGGAGTCCGAGAGCTGGGCCGGGGAGATGGGCGAAAAATGGAATAACTATGTCGATCAGTTTGAAGGAATGATTGCCCCCGTTGGTTCTGCAGCCATTGCTCACGCCGATTTTCAGCATGGCGAAGATGTTATTGATATTGGCTGTGGAGGCGGGGCGACTACTTTTGACATTGCGAGGCTTATCGGTGAGGGCCATGTGACCGGCCTCGACCTTTCTCCCACCCTTGTTAATACCTCAAACAACCGACTTGCAAATATGGATCTCGGCAACGTGGATTTTATCTGTGCAGATGCGGCAACAGACAAAACTGATAGGCTTTACGATGTGTTGTTTTCCCGCTTCGGCGTTATGTTTTTCGAGGATCCCTACGCCGCTTTTACCAACATGCGCTCTTACCTGAAGGATGACGGGCGACTCAGTTTCGTCTGCTGGGGACCACCAACAGAGCAGCCATGGGTGGGGCAGTTAATGGCAATTGCCGCTAAGTATGTTGAATTACCCCCGCCCGTCCCGAATGCCCCAGGACCCTTTGCCTTTGGTGATAAGTATTACCTGACCGATATTTTAGAAAAGGCCGGTTTTAACAATATAGAAATCACGCGATGGAGCGGTAACCAGCGATTAGGTGGACCCGGGTCCACGCCCGAGGAAGCAGCGAGATTTGTTATCGATGCCCTTTTCATGGGAGATGCGCTCGAAGGTCAACTAGAGGAAGTGGTGGAGCAGGCCTACCAGGACAGCGTGGAATTGCTAAGCGGCTGCGTTGTTGATGGTAGTGTCGAAATGCAGGGTTGTGCCTGGCTTGTCAGGGCAAGCTGCTAATTTTCGTAATGTATCCATGGCCAGATTTCTTGTAACAGGCGGTACCGGATTCATTGGCAGTGCGTTGCTGCCACGGTTGGTTGATGCCGGACACGAAGTTGTTGTCTTCACGCGTAGGCCAGATAAATTTGCCGGTCAGTTCGGCAATGCGGTGTCATTTATTGACAGTTTTGATGCTGTTTCCGGTGAAACCTGTTTCCAGGCTGTCATTAATCTTGCCGGTGAAGGTATCGGGGACAAACGCTGGTCTGAAAAACGTAAGCAGCAGCTTCTTGATAGCCGCATCAATACCACCCGTGACCTGGTCAGTTGTCTTGCCCGGCTTCAGGCGCTGCCGGAAGTCATGATCAGCGGTTCCGCTGTTGGCTGGTACGGTGCGCAGGGTGAAAAGCCCCTGAAAGAAGAGGATGACTATGTTAACGAGTTTTCCCATGCGATATGCCAGCAATGGGAAGAGGCTGCAGCCGAGGTAAAAGATCTCGGTGTCCGTCTTTGCATTGTTCGTCTCGGGGTTGTATTGGAACGCGGTGGCGGAGTAATTAAAAAACTCCTGCCACCTTTTAAGTGTGGCCTTGGCGGCCCCATAAGTTCAGGGCACCAAATGATGTCCTGGATTCACATGAATGATGTCATCAATGCCTTTAATTTTCTTATCAATAATTCTCAGCTTGACGGGATATTTAATCTTGCGGCTCCATCAGCGGTTGATAGCAAAACTTTTTCCCGGGCGCTGGGTAGGGCTATTTCCAAGCCTGCTTTTTTACCCTTACCGGGCTTCATGGTCAAACTGCTATTTGGTGAAATGGGTGACCGCTTGCTGCTGCACGGCCAAAATGTTGTACCAGCACGGCTGCTCGACAACGGTTTTGAGTTCGAATACCCGGATATTGAGGCGGCTTTTGCAGGAGTTTTTCCCAAATAAAACCATTAAATACAGTGCTTTAGCTAATACTTTTCCATTATTCAATTACAATCCTGTGAAGAGGGGCAAATTTTATTTGTCGACGGATACATTCAAGAGCGCGGCAAACTTAGAATCTAACCTCGCATTCATCGAACTATTTGAGTTCTGCTATGAAAGAAAGACGCGCTTTTCCGAGATAACAAATTATCTTTCCCGTAAAGGTTGGCCTGGAAGGGCCGGAAGAAAAACTCCAGTTTAATGTTGAGTGCGTGGACATTTCCCGTTCGAGTATTCAAATCAGTTGTGACAGTCTGCTTATTGAGTCCAGGTGGTAACGCACAGAAGGCTGGCTCAGAATCATTACTACCTTGTCCTGGTTTACACTGAGTTTAATGAACGCGGTAATGAATTGCTGGCGGAAGGACTGATGGGTTTTGATGCAGGCGGCCTTAGGGTCGATTCCGCCTGAGATTATGCCGCGGGTGACGGGTAGTTTTTTATCCAGTCGGTGAGCACAGAGACCCAGTCCGGATGGGAATTCAGGCAAGGAACCAAGGTAAGCGATTCACCGCCAGCCTCCTCGAACACCTCTGCTCCCTGGATTTCAATTTCCTCAAGTGTCTCCAGGCAGTCGGTCACGAATGCCGGGCATAACACTAGCACTTTTTTGACGCCGCTGCCTGCCAGTTTCTTCAGGGTATCTTCAGTACTCGGTTCAAGCCACTTGGCACGTCCCAGTCTTGATTGAAAAGCCAGCGTGTACTGGTCCTCTCTCAAACCAGCCTGTTCCACGAATAATCGTGTTGTCTCAACCACTTGATGCCGGTAACAAATAGAATGCGCGGGGGATGGCGTCTGACAGCAGTTTTCTTTTTTTAGACAGTGTGAACCGGTGGGATCAGCCTTGGTGATATGCAGTTCCGGAAGGCCGTGGTAACTGAATATGACGTGATCGTAGGCACTGGTATCTGCGAAGTGAGTTTCAGCACTGGCCACCAGGGCTTTTATGTAATCAGGATGATTGTAGAAGGGGTGCATCACCTGTAGCTTCACATTCAGTCCATGATTTTCAACCACACGCTCAGCCTCTTTCACTGAAGTGGTGATCGTGGATTCAGCGTAATGCGGGTACATCGGCACAAAAAGAATTTCCTTGATTCCGGGTTCCTTTGCAAGCTTTAGCAGCTCTGACTCGATGGATGGATTGCCGTAGCGCATGCTCATTGCCAAGGGAATGTCCGTAGTGCGTTTAACCGCATCCAAAAGTTCCATTGAGAGGGAAATCAGCGGTGAGCCTTTGTCAGTCCAGATGCTTTCATAGGCCTCCGCGGAATACTTCGGCCTAAAAGGCAGTACAAACAAACCGACAATAAGGCGGCGCAGTAGCCACGGCAGCTGTATAACATATGGATCCATCAGGAACTGGTTTAGGTAGCGCCTGACGGCAGGGATATCAGGACTGTCAGGAGAGCCCAGGTTGGCGAAAAGTACGGCGCGATTAGGCATAAATCTGTTTACCGGCAAACTGCGTAGAATAACTTTTTTACCGGTCAAGCCGGTTATACTCATTATATGTCAGTTATTTACGCATTACCTGATGCAACAGATGTAACAAGGAATACAAATTGTCCTCACACCTCATTCTTCTCGCGCATGGCAGCAAGGACAGCAACTGGTGCCAAACCTTTGAGCTGGGCCTGAAAACCATAAACAAGCGTCTTGAAAAAAACGCCAGCCTTGCCTACATGGAAATGGCATCGCCCAGTCTAGAGCATGTGATTAGTAAAAATTACCTGCAGGGGGAACGTTCATTCGAGGTCCTTCCGTTATTCTTTGCTGCCGGACGTCATTTGCTGCATGATGTACCGGATAAAATCACCAGACTGAATCAGCAGTTCAAGGGAGTCGACATAACTCTCTTGAATGAAGTTGGCAGTTATGATGCCTTCTGGATAGGTCTCGGTGAATTAATTGCTAATCACTATCCATCAGCAGAGGCCGCGAACAGCAGTGAATCAACAGGAATCCAGTCCTCAGTCTAGCGAAAAGATCCGGGTTGGAATCAGCAGTTGCCTGCTTGGTGAGGAAGTCCGTTACAACGGCGGACACAAACATTCCACGCTCTGCACCAGAGAACTATCCCGTTATTTCGACTTTATCTCTGTTTGTCCTGAAGTGGGCATTGGTCTTAGTATTCCGCGCAAACCCATTCGGCTTGTTGGTACTCCCTCCGACCCTGATGTTGTCGGTGTTGATGACGCTTCCATAAACGTCACGCAGGAGCTCAAGCTTTTTGGTCGGGAAAAGGCGCATGAGCTCAACGACCTGTCCGGCTACATCTTTATTAAGGGCTCGCCCAGCTGCGGGCTTTTTCGGGTAAAGGTCTACAACGACAAGGGCTTTCCCCAGGAAGAAATGGGCCGAGGTGTTTATGCCAAGGTAATCACTGACACGTATCCGCTTTTGCCGGTAGAAGAAGCCGGTAGGTTAATGGATCCTGTGCTCAGGGAAAACTTTATCACTCGCGTCTTTGCCTACAGCAACTGGCAGGCAATGAAGGCTTCGGGGCTTACGGCCAAAAAGTTGATTGATTTCCATTCCTGCTACAAGTACTCCCTCATGGCAAATAATCCCCAGTCCTATACTACGCTGGGCCGAATGCTCGGAGATGCTGGCAAACAGGATCCTTATGAACTGGGTGAAAAATATTTTACCGCCCTCATGGAGTCACTGTCGCGTAAGGCCAGTCGCAAGAGTAATGCAAACGTGCTGCGGCATTTGCAGGGCTACCTAAAAAAGGATCTTGGTGGCAAGGAAAAGGAAAAACTCGGCGAAGTCATAGAGCAGTACCGCAACGGAATTGTGCCGTTAATCGTTCCAGTCACCATGCTGCGGCATTATTTTCATGTCTACCCGAACGACTACATTGAAATGCAGTCCTTCCTGCAGCCTTATCCCGATGACCTGAGTCTGAGGAACCAGATTTGAATGTAGTCTGGTTCCGAACGGATCTTCGAATTGAGGATAATCTGGCGCTTGAAGCAGCCCGCCAACGCGGCGAGGTTATAGCGCTGTACATTGCGACGCCTGATCAGTGGCAGACGCATAATGATGCCCCTATCAAGCTGGATTTTTGGCGGCGTAACCTACTAGAGCTCGAAAAAGCACTTTCTAGGCTTAAGATTCCCCTTGTCTGCGCCCAGGCGCCGGACTACCCGGGCAGTATCGAGATTATTTGCAGTGCCCTGTCCGTTTGGCAGGCTGACAGCCTGCACTTGAATGCCGAATACCCGCTTAACGAAGTTCGCCGTGATCACCAGGTCTTATCCGCAGCAAGGGAGCTTGGCGTGGAAGCTGTCATTCACCACGACCAGATCCTTATTGAGCCGGGTTCAGTGCTCAATAACAGTGGAGAGCCATTCAAAGTTTTTACTCCTTTTTCTAAGAAATGCAGGGTTATGCTGCAGCTGCCTGACCGGGCAGAAAAGCTAGGGCCCAACAGCAGCTTAGGGGTTCCCGAGGCTATTAAAGGACAGAAACCGCTAGAAGAACTGGGCTGGCCGGCGCCAGAGAGCAGATGGACGGACTTATGGCCGGCAGGGGAAAAGGCAGCCCGTGAAAAGCTTAAGCACTTTTGTAGTCAGCCCGTTGCCGGCTATAAACAGAACAGGGATTTTCCTGCGCTTCCCGGAACCAGCACGCTGTCACCCTGGCTTACATCCGGCGTTATTTCAATCCGTGACTGCTGGCGTGAAGCCACCCTCAGCCATTCGGGTGAAGGACCGGAGACGTGGAAAAACGAATTGCTTTGGCGGGAATTTTACAAGCACATTATTTTTCATTACCCGCACGTCAATATGAATAAAGCCTTTCGTCAGGAACTTGATTCTCTGCCCTGGAGGTATGATGAGAATGACTTCAAAGCCTGGTGTGAGGGAAAGACCGGCATACCCATAGTCGATGCCGCCATGCGCCAGTTGAAAGAAACGGGCTGGATGCACAACCGGCTGCGAATGATAACGGCCATGTTTCTGAGCAAGAACCTCCTGCTTGACTGGCGATGGGGTGAGAAGTGGTTTATGGAGCACCTGGTAGACGGAGATTTTTCGGCCAATAACGGCGGCTGGCAATGGAGCGCTTCTACCGGTACTGACGCAGCCCCTTATTTCAGAATTTTTAATCCGATAACACAGTCGCAGCGTTTTGATGCGCAGGGGGATTTCATTCGCTATTTCGTACCCGAGCTAAGCGAACTCGATGAGAAGAGTATTCATGATCCGGGGATGCTCAAACCCGCCGAATATCCGTTACCGATCGTAGATCTGAAAATGAGCAGGCAAAGAGCGCTGGCAGCCTTTAAAAACAACAAGTTTTAAAGGCTAACGTTGTGAAGAGCCAATGATTTTATGCGGAAGTGGGCCTGTTCAGAAATGGCATCAGCATCCGGTAAAAGACATTGTTCATCTTGATCGGAGCATCCAGGGTGGTGATGCATAGACAGTCTTCATCCTGTGAAGCTACAGGGGTATGGGTTTCACCCTGCGAACGTACGATGAAGTCACCCACGTTATACTTGTCTTCCTGGTCTGAAAAGCTGCCTTTCAGGATAACTGTAATTTCATCGCCGCCATGATGATGCCTTGGTATCTCACCGCCGGCCTTAATTTCCAGCAGGGATGATTCACGGAATTCATCACCAGTATTGATGGTTGAATAGCGGAAAGATTTACCTAATGTCCGCCATTTTAGATTTTCCAGGTTGCCGCTGGTCATCTTGCTGATCGCGCGGGGGAGGCTGACAGTTTCGGTTTTCTTGACTGCATCAGAAGACGAACTGTCGTTTGCTGCCGTAGCGGGGGTCTTTGCAGGTTCATTTATAGCACCAGCCACGCGGGCCATGACTTGGTCAAGGCAGCCGGAGCTTACTTCAGCGGCGGGCTGTTCCATAAATAATTCTGTACCGACTTGGGTTAGTTCCCTGATGTGCGCGCGGCAGTCGGCACAGTGATGCAGGTGGGCTGCAACACACAGCGCCTGTGATTCAGGCAGGCTGCCCGCAGCGTAATCCGTCAGGAAACGCGTGTCAGGGTGATATTTAACCAATTGTTTGTTAGCCATATCGATTAATAATTCCGTTGTTGATAACTACTAGCGTTCTACAGACACGCGTAGTTTAGTTAAAGCCAGCCTGACCCTGGACTTCACAGTACCCAGAGGCAGGTTTAATTCTTCTGCTATCTCGGTATGGGATTTGTCCTCGAGATATACCTTTTTAAGAATGAATTCTTGTTCATCTGGCAGCTCCTTGATGGATTTATGCAGCATTTCATTGTTGCGCTGCTTTACGAGCTGGTTAAAGGCATCTTCATCTTCGTTTTCAATCCAGATGTCTTCAACATCGAACCCGTCTTCACTATGGTCGTTACTGATCCTATTCTGATGATGGCGGGCAGTCTTACGTAATAAATCGATACGCGTATTACGTGCAATGGTAAAAATCCACGTGCTCGCACTGGCCTTCTTAGGGTTGAAGGAGCCGGCTTTCTGCCAAATCTTCACCATCGTCTCTTGGACCAGCTCCTCACTTAAAGAGGCCTGCTCGCCAACAGCAGATTGCCTGATAGCAAATGCCTTGATCAGGGGGGAAAATTTTTTGAACAGCTGCTGAAACGCCGCTTGGTCGCTGTGATTTGCAATCCGTAGTAGGCACTCGGTCCAGGTAGACGATTCGTCCTTTACGACACTCGTATTCATATTCCTGGGGTGTGTTTTGATTGATCCGGTGACTGCCACCAATTTTTGCCTTCCAAGCTGGTTAAGGTCCTGGGTACCCATAACACCATGAATTTCAGGATAGTCATGGGGCTTTTTTCCCGAATTTTATGACGGGATCCTCAATAGATACGGGGGTGTTGATAGTTCGGATCATTGAAAATTCAGACCAGTTTAAAAGTTCTGATCTATTCGATTTCAAGGTGCGTATAAGTTCCCATTGTCAACATAAATCCCTAATCTGTAAAGAAAAAATGAACGCAGTCACTGATATTAAAAAGCATCCGCTAGTTTCCAGTCTGATGGCATTTTATGAAGATTTTGCGGCTGACAAACTGTCGGCATTGGAAGATATCTATACTCAGGATATTGAATTCTTGGATCCTATCCACAAGGTCACGGGTATCTTGTCCCTTAAGCGTTACATGAAACAGATGGCAACTAACCTTACTCACTACAAAATCAGGTACGTAGATGTCGCCATGTCTGAGAATAGTGCCTACCTTACCTGGGATATGGAATTTGCCAATCCCAAACTGGCTGGCGGCAAGGTGATTTCCCTCAGGGGAGTTACCAATCTCAAGTTTACCAACCGCGTATACTACCACGAGGATGTTTACGACCTGGGCGCAATGGTTTACGAACATCTCCCCGTTATCGGAAAAATCATTCGATCCATCAAAATACGCGTGGGTGACTCGGTAAGCTGACCGTGTACTCCAAAGCTCCCCTTAGTATCTGGGTCACAGGTGCCAGTTCCGGCATCGGCAGAGAGGTGGCTGAACAGCTTGCTGGAGAGGGGCATAATGTTTATGCCAGCGCGAGGAATGCTGAATCATTGGCTTCCCTCGTACACTCGGCGAAAGGCAATGTTACGGCAATACCCTGCGATGTGAGCGATGATCGGGCGATGGCCGACATACTTAGCAATTATGGCATTGAAACACTCGACAGTATTTTCCTGTGTGCAGGCACCTGTGAGTATATCGATATGCCTGTACTCGATATCGACATGGTTCGACGCGTAGCCGATACCAATTACTTCGGCATTGTGAACTCCTGCATTGCCGCGCTACCGCTACTGAGAAAGTCACCAAATACGACGCATATTGTTGGTGTTGGCAGCATGAGCAGCTATCTCGGTTTTCCAAGAGCAGAGGCTTACGGAGCGTCCAAGGCCGCCATGAGCTACTTCCTCGATTCACTGCGCTGTGACCTCGTTGGCGAGATTGACGTGACCGTGGTTTACCCCGGCTTTATCAAAACGCCTCTTACAGACAAGAATGATTTCCCGATGCCGTTCCTCATGACCGCAGAAAAGGCGGCCGAGGTAATACTGAAAAAATCCAGCAAACGGCCACTAAAAATTTCCTTCCCTTCACGTTTGCACCTGCTGCTGCAAGCGATGAAAGTGATGCCTGGCCTCTGGTACAACACCATTGCGGCTCGCATGAGCCGAGCGCAGGGGGGCCAGCAATGAAAATCGCCGTAATAGGCAGTGGTATTTCCGGCATGGTGGCCGCGCACGAGCTAGCCAAAGACCATGACATAACGTTATTTGAGTCGGCCCCGATTTTGGGCGGGCACACCGCTACAAAGGATATCGAGGTTGCAGGCCGGCAATATGCCATTGATACCGGCTTCATCGTTTTCAACGACTGGACCTATCCTGAATTTATTCGATTAATGAACAAGCTGGGTGTGGACAGCCAGCCTACCAGTATGAGTTTCAGTGTTAGTGATGCACTTTCCGGTGTCGAATACGCGGGCACTAGTTTAAATGCCCTGTTTGCTCAGCGACGCAATCTCTTATCGCCGCGCTTTTTGACCATGGTGCGCGACATTCTCCGTTTCAACAAGGAATCAGAACTGCACCTGGCGGAGAATCCTGAATGTGCAGCCATGACGCTTGGCCAGTACCTGGACCAGTTTGGTTACTCCAATGTTTTCCGAAACCTTTACCTGGTTCCAATGGGTGCCGCCATCTGGTCTTCGAATACCGCGATGATGCTGAATTTCCCGCTGCAGTTTTTTGTCCGCTTTTTCCGCAATCACGGCTTACTCAATATCAAGAACCGCCCACAGTGGCGTGTGATCAAGGGCGGCTCCCGGAGCTACATTGCACCGCTGACAGAGAATTTTGAGAAAGGTATCGAGCTTGATAACCCTGTGCTCAAAGTGACGAGAAAGGCCAGGGCTGATGGCACTACGTCAGTAATAGTTGAAAGTCGCAGGTTTACTGCTGAATATGACCAGGTCATTTTTGCCTGTCACAGTAACCAGGCCCTGGGGGTGCTCGTGGATGCGAGCAGGGAGGAGACAGAAATTCTCGAGGCTATTCCCTACACGAGTAACGAAGTTGTTTTGCATACCGACCATACACTGCTTCCTGAGAACAGGCGCTGCTGGTCAAGCTGGAATGTCTCACTGGACAGTTCGGTTATCGAGCAGCCGACACTTACCTACAATATGAATATCCTGCAGGGCATTGAGTCGGACACGACTTTCTGCGTTACCCTGAACCAGACTCGCGACATAGATGAAAAAAAAATCTTGGGCGTTTACCATTACGATCATCCTGTTTTTACGGAGGTGGGCATGGGCGCACAGAGCCGCTGGTCTGAAATCAATGGAGTGAACAACACCTGGTTCTGCGGCGCTTACTGGCGTAACGGCTTCCACGAGGATGGCGTCTGGAGTGCGAAGAGAGTCGTACAGGACCTGCAAAACCTGTCCCGGGTCAAAATGCCCGGCAACAATGAGCGTCTTGCCGCTGCAGTAGTATGAATGCTGAACCACATCATAGCCGTATTTTCGAAGGCGTCGTCAGTCACTGCCGTTTTCTGCCTCAAAAACACCGTTTCAGCTATCGCGTTTTCATGATGTATCTTGATCTTGGCGAGGTGGAGTCCATTTTTACCCGCTGTCGTTTCTGGTCAATGGAGCGCGCCAATCTTGCCTCTTTCAAACGCAAGGATTACCTGGGTGATCCTGAGCTGCCGCTCGCCGATGCGGTCAGGGAAAAAGTTTATCAAGAAACGGGTGAGCAAATCAGCGGTCCTGTGAGGATTCTCACTAATCTGCGTTACTTTGGCTTCATTATTAACCCCATCACCACCTATTACTGTTTTGACGATAACGAAACGCTGCAGTACGTCGTAGCCGAGGTCACAAACACGCCGTGGGGTGAAAAGCACAGTTACGTCATCAAGGCGGCTGAAAATAACAAGCCAACGCAGACAGGTTTCGACAAGGATCATCACGTTTCCCCTTTCATGCCCATGGACATGCGCTATCACTGGCGCAGCACGGTGCCGGGAAAAAATGCCAGCATCTACATGGAGAATTACCTGGGTGATGAACGCGTATTCAATGCCTCGATGCACCTGAAGGCGAGAGCCATGACACCAGCTTCGCTGAACCGTTTTCTTGTCAGCTATCCGTTCATGACCATGAAAGTTGCCTGGGGTATTTACTGGCAGGCATCAAAGCTTTGGCTGAAAAAAGTTCCCTTTGTGCCGCATCCGAAGCGTGCCAAGGCGCTCGCAGGTAAACCCGATTCAAAAGACGGCATAAATCAAACGTATTCGATAGTCAGGAGCAGTAAGTGAGAATTACAGCAATCGACCAGCCCAAAAACACCAGAAATACACTCAGTATCGAGAGTATGTCACGGCATGCTGTGCATGCACTGCTGACAAACCTGAAAATAGGTTCCCTGACGCTTGAAGAGGGCGGCCAATTGCTAACCTTTGGCGATCGTGAGGATAAACGTGTCTCTGCACGTATCCGCGTTGAGAACGGGGCAGCATTCAGCAGCGTACTCAGGGATGGCTCCACCGGTGCCGGCGAAGCCTACATGCTGGGATACTGGGATACCCCGGACCTGCTTGAAGTCATTAGGCTGTTTGTACTCAACATGCAGGTACTGCAGAACATGGGCAAGAACCAGTCATTCCTACGCCTGATGGCTGGGAAGCTATTTCACCTGCTCAGGCAAAATTCCCTGACGGGTTCGAAAAAGAATATCTCCGCTCATTACGACCTGAGCAACCGCTTTTTCTCCCTGTTCCTCGACAAAACCATGGCGTATTCCTCAGCGGTATTCAAACATGAGGATGATTCATTAGAGGAAGCCTCCATAAACAAGTTCCAGCATATCTGTGAAAGGCTGCAGCTCAAGCCCGAGGATCATTTGCTGGAAATTGGAACCGGGTGGGGCGGATTGGCCATTCATGCAGCCAAGCACTTTGGCTGCAAGGTGACCACCACCACCATTTCCCACGAGCAATACGCCTATGCCTGTGAGTGGGTAAAGAAGGAAGGCTTGGAAGGCCACATTACTCTGCTTGAAAAAGACTACCGTGAACTTGAAGGCAAATTTGACAAGCTGGTCTCTGTGGAAATGATTGAGGCAGTAGGCAACAAGTACTATGACAACTACTTCAGCACCTGTAATCGTTTGCTCAAGGAAGACGGGCTCATGCTGATACAGGCCATCACAATTTCAGACCAGCGTTTCGCCGAGTCGGTTAAGAACATCGACTTTATCAAGCGCTATATTTTCCCTGGCGGTCAGCTGCCCAGCAACTCGGTAATAGCCGACTGTATCGCCAGGCAAACCGATATGCAGTTAATAGGTCTTGAGGATATTACCCAGGACTACGCTCAGACCCTGTGCGCCTGGCGCGAGCGTTTCTGGCAGCGCCTGGATGAAGTCAAGCAGCTTGGCTGCGATGATGTGTTCATTCGCATGTGGAACTATTACCTGTGTTTCTGCGAAGGTGGTTTCATGGAGCGCGTCATTCACGCCGGCCAGTTCCTGATTGCAAAACCGAATTTCAGGGGCCAACCCAGAATCCAGTAAGTCCTTGCATGGTAAGATATCTCCGGTGAAGTATTACAACTGGAGACAGGTCCTTGCCTGATAGCCATCCCTTTGAACGTCTGACCCCCGACCTGGTCATCGATGCTGTCGAAAGCACCGGGCTTGTTTCTGATGCACGCATTCTGGCACTTAATAGCTACGAGAACCGTGTCTACCAGGTCGGTATCGAGGAAGCTGAGCCTCTCATCGCCAAGTTTTATCGTCCTGGCAGGTGGAGTGATGAACAGATCCTGGAAGAGCATGCCTTCAGCCAGGAACTGGCAGATCTCGAGATTCCCGTGGTTCCCCCATCGGACCTGTCCGGGACAACGCTGAGAGAATTTGAGGGTTTTCGCTTTGCGCTTTTCCCGCGCCGGGGTGGGCGCAGTCCTGACCTCAACCTGGACAACCTTCTTATCATGGGGCGTTTTATTGGCCGGCTGCATAAGGCGGGTGCTTCGAGACCATTCAAGAGCAGGGTGCATGTGACTGTAGAAGGCTTCGCTGAAAACAGTGCTGCATTCCTGCTTGAGCATGACTTCATTCCGGCCGAGATGCGCGAAGCCTATGCGTCATTGTCAGAGGACCTTATAAACCGAGTTAATGCCATTTTTGCCGCAACAACGGCGCCCGCCTCTATTCGTATTCATGGCGACTGCCATATGGGTAACGTTCTTTGGCGGGATGACACGCCGCATTTTGTTGACTTCGATGACACAATGCAGGGGCCGGCCATCCAGGATTTATGGATGCTGCTCTCCGGCGACAGGCAAAACCAGCAGGCACAATTAAGCGAGCTGGCCGATGGCTACGATGAGTTTCATGAATTTAATCCGGCAGAACTTGTGCTGGTGGAGTCTCTGCGCACTATGCGTTTAATGCACTATGCAGCATGGTTGGCCAGGCGTTGGGACGATCCGGCCTTTCCGCAAAGCTTTCCCTGGTTTAATACGGAGAGTTACTGGGCCGGCCATATTCTAGAACTGCGTGAGCAGCTTGCCGCGCTTGACGAACCGCCGCTCGCCTTATATTAACAAGTGCAAAGTGCGCAGAAGGCTATAATCACTGGCTATGAGTTCACGTAATCCTTGGGCGGGCTTTTTCCTGTCGTTATTAACTGCTCTGATGTGGGGTGTGTTGCCTGTATCGTTTGTTTTGCTCATCGGCAACATGGATACGATTACCATCACCTGGTATCGATTTTCCTCGGCGGCCCTTTTTGTTCTTCTATTTCTCTGGTACAAGGGCAGGCTGCCGCCAGTGCACCGCTTTTCAAAAAAAACAAACGGTCTGCTGTTTCTTGCTGCTGCCATGCTGTCCGGCAATTTCGTGCTGTACCTGAGCAGCCTCTCGTATCTGAACCCTGAAAGTGCGCAGGTCCTTATACAACTCGCTCCCTTCATCCTGCTTTTCGGCAGTATTTTTTTCTTCGGAGAAAAATTTGGCCGCCTAGAATGGCTTGGCGTTGTTCTATTGTTATTAGGGTTTGCACTGTTTTTTAATAACCGGCTTGACGATATCTTCTCCTCAGTGAACGATTACTCCATAGGCATCATTTTCATGGTCCTGGCTTCGCTGTCCTGGGGAGTATATGGGCTGCTGCAGAAAACGTTGCTTAACGCCATGGATTCGGTGCAGCTCACCAGCCTGATGTACATCGGCGGGACTGTCTTGCTGCTGCCTTTCATCAGTCCAATGACCATCTTTGATCTGGATGCACTGCAGCTATGGGCACTGGTTTTTTGCAGTCTTAATATTCTGGTGGCTTACGGCGCTTTTACTGAAGCGCTGCAGGTTTGGGAAGCTGCAAAGGTAAGCGCAGTAATTACACTCGCACCACTCTGCACCATACTCTCTATGGAAATTGTCGTCAGGTACTGGCCTCAAACTTTTCCCGACAGTGAGCTCAACATGCTGGCATACGTTGGCGCAATAATTGTGGTAATGGGCTCTATGCTGGCTGCTCTTGGCCACAATCTGCAAAAGCAGAAGCCGGCAACACTGGCGAGTAAGTGAAGCCCTCCGGCAGCAGTTGTAGCGCCGCTTCAAGATTTAGTGAAGGGAAATGATGATCCCTCCACCAGTGAATAGCCTTCAATGTCAGAAAGGCGTCAAACCAGTGGTGCATGTGTCCTGAAAATACCGATGCCGACTTGCTGTGACTGAATGCATGCTCCAGGAAGCGGTTGATCCCCAGGGCCTCCATGCCACTCATCAGTATTTCCGGGTCGACGTCGCTGGTATGCCCAGCAATAAAATTAGTGGTTAGGGATGTTTGCGTTTCTTCCCATAGATACCTGGCAATGCTATGCCAGCCTTTCAGGTACTGGAAACAGGCGGGGTGGTAGAAGAGGAAATCCCTGAGAGGATCCTGCATTCTCAGAATTTTTTTGATAGCCGGTCCGGTGCCGAAGGGTACGCGGTCGGACTGTCGCGTGGTCAGGGCTACTGGTTTGCTATCCAGCCTGCTGATTTCGCCAGTCTTGCCCAGCTTGTTTAACAAGTAAAAATCTTCACCTGCTTCACGCTGCGGAAAACCCCTCGCGATTGCATAGTGCTCTGCGTTGATGACCAGCGTACTACCGATAGTATGGAAGGCCCAGGGCGAGCCCGCCCATGCCTGGCCGTCGACATAATAGTTTAGTGAGCAGTCATAAAGCTGCTGCGCCAGCTGCAAGTGCTGATTTGGGGAAGGCAGGTGTTGGAATGGATAAATTCCGGCAGCAACTTCTTTAACGTTCAATGACATAACAGCATCAAAATAATCCTTTGGCACTGTGGCGTCAGCATCGGTGCTGTGTATCCACGGACTTTCGATTACACCTTCATCAATCAGTTTGACAGCTATGTCACAAGCTATTTTTCTTGCCTGTCCAACACCTTTTGTCAGGGTGTATCCGGGTTTGCAGCGTTGTAGCAGCAGCAAGTCTATGTTTTGGGTGTACTTGTGCAGGCTAACGTGTTCTGCTAACTGTAGTTTTAACGGGTTAGAATCCGCCAGTTGCTCATAAAGTTTGATGGTGAGTGCTTTGTTTTCCGGACTGGCGGATTCGTTCGCGTTAATGACAAGGATAATCAGAAGCCTGTCGGTTTCGACATGCTGCAGACATTTGGACAGAAAGGAGGCCGGCTCGGCAAAAGCCGGAATGCACAAGACGTGCCTATATTGGGTGCCCTGAAGCCCAGGAAGGACGGCTTCATCCTCGGCATACAGATCGAGATATTTTCTCATCGCCATGGCCCATATTACCAGTTAAGGAGAGTGTTTTAGGGGCTAATCTGAAAACGAGGAAGAAGCGTAAAAATACGTATTAACGGACTTTTTTATGCAAGTAACCGACAACATGATAGTACGCGTTCTTTCCAGCTCCTGGACCGACCTCGTTCTGTTTAAGGTTAGCTGGGTTATGCTTGTGCTTTACCAGTCGGCAGCGGTTGTTCCAGCCATGCTGGTAATTTTTCTCAAGCTTTTCACCTGGCAGGAGCTAGGTCATTCCCTGGCCCTCGTGTTTACAACTGCACTGGTGGGCATTGGTATGGATTTCGTTATGGCCGGTACCGGTGTATTCATTTTTTCCGAACCCTTTCCTCTGTGGCTGATTATGCTGTGGATATCCTTTGCTCTAACATTGCCTCGCGGTTTTGGTTTTACCATAAAGCTCCATCCTGGCCTGCAAGCACTGTCAGGTTTTATTGCCGGCGGTGTCGGCTATTTTGCCGGCTACCTTCTCGGTGCGGTCCAGTTCGGTATCCCAAACGTGGCTGCCATCCTGCTAATTTCCATTCTATGGTCACTGTTCGTTCCGGCATTGCTTTGGCTTGATAAATCCTGCTACCAGCCGGCAAGGGTCAGTTCCAATGCGTAAGGTATTGTTTCTTATGTTGCTCTTGCTTCTGCATCCCGGGTTTGCCCAGCTGCAGTCATCCACCCTGAACCCGGTGCCAGAACCCTGGCATCAGTTCAGTGTTGTCGGGATGGCGAAACTGAATTTTCTGTTCTGGTCCGTCTATACCGCCAGGCTGCTCAGTGAAACTCCTGCTTTTGAATTTTCAGCTCAGCAGCCATTTGCGCTGGAACTGGAATACCAGCGCAGTTTCTCGAAGGAGGATCTTGTCTCAGAAACCAGGCGCCAGTGGAAACAAACGGGTACTAGTTTCGAAGGGGACTGGATTGAACAGCTTTCTACGCTGCTAGTTGATGTGCAGGAAAAGGACCAGATAACCCTGTACGTAGATGCCAGTTATAACAGCCATTTCTATTTCAACGGCTCGTTCGTTGGTGCCATTAAGGATCCGGAGTTTACAAGGCAATTTGCCGGTATCTGGCTGTCAGAAAGAACAACGCGCCCTAAAATACGCAGCGATCTGCTCGGCCAAAGCTGATTCATCATTTATAGAGAAGAAATCATGAAACGTTTGCTTATCATCCTGTTCTTAATTCCTGTGCTCTCTGCCTGCAGCCAGGTGTCGATAGAGTCATATGAAGGCACCAGTCCG
Organism: Gammaproteobacteria bacterium; assembly: GCA_009922595.1. Taxonomy (GTDB): domain Bacteria; phylum Pseudomonadota; class Gammaproteobacteria; order Pseudomonadales; family Pseudohongiellaceae; genus Eutrophocola. The sequence continues at coordinate 30,270 of RFVC01000007.1, read as the reverse complement.
GCGCTCGACCTGAAAACGTTTTTCAATGGCAAACTGATGGCATACGGTATTCTCCAGGACCGCTCTGGAAAGGTAACGCGTAAATTCACTGCCACTATTGACGCCTCATGGTCAGGAGAAGTTGGGACACTGGTTGAACACTTTACCTTCGATGATGGCGAGGAGCAGGACAGGACCTGGACACTGAGCCATCTTGGAAATAACCGGTATACAGGACAGGCTGGAGACGTCGTTGGTACGGCCAATGGCCAGGTAGCAGGCTCAGCGTTTAACTGGAAGTACAGCCTGAACGTACCCTGGAATGACAGCAATATTATGCTCAATCTTGATGATTGGCTGTACCTGGTTGAAGAAAATCACCTGATTAACCGCACTGAGCTGCGCAAGTTCGGGTTACGCGTGGCCGAGTTGACCCTGGTGATAGAGAAAATTTAGTCCCACCACTTATGTCTGAAGCCGGCAGCCTTGGCAAGCGGCGCCTCGGTTATAATGCAGCCCGCTAGTGTTGAAAAAGTTTTTGTCTTTATTCCTGGTATCTCAGATATTGAAAAAGTGCTTGGAGTGTCCAGATTGGTAATTACTTGTCGCCGGTTACCAGTGAATAGTAGCCATAAGAGCGCTGCGCCCGTATGTTCTTAAAGCCGGAGCTTTCCAGAATGCCCCTGAGTTCATCAAGAGTGAACTGCTGTCCCTTGGTTCCCCAGGTCATGAGAAAAGAAAACGCCACCGGGGCGGCCGGGTTGTCTTCGCCTTCATCCAGTAGCATCTCCTGCAGGCATATTCTGCCGCCGGGTGCGAGGGACGCGTAACTTTTTTTCGCCAGTTCAGCGCAGGTTTCAAAGCTCCAGTCATGGAAAACGTTGGCGAAGAAATGGGCATCATAGCCTTCGGGCCAGGCCTCCCTGAACATGTCTACTGCTTTGGTGTCCACCCGGTCAGAAACGCCGGCCTTGGTAATGTAATCCTCAGTGACGGCACATACTGGTTTTAACTCCATGATGGTCGCCTGCATATCCGTGTTGGCATTAGCTATGGCAATGGCGTAACAGCCTGAGCCGCCGCCCACGTCCAGCAGTTTGTTCACGCCGGAAAAATCGCAGGTATGTGACATGCCTACGGCAGAAGCAATAGAGTGGCAGTGCATGTAGTCAGTGATGGTGCGCGCAAATTCAGGATCCATCTCACCGGATTCCCATCCGTCAGCGGCTTCACGTTCTTCCTTGGTTCCACCGTCGCGAATGTTTTCCATATAAATTTTGTAGTTCGGGAGAGAGGCTGAAGTCCAGCTGAAGAACGGGCCCCAGTAGTAAGGGCTGTCCTTGAGCATGTAAGTGCGGGAGAGATTGTTCAGCTGGTACCTGCCCTCATGCCGGTCCAATAGGCCTCGAATTTTCAGCATCGCTAGCAGGGCCTTAATACCACGGGTTGAATAACCGGTTTTACTGACCAATTCCTCGACTGACATGGGTGCATCAAAGGCTTCGAAAACCTGGAGCTCAAGTGCCAGCGCAATTGCATGGGTGTTGTACAGGCTGAGCATCGAGTCCCAGATTTGCGTGTCATCGATTGGAGGGAGTGCAGGGTTCATGAACGCCTCTTTTCATTCTGATAGTGCAGGGACTGACAAGAGTACAGCGTGTTAGCGTAAATTAACAAGTCATGCATTTCCATTCCTGCACTTATAGAATGTCGGGTAGCGTCTATAGAAGGTCTCTTAATATGAAAAAATATTGGAATATCAGCGTCGCCGTATTCGTGACTACAATTCTGTTACAGGTTTTACCTGCTATCGCGGCAGAGGAAAAAATTCATACTACCTCCGACACCTTGCTCGCGCGGATCCAGGTCGAGGACTTTATTAATGATTATTACTGGGAACTTGCCACTATCGGCGAGCGAGATTTATCCCTGTTCTGGGCTGAAGATGCCGTGTTTGATGTTAATGGCGCTGTGTATGAGGGTCTCAAGGCCATCAACGATGTGTATTCGCTCGGACTTGGCCCTGGCGGAAGGCTCGTATTCCAGACCAATATCCCTCGCATTAAGATTGACGGTGAGAAGGCAGTCGTTGACCTGATTTACACCGGTTTTCTAAACACTGACTCTGCAGAGGCGCCTAAACCTTACGAGCAGGGCCATGATCACATGGAGCTTCGTGACGCCGGAAGTGGCTGGGAAATCAGCAGCAGAACGCTGCGGACATTCAGCCTAGATCAATCCTACGCGGAATAATCCTTTTTACATAAATATTTTACCAGCCGCACTGCCTGAACTGGTTCTGCTGATCAAGCCAGTCTTTCAGCGGCGCGAAGTAATCGATAATCGCTGATGCATCCAGTTCACGCTGACCGGTCATGGCTTCCATGGCATCCTGCCAGGGGCGGCTGATGCCCATTTCCAGCATCGCATTGAGCTTTTCCCCGGCTGCCTTGCTCCCGTAGATAGAGCAACGGTGCAAGGGACCTTCGTAGCCCGCTTCAGCGCAAAGTGCGCGATGAAACTGGAACTGCTGAATATAGGCAAGGAAATATCGCATGTAAGGTGTATTGCCTGGAATGTGATACTTGGCGCCAGGATCAAAGTAATCCTCTGAGCGAGCGATGGGAGAGGCAACGCCCTGGTATTCTTCACGAAGTGCCCACCACGCCTGGTTGTATTCATCAGGGCTGACCTTGCCGTTGAATACCTGCCAGCGCCACTTGTCGATCATTAATCCCCATGGCAGGAAGGCAATCTTGTCCAGCGCCATGCTCATCAGGTAGCCAATATCCCCCTCGGCAGGGGGCTCCTCTTCCAGCCAGCCGATATCAACAAGGTATTTAGGGGTGACCGAAAGGGCAATAGTGTCGCCGGTGGCTTCATGGAAGCCATCGTTAGCACTGCCGCGAAAAAGAGGCGGTTGCTCCTTGTAAGCGCGCTGGTAAAAATTGTGCCCAAGCTCGTGGTGCACTACCCGGAATTCCTCTGCGGTGGGATCGATGCACATCTTGATTCGAAGATCATCCTTGTCATCCAGGTCCCATGCGCTGGCATGACATACCGCCTTATGATCTTCCGGCTCAGAGAACATTGAACGTTCCCAGAAGGTTTCGGGGAGGGGATCAAAGCCAAGGGAGATGAAAAAGTTCTCAGCGATACGAACAATGTCTTCCGGCCCATCGGTATTTTTCTGCACCAGCTGGTCGAGATCGTAACCGAGATCCGAAGATTCAGGTTTCACGATGTCGAAAAGATAGCTCCAGTCTTGGGCCCACTGATTACCAAGGACGTGTGCAGGAATTGGTCCGCTTGGCGGTACCACCTCGGGTCCATAGTAATCACTGAGTTCGGCGCGCACATGGCAGTGCAGCGCATCGTAAAAAGGTTTTACCTTGGCCCACTGGACATCGGCGTCTGCGGCAAAGGCATCCGGGCCCATGTCGTACTTGGCGCGCCAAAAGGTACTCAGGTTGTCGTAACCAAGTTCCTGTGCACCCATGTTGCCAATTTCCACCTGGCGCTCATAAAGCGGTTTCATGGGAATCGAGTTTTCGCGCCAGCCGGCCCAGAATTCAAGCAGCTCATCAGGGTCGCGTAGCTCGCGCATCAGGTTTTCAATCTGGTCACCTGTATAGCAAATTTCTTCGCCGGTAATTCCTTCATTGCGGCAGTATTCCCCGGCGCCGTACATGGCGCTCATTTCAGAGCCGATTTCGGCCAGTTCCTGTGCCATTTCGGAATCACTGGGTGAGGGGATTACCAGGAACTGTTTTAAGAGCTCCATCTTGCGGCGGTCGGTAAAATCAAGATCCAGATCATTGAAGCTGGCAGCAGCGTTGGCATATTCCACGGATAATTCTAGGAAACGCTGGTATGCAGTCGCTTCCACGCGCTGGCTGTCATAGGTGATGTAGGTGGCTGCGATCCATGCCGCATGCGCGTATTCATGGCTAGCTATCTCAAGCCGACTTTCGGCTTCGGCCAGGAATTCCTTGGCTTCCTCGACCGTCTGCGCGCTGGCATAGATGGGAAAAAGAAGGGCCAGGGCAGAAATTACAATGAAAAACTTTTCCACAAATCGACTCCGAAATTACTCACTGCCAAAAGACAACGGAAAATTGCCGTCAAAAGGCGGCCAGTTGGGTACAGGCTGTGTTGGCGGTGCATAGAACATAGCACCATGGACATGCCTTATGAGGCCGTCCTCAATGCTAATCGTATGAGTGAAATGATTGCGCCATCGCTCGTTGCCGGGACGGCGTAGGAAGACGACGGACATCATTACAATCTGCTGTTCAATATCCACCACCTGAACGCGGCGTGCTGAGATCTGGGCCAGGCCGTAATCACCTTCGGTTCTGCAGTCGATGGTGCCGTTATAGCCCACGGTAGAACCCTCACGCATAGGGCCGCCAAATGTGTCTGCTCCGTTTTCACGGCGAGAGCAGCCCGGATGGCCTTTAATGACCTTGCCATTCTGCGCAATGATGCCGTCAAAATAACTGTTGGCCACGGCAATCAGGTCATCACGGTTAATACGGCGATCCAGGGGAACAAAACCCCCGTTGGGAGGGTTCACCACCAAATTTTCAACATCAAAAAGCACCTCTCCCGGTTCGCCTGTGATGCCAACATCTGCTTCACGACCTATGTGCCACTCTGCTTCGGTAATCTGGCTGTTGGCAACTTTCATGCGTAGGGCGACAACGGCGAGATCGTCACCTTCCTCGAGCAAGCCAAAAAATCCTGCAGTCTGATCCTTGGGATCAAAATAGCGGCGCTGCAATTCCCCAAGTCCAGTGACCGATGCCCAGAGCCCTTCATCGTTTGGTACAACAATAGCATTTTCTGTTTGGCGAAAACCGTAGCTTAGTGGGGCCTGGCTGGCATCATTAGCGGCAACAGCTTCAAGGTACTGGTCCAGATAATTGGCTAGGCATGCCCGGTCACAGTCTTGGGCTAACACCCGGGGTGCAAAACTACTCGCAAGGGCTGCCATGACTGACAGCGAGGAAAAGATTGTTTTTATTTTCGGCATGATGAGTTCTCTGTTTGAGCGGATCAGAAGACTGATTCTCTAATTGCTGGACGGACAATTCAAGGCATAGAATTGAGGATTCAAATCATCTACAGGGAGGTGGTATGTCCAAGTGTGTTCTTTCTCCCGATGGCGGCGGCATTTTCAGCGTTACCACTAAACAATTCCTCGCCTATATTGAGCAGAGGTTGTAGGCCAAGCATGTGCGCTGCTGCTGTATACCTACTGTAGACCGCGCGCATAACGCATTGATGCTAAGACGGGCTTAGCCAAGATCAGGGACTGAATCGATCAGGCAGTGACAGGTGTCCCAGCGGTGTTTTCGACCGGTTTTTTTGTTTTGAAATCTTCCAGAACCACATATAGGCAAGGAATCAATAGCAAGGTAATTACGGTCGCAAAGGCTATGCCGAAGGCGAGGGAAGTTGCCATCGGAATCAGGAACTTGGCCTGCATGCTCGTTTCCGTAAGGATAGGCAGCAGTCCAAAGAAGGTTGTCAGCGACGTCAGGAGGATCGCCCGGAAGCGGCGGATACCACCTTTTATCACGGCCTTCATAGTCGCTGTGCCTGATTCCACGGCCTTGTTTATGAAGTTCACCAGGATGATGCTGTCATTCACCACCACTCCAGACAGGGCAATAATGCCGAGAAAGGACAAGAAATTTACTGGGATGCCGACGATAAGGTGGCCAAGGATGGCGCCCACAATGCCAAATGGTATGACTCCCATAATGATAATGGGCTGGGTATAGGATTTCAAAGGAATAGCTAGCAGTGCGTAGATGCCGAAGATGGCAAAGATCATACCGCGTACCATATCCTGGATAATGCTGCTTTGCTCAGCGGTGCCGCCGTCCTCTAGATAGCTGACGCTAGGGTAGCGTGACTGGAGCTCCGGAAAAAAATTGTCCTTAATGTCGGTGTTGACCACGTTGGGTTCAACCAGCGATTCAATTATGTCGGCGTTCACAGCAACAGAGCGTTTGCCTTCCACACGGTTGATACGCGCATAACCAGGCTGCATGTCGAAATCAGCAACAGAGGTAAAAGGTACCGTATCACCTTGGTCGGTTCGAATATACATGTTCTCAAGATCACCAATGGATACACGCTCATCCTCTGGATAGCGTACCATGACACGCACCTCGTCATCACCACGCTGTAGGCGCTGGGCCTGGGAGCCGTAAAAGGCGTTCCTCACCTGAGTGGACAGGTCATTGAGGGTAAAGCCCATGATTTCGGCTCGGGGTTTTAGTTGCAGGCGCAGTTCGTCCTTAATATTGACTGCTTCGTTCCGTATATTGATGAGGCCGCTGTATGTGCGCAGTTTAGCTTCCAGTTCAGTTGCAGCAGCTGTTAATTCTTCGGGACTATCACTGACCAGCTGGTAGGATATCGGACTGCCCCCAAAAACCTGGCCGGTACTGAATACGAGCGATTTTAAGCCTGGCATATTACCGACGAAATTTTCAAGGTACTGCGTCATAAGGTCAGCATCTACTTGGCTTGGGACGTCCTTGTCGAGTTCAATGGCCATCGTTCCTGAGGCCGCATTGCTGCCCACTATGATGACATGGTCAACCACATCGGTAGAAATTTCACCGGTTTCAACATCTTCAAATTGAAATTGACCATTCATAGACAACGCTGCATCTTCCAGCTTATTCATGATGGCGCGAGTCTGGCTTTCAGGGCTGCCTTCAACCATCGTCACGCTGGCCTGCACAAAATCACTGGGTATTTCTGGCAGAAAGACTACCCGCACAATCCCGCCAGCAAGCAGCGAAGTCGCAACGATAAACATGCCTATAAATGTTGATAATGTGATGTAGCGGTTATCAATACATTTGCGCACAAAGGGCACATAATAGGTGTGAACAAAGTCTTCCAGTTTTGCATTGGCGCGTTTTGGGATCTTGTTGAACCAGCTTTCCTCGTTTGGCTTGCCGAAATGAACCAGGTGAGATGGTAGTATCAGCTTTGACTCTATAAGTGAGAAAATTAGGCAAAGAATTACCACCCAGCCGATTGACTCGGTGAAGGCGGCGGCAAAACCGCTGATCATCAGAAGCGGCATAAAAGCGACAATTGTGGTTAGTACACCGAAGGTGGCCGGAATGGCTACTCGGTTTGCTCCATGTACTATGCTATTCGTGCTATGGCCGTACTTGGTAATACTGTGATGGGCACTTTCGCCGATAATGATCGCGTCATCCACTACTATGCCGAGCACCATAATGAAGCCAAACAGGCTGAGCATGTTTAGATCAAGTCCCACAGGGGGCATCAAGGCAAACGCACCGAGAAATGAAATAGGAATGCCAACTATTACCCAGAAGGCAAGCTTGATTTCCAGAAAAACGCTGAGAATTACAAGCACCAGGAAGGCGCCCATTAGTAAGTTTTCCGTCATTAGGTCTAGACGGTCCTGAAGATAATAGGAGGAGTCGGCCCAGATGCTCAGTGAAATACCTTGAGGTAAAGTTTTCTGTCTTTCCTCAACAAACTGTCTGGCCGCTTCCGTGACCTTGAGCATATTTTGATTGCTAGTGGTCAACACAGTGAGGCTGATTGACGGCTTTCCGTCAAAACGAGCATAGGATTCTGTATCTTCGAAACCGTCAACAATGGTAGCGATGTCGCCAAGTGTCAGGATGGTACCATCAACAGTGGTGAGTAGGACGATCTTGTCAAAATCCTGGTAGTTGTAGGCCAGGGCCTGGGTGCGGACCAAAATCTCACCGCCCTCTGTATCAATAGATCCGGCGGGCAGGTCAAGCGAGGACGCACGAATACGCTGGGCAATCTGGTCAAGGCTGAGACCGTATTTGAGTAGTGTGTTTTCAGAGACTTCAATCCCTATTTCGTAGGGGCGGTCACCGGCCATGCGTACAGCGGTGATGTCAGGCAATGCCAGTAATTCTTCACGGATCTGCTGCGCCAGTTCTTTCTGACTGACCGGGTCGATGTCCCCATATACTTCGACGCGCAGGGCGTCATTCCTAATCAGGGTGCGGCTAACGGAGGCCGGTTCTGCATCCACCGGGAAATTAATAATGCCGTCTATGCGGGTTTTTACATCGTTAAGGACTTCATTGATGTCATATGACTCGTCTACCTCAAGGGTTACACTGCCGCTGCCTTCATTGGCCACTGAACGAATATCATTGATGCCGTCCACATCTTCGACGGCCTCCTCAATCAGAACGACAATGCCTTTCTCTATATCGGCCGGGGTGGCGCCGGGGTATGCCATTGTGATCTGGATGCTTGCCAGATCAAAGTCTGGCATTGCTTTCTTGGTAATGGTGTAAATAGAATACAGGCCGGAGAGGATGATGAGGATCATCAGCAGGTTGGCCGCCACATGGTTGTGGGCAAACCAGGCAATAATCCCTTTTTCTTCCCTAGGTGCGCTCATTTTTATTATTCCCGTTTACTGCGAGGCCTGGACTGTCTGGATAGTCCCTTCCGCAATGTTTACCTGGACTTGCATGCCGTTGAGCGGATTTTCCAGGCGGGTAATAACCACCTGGTCTCCATCCTTGAGACCGGAAGAGATATAGACGTTGTCTCCATTAATTGTCAGCACCTCAACTGTTTTCGGTCTAAGACGTCCTTCATTATCGGCTGTCCAGATTATGTTGTTGGATTGCAGGGTATAGCGAGGGAGTACCACCACATCTTCAAGCAGTCGGCCCTGTATAGCGGCGTTCACATAGGTGCCGATACGCAGAGGTTCCCGGCCCATCTCATTACTGTAAAGGTTGTAAGGGTCTTCTATCTGTACCACGCTAAAAAGTACCCGAGTACGCGTGTCCAGAACGCCTTCAGTGCGGGTCAATTTACCGTTCCAGTGATATTCGTTGTTTCCAATGCGGCTGACCAGATCCACCTCGGGTGCATAATCGTCATTTTTGTAACCTGTAGCCGGGGGCAGATCCAGGAAACTGATCTTAGTTTCCGGAACAGGGAGTCTCACCTCGGCGTAATCTACGGCGAACGTTTCTGCGATTGAGGCACCAGTTGTCACAAACTGGCCAATATCGGTGTTCTTGGCACTGACCAGGCCGTCATAGGGAGCCGTGATGGTGGTTTTGGCCAGGTCAGTCATGGCCTGTTCTAGGTCAGCCTCGGCAGACGCCAGCCTTGCCCTGGCCTCCTCAAGCTGGGGTTTGCGCAAGTAAAGTTCCCTGGCCCTGATACGAGACTGTTCTTGCGCGGTCATTCTGTCCCATTCGCGCTGGGCAACATCTGCCTGGCCCTTTTCCTGCTCTAGCAGGCTGCGGGCAGAAGCCACGGAGGCTTCAGCACGGCGGACGGCGGCGCGGTAGTCCTGATCTTCCAGTTTGACGAGGACATCGCCTTCGCGAAAAAATCCACCTGCAACGAAGGCGGGAGAAACTTCAACAACCTGACCAGCTACTTCGGATACAAGGTTGGTTCGGGTTCGAGGCTCCACCGTGCCCTGAGAGGGAACCGTAATGTAGGAGTCCACGACGGCAACGCTTATAGCATCGACCGTGACAACTAGCTGTAAGGGGTCATTCTGCTCGGCATCCGGGCGGGACATACGAAGTAATGCCGAAACCACAATAGCAGCTACAATTATCAGAATAGGCAATACCTTTTTATACATTTGTTTTTCCTAGCTATTTTCGCCGAATTGCCGGATTTAAGTTGGCAGTTATTTTGCACCTGGCGGCGATATATGATGGCCAATACAAATTTGCAGATCCTGCAGAATATAACGGGCCTGATCTTAGAAAGTTTACGTACAACACCCTGATTTAGATTAACTTTTCAATTATGACTAATCAGTCATAATTGGCGGGCGATCTTACTCTCATCATGGTGTTTAGGCAACGACAATCCGTTAGGATTTGTGAAAAAATGAGGCAATCCGGGGGCTAGTGAACTGATGAACTACCGAGTTCAGTGCAGGGCGGGTTTCAGAGGCAAACTGCGAATGATATCGGCCTCGATATTCAGTAGAGCCTCCAGTCTGGTGCTTATCTTTTCCTCAGGAAAATACTGCTCCGCAAGGGAGAGAAAGAGTTGATAATGTCTGGCCTCTGAATCGCTGATTGCAGAGTAGAAATTCTTCAGCTTCCCCTTTTGCAGGGCCTCGGCAATCATGGCGAAACGCTCAGCTCCTCTGGCTTCGACGATACTGGCAATGAGTAGGCGGTCGAGCAAGTAGGCGTCCTTTCCCTGGTCCATGGCCTTATGCAGGCTATTGACGTATTCATCCCTGGCATCGGCGGCTGGTTCAAGATCTCGATCGAGTATCAGGCGCATGACATCGCGAAAGTGGCTGAGTTCTTCCACAGCCAGATTCAGCATCCCGGTGATCAATTCAGGCTTGTCAGGGTAATGGGAGATCATTGACATGGCCATGCCCGAGGCCTTTTTTTCGCAGCTGGCGTGATCTTTCAGAAAGGAATCAAAGTCAGCCATGACCGTTTCCAGCCACGCTACAGATGAAGTTTCTCTTAGAGTGAAGTCCATCGCTGTTGCTGATTAGGCTGCCTGGTACGGAAGTGCTGTGAAAGTGTTGAGCAGAGCCTGCCAGCTTCGGCGCTTGCCCTGTAATTCGATTTTCAGCAAACGGTAGCGATGGCGGATGGATTCCGGATCCAGTTCCTGGATTTTGTCATGCAGCTCAGAGGACAATTGCGCAGATTTTGCCTGACACCATTGCTGTTTTAACTCTGCCCAGTGATTCAGAGTAGCAATCAGCTGCTGGTATTCCTGCTCGAGTTTTTTGCGCCATAACATGGAGTCGATCAGGGTTTCGCATTTTTGCAGGGCATTTTTATATTGCACTTCCAGTCGAGTCCGTTCCTGTCGGTAGACCGAACAGCGGCGCAGTTCGCTGGTAAGTCCCAGCCAGGAACAGAGTCGAATTAGCCACTTGGTTGGATCCCAGTGATACCACTTGATCCCATTGCGGTAGTCCCAGGCAAAAGTGTGATGGTAATTATGGTAACCCTCACCAAAGGTAAACAGGGATATAAACCAGTTGTCTCTGGCTGTCTGGGTGGGGTCATAACTTCGGCTGCCCCAGATATGCGCCGCCGAATTAATCAGGTAGGTGAAATGCTGGCTCAGCACCAGTCTGAGGAAGCCGGCGAGAAGCAGGCTGCCCCAGATATCGCCGTTCAACCAGCCGAGGAGAAGGGGTAGGCCTAGATTCATTAATAGCAGGAGAATGAGGTAGTGCTTTCGCTGCCAGGCAAGAATCGGCTCTTTCAGGAGATCTCGGACATTACTTGTATCATCTTTGGTGCTTTCAAATTCCCTGATCATCCATTCGAAATGCGAGTACCAGAAGCCTCGGTTAGCAGAGTAGGGATCCTGGTCATTATCATCCACATGCAGATGATGACGGCGGTGGTCTGAGGCCCAGGTAATGCAGTCGTTTTGGAGGGCGCATGCACCTCCCAAAGCAAATATGAATTTCATGATCGGATGAGCCTTGTAGGCTTTGTGTGACCATAGCCGGTGATACCCCGCTGTGATCGACATTTCACAGAACACCATCAGGACGATAAAGCTAATCCATTCAAAGCGATCGTAACCCTCGGTAAATCCATACCAGGGAACAAGGGTGACGGCGACAAGGGGTGGTATACCTAGAACCGAAAGATTCAGCCAACGAATCGGTGGTTTACTGTTATCTGAAGACATAGACTGCATCGTGTTGAATAGAAATTAAGATTTTGAAATTATTGCAAAAACCGACTGTCTTTAAAACCGGGAGTGCAGCTTGCACGTTGGGCATTATCCAAGCTGTCCGCTATAATGCTCTGGTTTCGTTAACACGCCGAAACTCAGGTCTATATACGCTGAATAATTCCATACAGAAAATCGCCAAGGATTCGCCGGGCCAGTCTGCTTTAACCGACATAGCTGGTACGTACCATGATCTCTTGCGTTAATGGGCAGATTAATGAGAGTGAATAAAGACACTGATCACGATCTGCTGGTTGATCTGCAGACGCGACTGGCCTTCCAGGATCAGACTGTAAATGAGCTCAATGATGTTGTTGCCAGCCAGCAGCAGCAGATAGACAGGCTGCAGCTGCAGCTGAAATCACTTAGTGACAGGTTGAACGGGCTGGAAGAGTCCGTAGACAAGACGGCAGGCATCAAGCCAGCCGATGAAAAGCCTCCGCACTACTAATAGAGCTGAAGTCCATCAGCTCTTGATTGCTGAAACGTCCTCGGCCTGCAGACCCTTATCACCCTCGGAAACAGCAAATTCCACTCGCTGCCCTTCGCGCAGGATGCGATGTCCCTTGCCCATGATTGAACGGAAGTGAACGAAAATATCTTCACCGTTCTCGCGGGTGATAAAACCAAAGCCCTTGCTCGCGCTGAACCACTTCACGCTGCCGGTTTCCTTGGCTCCCTTGTTTACGGGTTTGCCTTTCTTCTGCCGGGCAGGCTTGGCGAGTTTCTTAGCTGTTGACTGGTTAATACCTTCTGCAGAACACACCCAGAAACTGGTGAGGCAGCTACTGACCAGGGCGATAACAAAGATTGCCAGGGGCGCCGGGAACAGGGTGTAGAGGTCTGCAAAAAATGAAATAGCAGCAAGCACTATCGCTACTATTAAGGAAGCAATAAATATCTTGATGTTCATGGTTAGCTCAGTTGGAGATTGTTCTTGTTTCTATTATTCTTTTATTGTCGCTATTTTTTTATGCCGGCGGTGTGTAGATTTGTATAACACTCCGCCAAGCAAAGGATATTATCACTATCTCCGGTTTTTTTTAAAGTCGCTGGGCGCTGAACTGGAGTTTCGTCCTAGAGAGGTATGGGAACACCGTTAACCTGTATATCAGTTTCATTTTCCCTGGATTCAAAATCTTTTTCCGGAATGTCGCAGTCTTTGAGTATGTTATTCATCCTTGTGCGATCACTAGCAAAGAGATCCAGGTCGTACTTGCGTGAAATATCGCGCCAGGCGGCGGCATACTCGCAATGAAAATTTTCTTCCGGCGGGCGCCATGACGCGATAGGCCGCTCTCTTTTCTTGCGATAGACATCCCTGCTTACCGGAATCAGGTTCAAGGGGTCGTTGGCGAACTCCATGCGTGTCCTGTCATCCCACCGGAAGCCATTGGACACATTGGCATAGGAGGGCGGAATGATGTGGTCCAGTTCCAGCCGGGCAGCGCGGACAAACTCCTCGCCGGTATAGGGATCAGTCCATTTGCCCTCGCGAATTTCGCATTGCCTGGGGTTGGTCCAGGTGACGGGCACTTCACTGGTCGCCTCAAGAATCTGGGTGCGGATTGTCTGGCACTGACCCACCAGCATCCAGTGCGGCCAGTCGTCCTCGAGGTAAAAATCCTGCTGGTCGCGTATGTTGACCCTAGCGCGGTTGTTACGCCAGGTGAAATCGCGGCGGGAAGGAGCAATACGGCAGCCCTGCTGGTGGCAATGGTAGTCACCAAAGGGTCCGTAGTGACCACCGTTGAGGTCAAAGTTCTTGTCTATGTGGGCATATACGGCAGTCGAAATAATGGCGGCGGTTGACGAAGTAAGAACAACTAGTACTTTTTTCAGATTTCGCATAAGCTCCCCTGTGATAGCGTCAACAGATAATGACTTAATCATAACTGCTGCAGCTTTATAATTTGTTCCTGCAGCTGGTTCAGGGTTGTTTTGGCATTAGACAGTTTTTCTTTTTCCTTCGCAACAACCTCCGCCGGGGCATTATCAACAAACTTGGCATTGCTGAGTTTGCTTGAAAGCCTGCTAATTTCCTTGTCCAGCTTTTCCTTTTCCTTGTGGAGTCTTGCCAGTTCTGCCTCAACGTCTATAAGTCCGGCCATGGGCACAAGTACTTCCAGATCACCAATTACCTGCATGGAAGAGGGGGGTGCCTCGGAATCACTGTCTAGCCACTCCACAGATTCAAGCTTGGCCAGTTTGACCAGGAACTGCTTGTTGGCTTCCAAATGCAGCTGGTCACTGCTGCTGCCCTTGGTTAAGAGGACGTTGATATTCACTGCAGGTGAAATATTCATCTCACCGCGAATGTTGCGGATGGCTATAATGACATTCTTGATCCACTCGATGGCCGAATCGGCTTCTTCATCTATTGAATCAGCAGAGACTGCCGGGTAGGGCTGCAGCATAACCGTGTCGCCCTCGATGCCAAGAAGGGGCGCTGCCTTCTGCCAGATTTCCTCTGTAATAAAAGGCATCAGTGGATGCAGCATACGAAGGCTTTGCTCCAGGACATTGAGCAGGGTATGGCGTGTAGCATTTTTTTGATCTTCATTGGCGTTGTCATCCCAGAGCACGGGTTTGGAGAGCTCGAGATACCAGTCGCAGTACTCGTTCCAGAAAAAGTCATAAATGGCCTGGGAAACCAGATCGAAGCGGTAAACTGTCATGGCGTCTTCGACATTCTGCAGTGTGTTTTGCAGGCGAGACAGGATCCAGGCATCAACCTGTGAGTAATCGTCATGCTTGGTTGGTGCTGTTACGGCATTTTCTTCCACCTGCATGAAAACGTAGCGGGCCGCATTCCAGATCTTGTTGCAGAAATTGCGGTAGCCCTCGATTCGGCCCATATCGAAATTAATGTCACGGCCGGTGGTGGCAAGGGAGTAGAAAGTGTAGCGTAGGGCGTCCGTGCCAAATGCCGGGATACCGTCAGGAAATTCCTTGCGGGTTTTCTTTTCAATTTTTTCGGCATCCTGAGGGCGCATCAGGCCGGTGGTGCGCTTGCACACCAGGCTGTCCAGGTCGATACCGTCAATGAGGTCGATGGGGTCAAGGACATTGCCCTTGGATTTCGACATTTTTTGCCCTTCACCATCACGGATCAGGCCATGGATATAGACTTTTCTGAAAGGAACTTCACCGGTGAATTTCAGGGTCATCATGATCATGCGTGCTACCCAGAAGAAAATAATGTCGAAGGCGGTTACCAGCACTTCAGTGGGATGGAAAATTTTCAATTCTTCTGTGTCTTCCGGCCAGCCGAGCGTGGAAAAAGTCCACAGCGCTGAAGAAAACCAGGTGTCGAGAACGTCCTCATCCTGTTTCAGCGCCAGGTCGTTCGACAGCCCATATTTTTTCCTAACGTCGACCTCGTCGAGGCCAACATAGATATTGCCCTCGGCGTCATACCAGGCAGGGATCCGATGTCCCCACCAGAGCTGTCGGCTGATGCACCAGTCCTGCAGGTCACGCATCCAGGCAAAGTAGGTATTTTCCCAGTTGCGTGGGACAAACTCTATGTTTCCGTTTTTAACCGCTTCAATTGCTGGTTTGGCCAGGCTCTCCACGGCTACGTACCACTGGTTGGTCAGGTAAGGTTCGATGACAACTCCGCTGCGGTCCCCGCGAGGAACCTTGAGAGTGTGGTCTCCAATTTTATCCAGCAGGCCGGCTGCTTCCATGTCGGCCACGATTTGTTTGCGGGCTTCAAAACGGTCCATGCCGCGATAGGCTTCGGGTGCATTGTCGTTAATGGCGGCATCGTGCGTGAGGATATTAATAAGCTCAAGGTCGTGTCGTTTACCTACTTCGTAGTCGTTAAAGTCATGGGCGGGGGTAATTTTTACGCAGCCGGTACCAAACTCGGGATCCACGTATTCATCAGCGATGACCGGAATTTCACGATTGCACAGCGGCAGGGTGACGGTTTTACCCACCAGGGCCTTGAAACGTTCGTCATCAGGATGCACGGCGAGAGCTGAATCACCTAGCATGGTTTCCGGTCGCGTGGTGGCTATGGTGATGTAATCCTTACCCTCAGCGGTAGTCTGACCCTCGGTTAAAGGGTAGCGGAAATACCAGAAATAGCCTTTCTCTTCCTCGGAAATAACCTCCAGGTCAGAGATGGCCGTGTGCAGTTTTGGGTCCCAGTTCACCAGGCGGTTACCGCGATAAATAATGCCCTCATCAAAGAGACGGATAAACACTTCCTCGACAGCACGGGACAGACCTTCATCCATGGTGAAGCGCTCGCGGGACCAGTCTATGGATGAGCCAAGGCGCCTTAACTGGCGTGTGATATTGCCGCCGGATTCAGCTTTCCATTCCCAGACCTTGTCGATGAATTTTTCTCTGCCGAAGTCATGGCGGGTAAGGTCTTCCGCCTGCAGCTGGCGTTCCACAACCATCTGCGTGGCAATGCCCGCATGATCGGTTCCGACCTGCCATAACGTGTTGTATCCCTTCATACGGTGGTAACGGATTAACGCATCCATGATGGCATTGTTAAATCCATGCCCCATGTGCAGACTGCCCGTCACGTTAGGGGGCGGTATGGCAATACTGTAGGAATCACCCTGGCCGTCCGGGGCAAAGTAGCCCTTTTCTTCCCAGGATTGGTACCAGGCGCTTTCGATCTCGTGGGGTTGGTAGGTCTTGTCCATTACTGCTGTTAATAGATGCTCAGTGTGAAGGCATGCAAAGCCGCGCATTATAGCCTGTCAGGCCGATTTCACCCAAGGTTGCAGGCCAGATACCGGCGGCAGAATAATTTTGATAGCGGGGTCAGTTTCGAAGCTTACATTTGGTGATGTTTCAGTTCGAAACCAAGTGTTTTGTAGGTATTCCAGTGTTCGCGGCTTATGGCCTTGGCTTCTTCCCGGTTGGGAACTATTTCGGCGATACGGTCAAAATTTTCATGTTCGTCTGGCACCTTGTCGCACAGGTTGATCAATAACTGGCCTTTAGTCGATGCGTTGCCCTCGTATCCGATCAAGACATGAATTTCCTCGTCGTCCATGTTGTCTTCCAGTCCAACGATGGTGTGAGGAATAAAACTCTCGGGTTTGAAGCTCCACAGCAGGTCGTCCATATCCTGGGCTGACTGCTCCGAAGCGGTATGGATATACACTTTCAGGCCCTGCGCCATGGCTTTTTCTGTCAGGCGGCAGGCAACGAAGAAACGCTGCTCGTCCTCTGCTTCCTTCAGGATGTAGAAATCGGCCTGGCTCATGGTTGGCTCTTTAGTTGCTAAGCAGATATTCCATCAGGAGTGGAACAGGTCGACCGGTTGCGCCCTTGGCTTTTCCAGACAGCCATGCAGTGCCGGCAATATCCAGGTGCGCCCAGGGATAGCTTTCGGTAAACCGCGAGAGGAAGCATGCCGCCGTGATGGTGCCGGCCTTGGGGCCCCCGATATTGGCGATATCGGCAAAATTACTGTCAAGTTGCCTCTGGTATTCCTCGGACATGGGCAGACGCCAGCAGGTATCGACGACTTCCTGTCCATGATGAAAGAGTTTGTCGGCTAGATCATCGTTGTTGCTCATCAGACCTGTGTTCACATCCCCAAGGGCAACAATGCAGGCGCCGGTGAGGGTGGCAATATCAATGACTGATTTCGGCTTGTACCGCTCGACATAGGTCAGGGCATCACAAAGTACCAGTCTGCCCTCGGCATCTGTATTGAGTACCTCAATAGTTTTTCCAGACATGCTTGTGACGATGTCGCCCGGCTTGGTGGCACGACCGCTGGGCATGTTTTCGGCCGCGGCTATTACACCAATCACGTTGATTTTCGGTTTCAGTGCACACAGGGCTGTCATCGTACCGAGGACGCTGGCTGCACCACACATATCAAATTTCATTTCATCCATGGCATTGCCGGGTTTGAGACTGATGCCGCCGGTATCAAACGTAATGCCTTTGCCGACAATAACATTTGGCTTGGTGCGTTCACTAGCTCCGTTGTACTCCATAACAATCAGTCGCGATTCCTGGTCGCTGCCGTGGCCCACAGAAAGCAGGGAGCCCATACCCATCCGGCGCATTTGAGCTTCGGACAGTACGCGGGTTTTCAACAGGCGGTTATTTTTGCCCAGCGCCTGTGCCTGCTCGCCAAGGTAGGTCGGTGTGCAGATATTCGCTGGCAGGTTGCCCATTTCACGGGCTACGGCCATTCCCCTGGCTACACAGGAACCAATATCCAGGCCTTTTCTAGCTGCAGCACGCTCTGACTTGTCGGACAGGGAGACATCCACTTTTTTCAGCGCCGGCTTTTTACCCTTGGTGGATTTGGTGTGGTTGTAGCGGTACGTGCTGTTTTCAAGGACCTGGGCCAATAGCTGGTAACGTTTACCAGCATCCATTTCCTTGACTGGGAGTTCTGCCAGGGTGAGCAGCGCATCAGCAAGAGAATACTTGGCAAGTGCGGCTGCCGTATTTTTAAGTGCAGCGACATACTTCTTTCTGTCCAACTCGTTCTTCTTGCCGAGCCCAACAAGCATTATTCGCTTCGCGCGAATGCCGGCTGGATTATGGATCAGCAGGCTCTGACCAGCGGTCCCCGAGATGTCGCCGGCATCAATAATTTTACTGAGCTGTCTCTTGAGCGCTTTGTCTACCTGCGCAGTTGAGTCGGGCAGATTCTTGTTCTGAAAGACGCCTAGCACAAGGCATGAGGTGGTAAGATTTTGTAAGGCAGAAGTTTTGATTGTGAAATTCATAAAAGTGATTGTCCAACCTAGGGAGGTAAGTTATTGATTACAGGAGCAGGACGCGATTTTACTCCGGCAGTTTCACTATATCAAAAAAGCAATGTTCCAGCGCTTGTACTGGCTGAGGGTGAAGACATACTCTAAAATCAGTCGCATGATTATCTCTCGCTACCTGACTCGGCAGATCCTCCAGGTTACGGCAGCAACCACCCTCATCCTGCTGGCGGTGGTTGTGCTGGGTCGTTTTCTTAAATACCTGGCCCAGTCCTCCCAGGGAGAAATTGATCCGGGTGTACTCCTGCTCCTGATGTCGTACAAGATTCCTGAATTCATTCAGCTGATTTTGCCGCTGGCACTATTACTGAGCATCCTTCTTGCCTACGGGCGCATGTATGCCGATAACGAGATGACAGTTCTGTCCGCCTGTGGCCTCAGTACTCGCCGGCTGCTGGGCATCACGTTGATATCTGCATCCATCGTCGCGGTTACCGTCGGCGTATTCAGTTTTAAAGTGACGCCATGGGGTCTCGTCAATACGGCTAACCTGCTGGAAGCGCAAAAAGAACTGAATGAATTCGATGTCATGGTGCCAGGACTTTTCCAGAATATTTCCCGCGGCGCTCGAACTACTTATACCGAAAACATTGAAGACGAGGAAATGCTGAATGTCTTCATGTACGAAAGCGCAACAGGCCGCGTGACCGTCGCGGACAGCGCTGTGCCAGTCGAGGATGAAGAGGGTCGCATTGTCATGTTCTCTAACGGATCGGTATCTGAAAAAGAAGTGGAGGGTGAGGGGTTTGTGCTAACTAGCTTCGGTGAAATGGGCGTGCGTATTCCTGACCGGGAAATCACTATTGATATCACGGTCGAGGAAAAAGCCATGCCAACGATGCTTCTCTGGCAAACGGGCCAGGCTGCACATCTTGCTGAATTGCAGTGGCGTATTTCCCTGGTGCTTTTGATTCCGGTACTGACCTTGATGGCGGTTTCCTTGAGCCGCGTCAGTCCCCGACAGGGGCGCTTTGCCAAGTTGGTCCCGGCAGTATTCCTCTACATACTATATTTCGGACTGCTACTGGTCAGCAGGGATTTGACTGCTGCCGGTGAATTGCCGCCGGTACTGGGGGTCTGGTGGGTGCACATGATTTTTCTTTTTCTCGGTTGGGTGCTCTTCACCAATAAAATGCCCGATCTATCTATCACCGGGTTCCTGCAGAAATGACGCGAATTGACCGCTACATATACAAGCAGGTTCTGATGGCAATGGGCGTTGTGTTAATGGTGCTGGCAGGACTCGACCTCGTGTTTACGCTCGTGGATGAGATCGGGGAAACGGAAGGGACTTACCAGACCTGGGACGCCGTGCGATACGTGCTCTTTGTTTTCCCAAGACGTATCTATGAATTGCTGCCGATGACCGCTCTGATAGGTTCCCTGGTGGGGCTTGGTATCCTGGCCTCGGCTAATGAATTGGTTGTGCTGCAGGCATCGGGAATGAAAGTTCTGCGGATTGTCTGGTCAGTGATGAAACCGGCCATTGCTGTCATGGCGCTTGGGCTTGTGCTTGGTGAATTTATCGCGCCGCGCCTTGAACTGGCAGGCGAACTGGGCAGGGCACTTGCCCGGGGTGAGCAGGTGGCCTTGTCGCGCTATGGCCACTGGCAGCGTGACAGTAATGAGTTCATGCACTTCAATGCCATTGATCCCAATGGCGTACTGCACGGGGTCAGCATTTATAGTTTCCAGGATCAGGAACTGACCGGTATTACCACCGCCGAGTCCGCACTATACGACGGCAATTCAGACAGCGGTTACTGGATGCTGCAAAATGGAGAAGAAACTGTTTTCAACAGAGCAGAGAACAACCCGTCAGGCCAGGTGTTTCACTTTGTTGAAAAGAGCTGGTCAGTGGAACTGACGCCGGACCTGCTGAAAGTCCTGATAATAGACCCGGACAATATGTCGATCTCTGACCTCTACCAGTATGCAGATCGCTTTGAGAATCAGGGCCAGGATGGCAGCGCCTATTACCTGTCTTTCTGGAAAAAGGTGCTGCAGCCAATCACAACCGCTGCGCTGGTCATCGTGGCAGTTTCTTTTATTTTTGGCCCTCTGCGCTCAGCCACCATGGGCTCAAAACTCTTCACGGCTGTCTGCTTCGGTATCCTGTTTTACCTGATACAGAACCTGTTAAGCACGGTAAGTCTTGTGTACCAGCTTAATCCCTTCCTGGCTGTACTGGGCCCTATCCTTTTTTGCCTGTTGCTGGGAATGTTCCTGCTACGACGGGCCGGCTAATCAACTTGCTTTTTTTCCATCAGGGGCACCAGCACAACTTTGGTGCCCGACAACTTGCCGTGCAGGGTTTCCCTTTCCGGGTTCAAATACATGTAGAAATATCCGATCCCGACCATAAGAAAGGCAGGTATCGCGAGCAGAAAGCGGGCTATAGACTGGGCGACGGAAATTTTTTCACCTTCCCGGGTCACTACTTTCAGGCGCCATGCCTGCATACCAAGAGTCTGGCCGCTGTGAGTCCAGAACCAGCCGAAAAATGCCCAGGCACTGACCAGCATGGAAAGGAAAAGGATATTTTTATAAATCGGATCGAGCGTTACCGTTTCACCTTCCACGGTCCTGGCGTTTTCAATACCAAAAAAGGAAAGCACAACGAAGGTTACAACCATCCAGATAGCCAGGATCAGGATGCTGTCATAGGCCATTGCCGCAAGGCGTCGCCACAAAGGCCCGGATGGTAAACATGAGAGATGCTCTTCGTTCATTTTATCCGTCATGCGCTTCACGCATTTTCTTTTCAGCGCTGATGTTGATGAAGTTGCCGGCAAACATGATTAGTGCACCCACGATCACGAAGGGATCTAGGCCCTCATTGTACAGCACCCAGCCTACGATGCCGGCAAGGGGCAGACGCAGGAAGTCCATTGGAATTACTACCATGGCGTCGGCGAAGTAAAAGGCGCGGGCAAAGCTATAGTGGGCTGTAACGGAAACGATGCCCATGACAACCATCCAGATCCATTCAACCATTTCAGGCTCGACCCATACCCGCCAGGCAGGAACTACTGTCATGGCAAACTGAATAACAGTGACGTAAAAAATAATATTAAGTGGAGAATTATTCGCCACGAGTTTCTTGGTCAGGACATTGGCCAGGGCAAAACAGATCGCGCTGAGGATGACAATGAACATGGCCGGGTCGGGATCGCGAAAGCCGGGGCGCAGAATAATCAGGACACCAACGAACCCCAGGCACAGGGTGAGTATCCTGTAGCGGTTGATTTTTTCACCCAGCAGCAGGGCGGCAATAATGACCGTCCAGACCGGGCCGGTAAACTCCAGAGCGAAAACCTCGGTCATGGGGATAGAGGCAAGGCCGAAGATCCAGGCAAACTGGGCTGCCAGGTGAGAGACGCTGCGGATGATGTGCAGCCCAGGCTGGCCTGTTTTAAGCTGTTGCCAGCCGCTGACCTGGAGTAAAAATGCGATCAAAAGGAAGCTGACGGCATTGCGGACTGTTATCATCTGCACCGTTGTAATGGTTTCAGAAAGTTCACGCGCCGATATGGCCAGCATCAACAGTGATGTCAGGGTGCCGCACATCCAGAATGCAGCAAGAATGACAGGTGATTTTGATGCAGTGGCCAAAATATATTTTGCCTGTTGAGGGTGAATTGAGATAAATAGGGGCGGCATTCTACTCCGCTGAAAAACGTATAGATAGCATGAATACACAGGCATACTTTGATCGGATAGGCTTTGAGGGGTCTGCAAAAGCAGACCTGCAGACCTTGCAGCAGCTGCACCGACTGCATCCTAGGGCAATCTGCTTTGAGAATCTGGATGCATGGCTTAAAGGTGTTGTCAGTATCCGCTCAGAGAATGTTTTTGAAAAACTGGTTAACCAGGGCAGGGGTGGCTACTGTTTTGAACATAATCGGCTTTTCGCCGATGTGCTCAGGTCGCTGGGTTTCCAGGTAAGTGAACATGCGGCCCGGGTTGTTTGGCGTTCCTTTGATAAAACCCGGATGGCGCGAACCCATATGCTGCTAAAAGTCAGCCTTGATCAAGATCAGTGGATTGCTGATGTAGGCTTTGGCGGCATTACCATGACAGGTCCCGTAAAACTTGAGACTGGCAAGGTGCAGGACTCACCGCACGAGCAATTCAGGATCGGGCAGGATGGGAATGAATTTACGATTTACGTATTACTAAATGGTGCCTGGAAGGCGATGTATGTATTCGATACGGTTCCCCAGTACCCGGTCGATTATGAAATGGCCAACCATTTCGTCTCCTCCCATCCGGAGTCCCTATTTACCAGTAACCTCATGCTCGGGCGGGCAGATGAGCGTGAGCGACATGCTGTCCAGAACCATACATACACCCGTCACACGGTGGAGGGTGATAAAGCGCAGCGAGAAATAGCTTCCGTGGAGGAACTGCTCGACCTGCTTGAAAATACCTTTCGCCTTTCAATCGGCTCCGGCATTGATATGCCTTTACTGGCTGAAAAATTTGCCAATCTCCGCTGAAAACTTGACTTTACAGGCGAAACCTCCGAGACTGCGCGCCATGAACCTAAGAATCACAATCATCAAGGGCATTATTATCCAGCGCTGAAAGCGGGTGGAATCTTTGATTATTGTTTGCAAAAAGATTTAGAAAACCCGCCTCAAGGCGGGTTTTTTATTTGCACCATGACAAAACATGGAAATGGGAAAACAGTGACTAATACTGTCCAGACACAGACATTACCGGAATACGTGGCCCTGATGGACACCACCCTGCGCGATGGTGAGCAGACCCAGGGGGTTTCCTTTACCGCGGATGAAAAGCTGAATATTGTCCAGGCCATGCTCGAATCCCTTGGTGTGGATCGCATCGAGGTGGCCTCTGCACGGGTTTCAAGCGGTGAACAGCAAGCCCTGCGCAATATCATCAACTGGGCGGCTGAACATGAACTGGACGAACGTGTCGAGGTGCTTGGTTTTGTTGATTACAACCGCAGCGTTGACTGGATCCGTAAAGCCGGTGGCAAAGTCATCAACCTGCTTGTTAAGGGCAGTGAAAAACACTGTACCAACCAGCTGGGTAAAACGCTGGAAGAGCATGTTGCTGACATCCTAAAAACCGTGGCTTATGCCAAAGAGCAGGGCATGCATGTGAACTGCTATCTCGAGGACTGGTCCAACGGTTACGCTGATAACAAATCCTATGTTTTCGACCTGATGAAGGCGATCGGTGACTGCGGCATCGAGCATTTCATGCTCCCTGACACGCTGGGCGTGATGAGTCCCGATGAGGTTTTTGCTGCGCTAACTGACATGCGATCAAACTTTCCCGACCAGGTTTTTGATTTTCACCCCCACAACGATTACGGCCTGGCCACGGCCAACTGCATGGCTGCGGTGCGTGCCGGCATTACCAACCTGCACTGCACGATGAACTGTCTCGGTGAGCGGGCCGGTAATGTCTCATTAGCCGAACTCACGGTTGTCCTGCGCGACAAGATCGGAATAAAAACTGGTATAGATGAAAGTCACCTGCATCATATATCCGTCATGGTTGAGCAGTTCTCCGGTAAATACATCGCGGCCAACATGCCGATACTTGGACAGGATGTATTCACCCAGACCGCAGGTATTCATGCCGACGGTGATGTTAAGGGTGGCCTTTATGAAACACGTCTCAGCCCGGAGCGGTTTGATCGCAAGCGTACCTATGCGCTCGGAAAACTGAGCGGCAAGGCTTCTGTGCTGAAAAATATAGAAGAACTGGGTATCACGCTTTCAGATGAAAACCTCAAGCGTGTTCTGGACAGGGTCGTTACCCTTGGAGATTCAAAGGAAACCATCACGGCAGATGATTTACCCTTCATTATTGCGGACGTACTTGAAAGTAACGATTACCAGCATATCCGTCTGGTGGACTGTGAAATCCAGAGCAAGCTTGACAGCCAGTCAGAGGTTAACCTCAAAGTGGAAATTGACGGTGCGGCCTATCAAGAATCAGGAAGTGGTAACGGCGGTTACGCTGCGTTCATGAATGCCCTTGAAAAAATCCTGGTCCAGATAAGTTTCGACATGCCCGAGCTTGTGGATTATGCGGTGCGTATTCCCAAAGGGGGTAAAACCGGGGCCCTTACAGAATGTACCATAACCTGGGCCGGCGATGCCCGCGGCAACTCGGGCAGGAATATGCGTACCCGAGGCGTGCATTCCAACCAGGTGTATGCTGCCGTCGTAGCCACCCTGCGAATGATCAACACCCACTTGCACAGTCGGTTACGGCAGGAATAAAAGGAAAAGCTATGATAGACCTGCGCAGCGACACGGTAACCAAGCCCACTCAAGCAATGCGTAAGGTCATGGTGGATGCAGAAGTAGGGGATGATGTGTGGGGCGATGACCCCTCCGTTAACCGACTTGAAGCTTATGCCGCCGAAATAACAGGCATGGAAGCCGGACTCTTTGTCCCCAGTGGTACTCAGTCCAATCTTGTAGGCATTCTCAGTCACTGCCAGCGCGGCGAGGAATATATCGTCGGCCAGCAGGCCCATACCTACAAATATGAGGGCGGTGGTGCCGCTGTTCTTGGCAGCATCCAGCCACAACCAGTTGAATTGGAGCCTGACGGCACCATGCCGTTGGGAAAAATCCGTGCCGTAATCAAGCCTGATGATTTTCATTACGCCATTTCGAAACTGCTGTGTCTTGAAAACACCATCGGTGGGAAAGTGCTGCCAATGGAATACATCAGCGCTGCAACAAGCCTCGCCTCAGATCATAAGCTTGGCAACCACCTCGATGGTGCGAGACTTTTTAACGCAGTGGTCAGGCTTGGCTGCAAGGCAACCGACATTACCCGTTTCTTTGACAGTGTTTCTATCTGCCTGTCCAAGGGGCTTGGTGCACCCGTTGGCTCCGTGCTTTGCGGGCCAGCCGATTTCATCAAGACAGGGCGGCGCTGGCGAAAAATGCTGGGGGGCGGGATGCGTCAGGCTGGCATCATTGCCGCCGCGGGGCTTTATGCACTTGAAAACAATATCGATCGCCTGGCCGAGGATCATGACAATGCAGCACTACTTGGCAAAGCCTTGGCTGAAATCGATGAACTTGATGTCAGCCTGCAGACGATGCATACCAACATGGTGTTTTTCAAACCCCGGGATGGGCGCGTGGAGGAATTGACTGACCACCTGGCCTCAAGGGAAATCCTGATTGAACCGGGGTCAGAAATACGTCTAGTAACCCATATGCAGGTGAGCGCGGACGATGTGCTTGCCACTGCAGAAGCTATAAAGGCTTTTTACCAGCAATCATGAGATCACTACACACGAGAGGTAACAACAATGAGTGAACTCAAACCATTGGAAGACATGGAATTCTGCCTGGAGACTATTCGCCAGGCGCCTGCGGCAGAGGGCAGTGTGGACATGATTGTGATTCGACCAGAAACAGGAAAACGCCTGGTAGCAGAAGCGGGTGAACTGGATAAGGAGCTGGGCCTGGTGGGGGACAACTGGCTGAGACGGGGAGACAAACATAAAGCGGAAGGTTCAGCGGACCCCGGCCGGCAGCTGACCCTGATGGGCAGCCGGGCCATTGCCGCAATAACAGATTCTGAGCATCTTTGGCCTGAAGCCGGCGACCAGTTTTTCGTCGATTTTGACCTTAGTAATGCCAACATCCCTCCCGGTACACACCTGGTTATCGGAGATGCTGAAATAGAAGTCACGGAGCTGCCTCACCTGGGCTGTGCAAAATTTGGCGCGCGCTTCGGCAAGCCGGCAACCCAGTTCGTAAACTCTGAACTTGGCAAGTCACTCAACCAGTGCGGTATCAACGCGCGAATTGTAAAGCCCGGCATGGTGAGCAAGGGCGATACCATCCGCAAAATCTGATTGAAATACTGAGAGATCTATATGCTTGAACTTTATCACCACGGCTCCTCTGCCTGTGCTGCCAAGGTGCGATTTGCCATGGTAGAAAAGGGCCTAGACTGGGAAGGCCATTACGTGGATATTCTCAAGGGTGAGCAGTTCAACGAAGAATACCTCAAGCTCAATCCCAAGGGGGTTGTTCCGCTGCTGATTGATGATGGCCTGGTGATCTCAGAGTCGACCATCATCTGTGAATACCTAGAAGACAAGTACCCGGAACCGGCACTTATGCCGGGTAACGCAGCGGGCAGGGCGCAGGTGCGCGCATGGACCAAGGCCGTGGATGAGGAGCTGCACCCTGCCTGTTCGGCACTGACCTATGTGGTATCCCACCGGCATACCATCCTTGCGAACGGAGCCGGCAGTTTTAAGGATTTTGTCGAGAAAGGCGACAGTGCCGGCAAGGCAGCCAGGCTGCTGAAATGGCAGTGGATTCAGGAGGGCATTAATGCGCCCGGAGCACGTGACAAGATTCAACTGTTTGTGTATTACCTCGACAAGATGGAAGAGGCGCTAGGCAGGAATGACTGGCTCTGTGGTACACAGTTCTCGTTGGCCGACGTGGCCATGGCACCTTACGTTAATCGCCTGGCGGCCCTGGCGATGGAGCCCTTATGGGAGAACGGGAGGCTCCCCTCTGTTGGAAGATGGTTTGAAACCATCAGGAAACGTAAAACCTTTGAGCCCGCTTTTGATCAATGGCTGCCAGCCGAATTAAAAAAAGAAATGTATGAAAATGGAAAGAGATCTTGGCCTGAAATAGAGGAAATGATTTTTTCTTCAGAAGGCCGATTATCAACCAAGCTTTTTTTCTAACCAGTCGCCGTTGCGACTTTTCAAGGTTAGAAAATCTATCGAAGTTAGTATTAGGCTGAACAGGTCGAAGAATCAAAGTCGAGTGGGAATTGCTGAGGAACAGGGTTATTTCAAGAATCAAGTTGCCATGGACCGCAGGTTGAGGAAGGCCTAGACAGGAAGCCGAGTCCTCACAACCTCTCGCAATGTTCCTGTGACGAAGGGAGCTCGAGGCCAGCGATCCCCAGACAGGTTTCTGGGTTACTCTTTTTTAAAAGAATTAACACAAAAACGCCGTTACGGCGGGAGTAAAAACTTACTCAAATTTTAGATAAAGCTTCCGCCACCTTGCTGCCGAAATCAGACGTGCTGATCATGGTCACGCCAGAGCCTTCCTTTGACAGGTCGGGTGTACTGAAGCCGTCAGCAAATACTGACTGCATCGCGTTCCAGACTTTCTTCGACTCTTCTTCCATGTCGAAACTTATGTCGAGCATCATGGCGACTGAGCCAATCATGGAGTAAGGATTGGCAATGTTCTTGCCGGCAATGTCCGGCGCGGACCCATGGGAAGGTTCATAATAGGCTTTCTTGTCGCCCACGCAGGCGGAAGGCATCAGGCCCAGTGAGCCCAGAATACCGCCGCCTTGGTCAGACAGGATATCGCCGAACATGTTTTCCATTACCATGGTGTCAAACATGTCAGGGTTCAGGCAGAGATAGGTTGCCGCGGCATCGACCAGGATATTAACTACCTCGACCTCGGGGAAGTCTGCATGCACTTCTTCCATAACTTCATTCCAGAGCACGCTCGATTTCAGTACGTTCGATTTATGAATATTGTGCAGGACCTTTTTGCGCTTCATGGCCGTTTTGAAGGCCACTTTCATAATGCGCTTGATCTGGTCCTCATTGTATTCCAGTGATTCGTTGACATAACGGCGGCCGTCTTCATTGATCCCGGTTTCTTTATTGCCAAAGTAAAGACCACCCACCAATTCGCGAATCATCATGATATCAATGCCGTCTCCGATCACTTCCGGCTTAAGCGGTGAAAAGTGCACCAGCCCCTTGGGCAGGTAGACGGGGCGGAAATTGGCGTACGTGTTGTAGCGGCGGCGCATAGGTAGCAGGGCGCCGCGCTCTGGCTGCTCGTCGACGGGGATTTTCTTGGATTCTTCATGGCTAAGGCCTATGGGGCCTTTCAGGATGGCATCGGCCTCGTCGGTCACTTTCTTGCTTTCATCCGGGTAGGAAGAACCTGTTTCAAACCAGGCACTTGCGCCAAATGGCGTGTGCACCAGGTCGAAAATCACGTCGTTGCGTTCTTCGACCAGTTTCAGAATCTTGACCGCCTCGGCCATGATTTCTGGGCCAATGCCGTCACCGTCCAAAAGGGCAATTTTGTAAGTGCTCATGAAAATAATCCGCTATTTTGGGGAGCGAAAAGGCGCGCTAATGTACCACTTTCATCCCCTGCATTCAAAAGTCTCGGGGATAAAATCTATTTCCTTAGGGATAACAGGGTATTTTTCCTTTTTTACCCGCAAATTAGTCCCATACGGTACTCAAAACAGTAAAGAAACTATAAAATGCACCGCTTCAAAAATGGTGGCTACTCGCCGCTGATAGATTCGGAGCTAATTTATTCATGACCTCATCACAGGCCAACACGACGAACCAGAAACTGATCAACTGGATTAAAGAAATAGAAGCCCTCTGTAAACCCAGCAAGATCCATTGGTGTGACGGCAGTGAAGACGAATACAACAGGCTGTGTAATGAACTGGTAGAAGCCGGAACTTTTATCCGCCTGAATCCTGAACTCAGGCCGGGCTCCTTCCTTTCCCGTTCCGACCCACGCGACGTAGCCCGCGTCGAAGGCCGCACCTATATATGCAGTGAGAAAGAAGAGAATGCCGGCGCCACGAATAACTGGATGGCTCCCGATGTAATGCGCGGAACCCTGAATGGTCTTTTTGATGGCTGCATGAAGGGGCGGTCCATGTACGTGATCCCGTTCAGCATGGGACCGCTTGGTTCTGATATTGCACAGATTGGCGTGCAGATTACAGACAGCCCCTACGTGGTTGTCAGTATGCGCATCATGGCCCGTATCGGCAGCGAAATACTGGATATCCTGAGTGATAATGATTTTATTCAGTGTCTGCATTCCATTGGTTATCCTCTTGCAGACGGCAGAGCCGATGTGCCGTGGCCCTGTGATCCAGATAACCGCTATATCGTTCACTTCCCTGAAAGCCGTGAGGTCATTTCCTACGGTTCTGGTTACGGGGGTAATGCCTTGCTTGGCAAGAAGTGTGTCGCGCTACGTATTGCCTCAGTCATGGCTCGCGACGAGGGCTGGCTGGCCGAGCACATGATGATTGTGGGCGTGGAATCACCGGAAGGTGAAAAAACCTATATTGCCGGCGCGTTTCCTAGTGCCTGCGGTAAAACCAACTTGGCAATGCTGATTCCACCTGAGGGTTTCGAGGGCTGGAAAGTGCATACGGTCGGCGACGACATTGCCTGGATCAAGCCGGGAAAAGACGGCCAAATGTATGCGATCAATCCGGAAGCAGGTTACTTTGGTGTTGCTCCCGGCACATCTATGGAAAGCAATCCGGCTGCTATGGAAACCATGAAAGAGAATTCCATTTTCACCAATGTCGCCCTTACTGATGATGGCGATGTCTGGTGGGAGGGCATGACTGACGAGCCGCCCCCTCACCTGATCGACTGGCAGGGAAAAGACTGGACGCCTGACTGCGGCCGCAATGCGGCCCATCCTAATGCGCGCTTTACAGCGCCGGCCAGTCAGTGTCCGAGTGTCGACCCAGACTGGGAAAATCCTGCTGGTGTGCCTATCAGTGCATTCCTCTTTGGCGGCCGTCTCAGCACAACATTCCCGCTGGTTTACCAGAGCCAGGACTGGTCTCACGGCGTGTACATGGGCGCTACACTGGGCAGTGAGGCTACCGCCGCCGCCGAGAACCAAGCCTCCATCCGCCGCGACCCAATGGC
>RFVC01000060.1 GCA_009922595.1 Gammaproteobacteria bacterium | reverse complement strand
TCCGCAGGTGGCAGATAATGACCCGGACACACTTGATGTCATTGATTCCAAGATTGTCGGTTTTGAAATCCAGTTACAGGGTCAACTTACGAGAAGGTGGTACATGTCAGCGGGCTATAGTCAGCTGGATGGTGAACAGGTTAACCGCTTGGGGCCAACAGGACTGCGCCCAAGGGAGTTGCCTGAAAAAATGTTCTCGATCTGGAATACATTCAAAGCCAAAGATCAGATCGGTCTCTCCCTTGGTCTGATTTACCAGGATGAGAGTTTTATCAATAACAGCAATTCTGCTGTACTGCCAAGCTACACCCGTGTTGATGCGGCAGCCTACTATGATGTTTCAGAGGAACTCCGTCTGCAGATCAATGTAGAGAATCTTACTGACGAACTGTATTTTCCCAATTCACATAGCACCCACCAGGCTTCGGTTGCCGCACCCATTAATGCACGTTTCTCCCTGAACGGGCGCTTTTAAAATCTACTTAATCTCTAGTGAAAGGAATAGCTCTTGTCATGCTTTCCTTCTGCTTTGCTCTTTATTCAATATTAAATATTCCTTCATTCAGGATTTACCTGTTATTCCTAGACTTGCGCTAACTCAATGAGCAAAAATACCCCAGCTTGGAAGCACAGCAGAATATCAATCTAGGCCCGCAATCCGCTGATTCCGAAGTGCAAAGCCAAAGTCCCTTCTGTGACTCTACTGTCAAGCTGCTCTACGGTGTCCAGGGAACAGGCCATGGCCATATCAGCCGTGCTTCTGCCATGAACAAGGCGCTCAATGCCCAGGGCGGTTTTGACGTGGCCTGGGTTATGAGCGGCAGACCTAAGCAGAAGCTTATGTGCTGCGATGAATATCAGTGGTACCGCGGCATGACCTTTACCGCCCGTGACGGCAAAATTCATCTCCTCGATACGATCACCGACAATAATGTTCCACAGTTTTTCAAGGATATACGCACCCTTGCTCTTGATGACTATGACCTAATCGTGACTGATTTTGAGCCGGTGGTTTCTTGGGCGGCAAAGAAGCAGGGTAGGGAGACCTTTGGTATTGGGCACCAGTACGCCTTTTATTACCCGATGCCGATGGCCGGAAAAAACTTTTTTGCTGAAATGACCATGAAGTACTTTGCCCCGGCGACACATAAAATTGGTCTGCACTGGCATCATTTTGACCAACCGATTCTTCCCCCTATCGTTGATATGCATGCCGTGAGCCTTGAGCAGAAGAAGGTTAAAAACAAGGTGCTGGTGTACTTACCTTTTGAAAACCAGGATGCACTAGTGAAAATGCTGGCAGAACTACCAGACTGGAATTTCTACATCTACCATGCGGACATGGAAGACTATGACAATGGCAACGTGCGCACGCGCGCCATTTCAAAAACCGGTTTCAAGAATGATCTTGTAACTGCCAGTGCGCTTATCACCAATTCCGGTTTTGAGCTAATCAGTGAGTGCCTGACCCTGGGCAAGAAAATATTGACCAAGCCGCTCCAAGGGCAGATTGAACAATTGTCCAATGCCAAGGCGCTGAGTGAACTGTGTTATGCCACAGTTTGCAGTAAGCTGGACAAAAATATAGTCAAAGACTGGCTGGCTTCAGATATGTCTGTGTACCGGGTGAGTTATCCGGATGTGGCGGCTGCTATTGCCCAATGGTTAGGCAAACACGAAACGGTAAGCGTGGAGCAATTGTCAGCCGACCTCTGGGAACAAACTTCTGTCCAGAAGTTAAGCTAGGCGACTTTTATGCCTTTCTTCCTTACCCTTGTTTTGTCTGTCGTTTCTTTTGACTCCAGGTATACAACCTTTTCTTCTGCCCCGTGGTCTTCTTCTGTCCACGTGACAATTTCCAGATTACCCTGCATGTCTTCAATAATTGCAGTGCAGCTTTCTACCCAGTCACCGCAATTGTAGTACTTGATGCCATCAATGGTTTTCATTTCGGCGTTATGAATATGTCCGCAGACAACGCCATCCATTTTGCGTTTTCTGGTTTCCCTGGCAACCGTGTTCTCGTATTCAAAGATGTAGCTGACAGCTTTTTTGACCTTTTGCTTAATTGCTTTGGAAAGCGACCAGTAGGGCAAGTTCAGCAATTTGCGTGCCTGGTTAAACCAATTATTCGACCATAACAGGAAGTTATAGCCGGCGCATCACCGTGGGTTATCCAGAGCTTTTCCCCTTTGGCCGTTTCGTAATGGTACTCATTCACAATTCGAATATTACCCATTTCAAAATTGTGCTCGACAATATAGTCGCGCAGAAACTCATCATGGTTTCCAAGCACATAAAAAACCTTCGTATCTTCCTTCTCGGATTTGCGCAGTACTTGCCTGACCACACGGTTGTGTTCTGTTGGCCAGTACCATTTAGTCGTGGACAGGCGCCAGCCATCGATAATGTCGCCGACCAGGAAAAGGTTTTCACAACGGTGTGCTTTAAGGAAGTGGTTGAGGGGGGAGGCTTTACAGCCTCTGGTGCCTAGATGGATATCTGAAATCCAAATCGTGCGACATTGCCGTTGTTTCATGATGGCAGTCTCTGGATGAGTTTCTTGATTTTAGGGCTCTATGCATAAAAATCAGGTAAAGCAGGAACTAAAGTTTAGTTAATTTTTGTCAGCTGCCTTGCATTTGGGATTTTCAGCTTCCTTAACATGTCAGTAAGTTCTAATTGTTCGGGCGGTTTTCGATAAGATGATCAACTACGGCCGGATCAGCCAGGGTGGTGGTATCGCCAAGGTTATCCAGTTCGTTGGCTGCAATCTTGCGTAGGATTCGACGCATAATTTTGCCGGACCGTGTCTTGGGCAAACCAGGCGCCCACTGAATAACCTCAGGTTTGGCGATAGCGCCAATCTCCTTGCCTACAAAGTTGCGCAATTCAGCCTGCAGCTCGTCGCTTTCCTCAACGCCATTCATCAGACTAACATAGGCATAAATGGCTTGGCCCTTGATGTCATGGGGAAACCCAACAACCGCCGCCTCTGCAACACTTTCATGCAGAACGAGGGCGCTTTCAATCTCAGCGGTTCCAAGTCGGTGGCCTGAAACATTCAGCACATCATCTACACGGCCAGTAATCCACCAGTAGCCGTGCTCATCCCGACGGGCACCGTCACCAGTGAAGTAGTAACCGGGGTAAGTGGAGTAGTAGGTATCGACACAGCGTTTGTGGTCGCCGTAAACGGTCCGGATCTGGCTTGGCCAGCTTTCAGTGATCACTAGGTTGCCTGAAACAGCACCCTCAAGAATATTCCCGTCTGGATCGACCAGGGCAGGTTGCACGCCAAAGAAAGGCAGTGTGGCTGAGCCCGGCTTAAGGTCAGTAACGCCTGGGATCGGAGTGATCATATGTCCGCCCGTTTCGGTCTGCCACCAGGTGTCCATGATCGGACAGCGGCCGTCGCCAACGACATGATAGTACCACTCCCAGGCTTCGGGATTAATTGGTTCGCCTACGGTGCCGAGAATTTTAAGCGATTCACGGGAAGTGCTGGTGACCGGCTCGTTGCCCTGGGCCATCAGCGCGCGCAGTGCGGTCGGAGCCGTGTAAAAGGAATTAACCTGGTACTTGTCCACCACCTGCCAGAAGCGTGAGCTATCAGGGTAGGTGGGTACGCCTTCAAACATGAGGGTAGTGGCTGCATTACACAGCGGACCATAGACAATATAGGTATGACCGGTTACCCAGCCAACGTCAGCAGCACACCAGTAGATGTCACCATCGTGGTAATCAAATACATACTTGTGTGTCATGGCGGCAATCAGCAGGTAGCCTCCGGTTGTGTGGAGCACTCCCTTGGGTTTGCCGGTAGAGCCGGAAGTGTAAAGAATGAACAGCGGATCTTCGGCTTCCATTTGCTCAGGCTCACATTCAGATGGGACGTTTTTGATGGCCTCGTGGTACCAGATATCGCGGCTTTCAAACCAGTTGATATCACCGCCGGTACGCTGAACGACGAGCACCGTATGTACATCGGGGCATTGCTCAAGAGCCATATCCGTATTGACCTTCAATGGGAAAACACGACCGCCGCGAACACTTTCGTCTGAAGTAATCACTGCCTGGCAGTTTGAATCGAGAATTCGGTCTTTAAGAGAATCCGGTGAAAAGCCGCCAAATACAACCGAGTGAATTGCGCCGATACGGGTACAGGCAAGCATGGCAAATGCAGCTTCAGGAATCATCGGCATGTAGATGCAAACCCTGTCGCCTTTCTCAACACCGCGGTCCCTGAGGACATTGGCTATCTGACAGACGTGATCATGAAGTTCCTGATAGGTGATTTTGCGATCGGTGCCGGGTTCGTCGCCTTCCCAGATTATGGCTTCCTGGTCTGCCCTTTCGGGTAGATGGCGGTCGATACAGTTGACGCTGACATTAAGCCTGCCGCCGCTGAACCACTTGATCAGCCCCTGGGCCATGTCATTTTCGCGGACAGTCTTGAAGGGTTCTGTCCAGTCCAGGAAGTTCGTTGCCTGCTCGCTCCAGAATGCATCGGGATCTTCGACCGATGCCGCATACATGGCATCGTATTGTTGCTTATTTAGGTGGGCAGATTCTTTCTGAGACTCGGGGACAGGGTATATTTTAATTTCAGACACGTTGCTTCCTCATGCTTCGAATCCAGGCCCCCTGTAGGTTCAGGCTACCTGGACGGGTATGTTGTTACTGGAGCGAGTAATGGTGTTACTTTCGTCAAGATATACCAGCTTGGGTTTGTGGTTGAGCATTTCAGCTTCGGTGTAGCTGCCGAAGGCACAGATGATAACCTTGTCCCCTACATTGGCCTTATGGGCAGCCGCGCCATTAACTGAAATAATGCCGCTTCCGCTTTCAGCGCGTATCGCGTATGTAGTAAAGCGTTCGCCATTGCTGATGTTGTAGATCTGAATTTGCTCGAATTCCCTGATTCCAGCGCTGTCCAGCAGGTTGCCGTCAATTGCGCAGGACCCCTCGTAGTCAAGCTCGGCGTGTGAGACGCATGCCTTGTGCAGCTTTGCTTTTAACATCAATGATTGCAATGAGTCGACCCTCTGTAAAATGAATTGCTGGTTTTCTGAAGTTACAGGTTTAAAATTTTTGGCTGGTGCCATAGGCGGTACGCATTATCCCAAAAAGGGAAAGGGTTATTCAAACCCGCTGGAAATGAGGGTCATTCTTCCTCGTAATCAGGGGGGAAATCCTCTTCCTCGTCGAGATCCTCAACACTTAGAAGATTTTCATATTCCGGGTCAACCAGGACTTTTCCCTCCATGGCCTCCCGTCCCAGCAGCATCATGTAGGTCATTTCCGAACGGTCAGTGAGGGTAAGCTTGATTGGCCACTGCCGGCCGCCCAGACGCAGCAGAGTCGTGATAACCACACGTTTTTCAGTATCAGCAGATGAGCTTTTGACCGTTTTGGTCCCCTCGATTTCCACCGCGGTACGAATAATGTCATCCACGTTGTGAATATTCGGGTGCAGGTCAAAACTGACGAAATTTTTCTCGCCCTTTGAGTATTCCTCTATGTTGTCGACATGAAGAGAAGATGTCGCTGCACCGGTATCCACGCGCATGTGCAGCTTTTCTATTCCCAGCTCGGGAAGATCGCAAAGCTCGACAGCCCCAATTTTCAGCTTGGCCTGTTTACGGTATTCCATGATTTACCCCTTGCCCTTTGGTTTGTTGGGGCCCAGCTGGGAATCTTTTTCGACGTATTCGATGATCCTGTCCGCCACGTTCTTGCCCGTGGCAGTTTCTATCCCTTCGAGTCCAGGTGAAGAGTTTACTTCGATCACCAGCGGCCCGTGTGAAGAACGAATAATGTCCACGCCGGCAAGATCAAGCCCCATCACCTGCGCTGCCCGCACTGCCAGTGAACGCTCTTCGGGTCGCAGCTTGACCACCTGTGCTACACCACCGCGATGCAGGTTGGAACGGTATTCCCCGGCAGCTGCTGTTCGTTGCATGGCGGCAATTACCCGTTTGCCAACAACAAAGCATCTGATGTCGGAGCCCCCTGCTTCACGAATGAATTCTTGGACAAGAAAATCAGAACCTATGCCTCTGAAGGCATTGATCAATGCCTCGGCGGCTTTTTTTGTCTCAGCCAGCAGGACACCTTCACCGTGCGTACTTTCTGTCAGCTTCAGGATAAGCGGGGCGCCGCCAACTGATTCAATGAGTTTGTCCGTAGCCCGGGCAGAGTGGGCATAGCTGGTGACCGGCTGGCCGATGCCTTTTCGGGCCAGGAGTTGGTGGGCTCTTAGCTTGTCCCTAGACCGGTTGATGGCGATCGATTCATTGATCGAGTAGACATGGGCTACTTCAAACTGCCGGAGTACGGCGCAGCCATATGTGGTGATACTGGCTCCAATGCGCGGAATTACAGCATCAAACTGAAGCTCCTCCACCACCTCGGCGTTGCGCTGGTAATAGACGCCGGGATTATTGGCCGTGATGTTCATGTAGCACTTGAGAACATCTATGACACTCACCTCATGCCCTCGCTCTTGCGCCGCCTCCACCAGACGGCGGGTTGAGTAGAGGTTCCTGTCTCTGGAGAGAATGCCTATACGCATAGCGGAGTTACGGGGTCATACTGGTTAACAGGGTGGCGCATGATACACCTGAAAATTCATTCTGCATAACAAAAACGGTTTACCTAAGGGTAATGATTATATTGTCTATTAGGCGGGTCTGTCCCAGCCAGGCAGCGGCCAGAATCACCAGTGATTTATCCCCAGTAGTTGCTGGCTCGAGGGTTGAAGCATGGCAAATAGAGAAATAGTCGGGTTGGAAACAGCTTTCTGTGAGCCTGGTTTTGGCACTGTCTTCGATACGCTTAAATTCCTGGTTTCCCTGTTCCAGTTTGCCGGCCGCCTCCTTCAGCGTGGCCTGCAGGATGGCAGCTGTTTCGAGCTGCGACGGGTCAAGGTAATTGTTACGTGAACTCAGAGCCAGGCCGCTGGGAAGCCTGGCAGTAGGCACACCGGTGATGCTGACAGGTATGCAGAGATCCTGCGTCATCTTGCGGATTACCTGCAGCTGCTGGTAGTCCTTCTCCCCGAAAAAGGCGATATCAGGGTTGGTAAGATTGAAGAGTTTGCAGACCACAGTGCAGACTCCGCTAAAATGCAGCGGCCTGCTGGCACCGCAGTGACGCTCTGACAGACCTGGAACAGTCACTAGGGCCTGGTTATCCAAACCACCGGGGTACATTTCTTCAGCAGAGGGGATAAAAACGGCATCGCAATGGTGGGCTTCCAGTTGGCTGCAATCCTCCTCAAGCGTGCGTGGGTAGCTGTCCAGGTCTTCCGCAGGACCAAATTGCAGCGGATTCACAAATATAGTGGCCAGGACATAATCGCTGTCATTTCGAGCTGCCTCGACGAGGGCAAGATGGCCTTCATGCAGGTTGCCCATAGTCGGCACCAAGCCTATAGATTGACCCTGCACGCGGATCGAGTGCAGATGAGCCTGAAGTGCATCCCGTGTTTCGAAGCGCTCCATGATGATGTTCAGTCGAAAGTGTGCTCGGGCCCCGGAAATGTTCCTGCTTTTACCGCAGACACATAGGCGGCTATCGCGCCAGGTATGCTGCCGTCTACCTCGGCCAGAAAGTTCTTCACGAAGGAGGGCGTTATCGGAGAAATGCCCAGCAGGTCGTGGATGACCATAATCTGTCCGTCCACATCCTTGCCTGCGCCAATTCCAATAACAGGTATATTGAGGGCGTCTGTGATCGTCCTGGCTAATGCCTGGGGAACTGTTTCGAGCAGAAGGCAGCTGGCGCCGGATGCCTCAAGCAGTT
This sequence comes from Gammaproteobacteria bacterium, assembly GCA_009922595.1. Classification (GTDB taxonomy): domain Bacteria; phylum Pseudomonadota; class Gammaproteobacteria; order Pseudomonadales; family Pseudohongiellaceae; genus Eutrophocola. The sequence goes on along the minus strand of RFVC01000060.1, from coordinate 2,488 downwards.
TGGCTTCCTCAATCATCTTATCCGCCTGGGCAGGATCGCGGCCCTGGACCAGGAAACCACCAATTCGGTTAACGGACTGTGGCGTCAGTCCCATGTGGGCGCACACAGGAATGCCTCTTTCGGCCAGCAGGCGAGTGGACTCTGCGATCCAGGCTCCTCCTTCAAGTTTGACCATCTGTGCACCAGCGCGCATCAACCGCGCGGCGTTCTCAAGGGTTTGTGCTTCCGAGGCATAAGACATGAAGGGCAGGTCGGCAATCAACAGTGAACCGCTACTGCCCCTTTTCACGCATTCCATGTGGTAGATGACATCGTCCATTTTCACCGGCAGCGTGGAGTCATGGCCTTGGATTACCATGCCCAGTGAGTCCCCCACAAGAATCACCTCCACACCGGCGTTGCCATATAAACTGGCAAACAGGGCGTCATAGCAGGTAAGACAGGCAAATTTTTCGCCTTCTGCCTTAAGCTTGTGCAGTGTGTTAACAGAGACTTTTTTCAATCGTTTAGCCCGTTTTTCCGCAGCCGGAGGCGTAATCTAATCTATTTGGGCGCGTAAAGGTAGCTTGAGGGACTGTCAAAGGAGGCTGGGTTTCGGATTGAAATAGTTGCGGCTGCCCTTGCGGGTAGTGAGAATGAAGTCCAGCAGCTGTTCGTAGTCTTCGTCATTATTGACTAAGTCAATATCTGAACTGTTGACCACAAGTAGCGTACTGTCATCATAGTAGTGGAAAAACTCGGTATAGGCGTCGATAAGCTTTTCTAGGTATTGCTGTTCTATCAGTTGCTCCGATTCGATACCTCGCTTCTGGATTCGTTCCATGAGAATCTCCACCGGCGCTTGTAGGTAAATGACCAGGTCGGGCTGCGGGGCATCGATCGTGAGATGCTCGTATACTTTTTCGTATAGAGAGAATTCATCGTTGTCCAGGTTCTGTCTGGCAAACAGGCGGTCTTTTTCCATTAGGAAATCTGCCACGCGGACCGGTTCGAACATGTCGTCCTGTCGCAGGTCCTGGATTTGCTGTGCTCGCTGAAACAGAAAGAAGAGCTGGGTAGCGAGAGCCATTTGTCTAGGATCGTGATAAAAACGTTCTAGGAAAGGGTTTTCCTCGCTTAGCTCCAGTAGAATTTCATAGTTGAAGCTTCTGGCCAGGCGTTTGGCGAGACTGGTTTTGCCAACACCAATGGGGCCCTCAACGGCAATGTAGCGTGGAATGCTGCTGGCTTTGTATAAATCGTCTGACACTGATTTACCGCTTGAAAATAATGCAGTGTGCATCAAAATGGGATTTCTGATCTGTCATCTCGTCCCTTTCTGTTGAGTCTTGGTAGATTTTACTCTGCGTTTGCGAGATTTTGAATGTTGACTGCCCTGGTGAATCTTATTCAGCATTCTGTGTCGCACGTCGGCATCCGCTTCCTGGTACTCGGTCCACCATTGGCCGATGCCCTGAAGATCTTCTCCGGATTTTTCTCTGAGTAAAATAAAATCATAGGCAGCACGGAATCGCTTGTTTGCTAACAGGGCGTTGGCTCTCTGCCTGCGCGGAAGCCTGAGCTGGAATTCCCAGATTTCACGGATTGGAATACTGAACCTCTTGGGTATGGAGATACGATCCACCTGATTTGAGATAACGGTTTGTGCCGCTTGGTGCATGGCTACCATGGGTGGCATTCTTCTATTCTTGTTGGCAATGAATTCCTGCTGCAGAGCAGGCCAGAGAATGGCGGCCAGCAGGAAGGCGGGGGTGATACTTTTCAGATCCCTGATGCGATTGTCCGTACTGGTGAAGGCCTCAAGCAGGAGCTTTTCAGAGATCTCTCCACTATCGATGATCCTGGCCGATGCGGGAAAGAGATGGCGAAATACATTGTGCTGCTTGAGCAGCTGATAGGTTTTAAGCGATTGGCCGGCAAAAAACAGTTTAAGGACTTCATCAAACAGCCGTGCCGCAGGTATGGACTCCAGCATGGGGGCAAGGTCGCTGATGGGGCGTGCCGTCTCCTCCTCAATACTGAAATCAAGCTTTGCCGACAGACGAATAGCCCGTAGAACGCGTACAGGGTCTTCACGGTAGCGCTGTTCGGGATCTCCAATCATGCGCAGCTGGCGTTTTTCCAGGTCAGCCATGCCGTTCACATAGTCAGCTACCTCAAAGTTTCTTACCGTGTAGTAAAGTGCATTGACGGTAAAGTCGCGCCTTTGCACATCCTCTTCGAGTGTGCCGTACACGTTATCCCGCAGGATCATGCCGCTTTCGGAATGCGCCGATTCAATGTGCTTCACTTTCCTGGATAATTTTTCACCCTGGATTTCAATACTCTCCGTGTTTGTGCCACGAAAGGTGGAAACCTCGATGATTTCCCTTCCCATGGTGACATGAACTATCCGAAAGCGTCGTCCTATGATGCGGGCATGCCGAAATTGTGCTTTAACCCGCTCAGGTGTGGCATTGGTGGCTACGTCAAAATCTTTTGGTTTTTT
>RFVC01000059.1 GCA_009922595.1 Gammaproteobacteria bacterium | reverse complement strand
GCAAGGACCAAGCAGGAGCAGCCAGATGATCATCGGCCGAGCCACATTCAGCCAGTTGTATTCGCTGTCCTGTAATACTCCATGCACGACTGCCATCAGGTCGGAAAATGGATTTATCCAGATGATCCTGCTGATGCCTTGCGGTAGCATTGAAGGAAAGTAAAGGATTGGGGTAAGAAACAGGGTGATCATTAACAGGAACGGTATGGCCTGGCCAAAATCCTTAATGAAAAGACCGAGCACCGGGAAAAGCAGACACAACGGAATCAACCAAAGCATGAACATGGGCAAAACAAACAGCGATAATAGTGCTTTGTCTATCCCGCCTATTACCAGGTTCAGGAAAAAGTAAGCGCTGCCATAGACCAGGCAGGGAATTGTCATCACTAGGACTGGCAGCAATTCGAGGGGAAACGGGTTGCGCCGGTACAGGGGCGCAAACTCTCGAAACATGCTGGTTGACCTGCTGATGACCTCCGCCACGCATAGCCACGGCAGCATTCCTACCAGCAGGTATTCCAGGAAATTTGGGCCCCGGCCTTCTGCGCGAACGGAGAATATAACGCCAAATACAAACCAGTAACCCAGGATCTGCAGGGCAGGCTGAACCAGCGGCCAGACCTTGCCCAGTATCGTGCCCGAGGTTCTGTTTATAAGGTCCCGTCTTAGCAACATGATGTAAAGAGACCAGTTTTTAAACACAGCTCTGCAGGGGTTGATGAAGCCACCCACAATGTTTCTGAAATACCCGGTTATGTAGCTCATTGCAGAAACCCATCTTCAACACGTATTACAGGCCGCTGCGGAATACTCTGGTAGGGATTGATTTTCAAAACCCTGGGACTGTCATTAAAGGAGGTTATCTGTACTGTTTCAGCAAAAGCTGTCGTAGTAATGTCAGGCTGCAATGCGTCATCCTCGAAAGGATCCACTTCCTGCACCAGTTTTTTGTACGCCATAATTGTGTAGAAGCTGGTCGTTCTGCGTGAATTCAGCCAGGGCCTCAGCTCGGCCATATTTTCAGCCGGTACTATCTGTGCCACATCACCGTTGCCCCTGAATTCATTTTGCTCCCGAAACGCAAGAATTTCAGCGATCAGTTCATCATCAAGGCCTGGCAGCAGCTGCATAGCCTCGACAGTAGCTAGGTTCAGATTAATGAGCTCGTCATCTGTATAAAGAGTAAACGCGGCGTCCAAGTCCACATCTGCAAAGACTTCATCAAAACCCCTTATGTGCAAAATCTCTTCCACCGTTTCAAGTTTGCCATTTCGCTGAGTAAATGGCGTTCCAAGGTTTTCATAGTATTCATTTTCAGCGCCATTGATACCGGGATTATCATTAAGATCGACCCAGTCCCCCCAGGCGGCAATCAGCTCATCAATCTGGTCATCAGCGTCTTCCCCCAGTTTTTTCTCTAACAGGGAGCGCATCCGCGGACGCCCTATCTCCCTGAGGTTTATTTTTCCTCCATGGTCATAAATACGCACAGTTATGCCTTCTGCCTGCGGATAATGCAGCTCAAGCTCCTGGCCATTAAACCGGAAAAACGGGTTTCTGTTTATCTCATTAAGATCATCAATACTCTCTGGCGGCCGCGGCATCCTTTCAAGCATTAATTCCATTTCTGCCTGGTTGATGGCTGAGATGACATTGGCCCATTCGCCCAGTTCCTCCTGGTGGAAAAATGCCGCCCTGGAAGACAGGCGTATCTGTCCCGCTATCACTGTCACCAGTATTGTTAGCAGGATAACGGTCCAAAGGGTCACAACAATTACCGCCCCTTTTTGAGCAAACCTTGTGGCTGTAATTGTCATATTGGCGAAATTGTCGGCTGTATGTCTTCATGCTGCCAGGTCTTGACGGCGGCAAGAATCTCCAGCGCCTCTTCATCAAGAAAATCATCAATTGGCGTCAATACTATATGCACGGCTATCGGCAGGCTTTGCATTTCCATGCCGTCCCACTCTTCCACCCACTCCTTTTCTTCCTCGTTGCGCTGGACCAAATACTTAATTTCGGCCTGGTAGTTGGGCAGTATGGTTGTCGCCTGCATTTCCTCGAAACGAAAATCCGGGTTATCACTGAAAGCCGGCGTCAGCATTAACTGCACACCTTCCTCGGAATCAGAAATGAGGCGCCAGGCTGTCAGGCCGGTCCTGCGCTGCGGAGAAACGGTCGATACCCAACGCATCTCGTAATCACTGCCATAGAAATACACAATCCTTTCAAACGTATCGTAGTCGATATAACTGTGAGGAAAGGCTGCAACCAGCGCCCTTTCAACTTGCAGCAGGGCGAGGGATTTATCCAGGCTTTCATCTAGCAAAGAGGTTTCGTTTTGCCAGTCATTGACTACCGTATAGATGCCAGCGCTGAGCATGCCCAGCAGCATGGCTGTCAGCGTCATCGACACCATGATCTCCAGCAGGGTAAAACCACGTTGTCGGCTTGGTCTCATCATGGGCTCTTATTCCGCAAGCTCCAGCTCCACCCAGTAAGTTCCTGTAGTAATCAATGCGCCGACCTCATCGAAAACTTCGTATTCCCTCAAGGCCAGGCGGCTGGCCTGAGTTTTTCTGTATGGAATTTCCAGTTCATAACCGAAATTAATAATGAGATCCCGGTTTCCAAAGTCCACAGAGGCCTCGCCTCTTTCATCATTTAGCTGTGAAAAATTTATGAGGCTCCTCGCCTGCATGGTTTTGACCAGCGACTCCTCCGAACGCCAGGCCAGGCGTTTATTACCGGCAATAACTCCAAACAGACCACCAAGCGCCATGCCGGTGATGGTTAAGGCAACCAAGACCTCGAGCAGTGTAAACCCGCGCTGGTGAGCGGATTTTCTTTGTTGGGCATACCGGGTCAAACGTTTAGAAATATTCTTCATCAAACTCCTCACCCGGATAACGGATATTGATCTTTCCCGTAATTGGATCTACGCGAATACTCGCATCCAGGTTCTCAAGAGAGAAATTCAGAATGCCGCCAGTGCTGCCTCCCTGGGGGAAAAAGATCAGCTCAATGATATCGAGGACTTTAGGGTCTTCGTTGATATCTGCCTGGTAGGAAATTTCCGCGTCGTAAATTTCCAGAAGGGGAATAGTGGCTCGCTGAAAAAATTCTCCTTTCAGCTCTGGATAATCGGGGTCATCTGGAGGAATTTGAATAATAGTGGCCACTTGCGGAGCGCCTTCAACGATGGCGATTCGCCGCGCATAGTTGAAGGCCGAAGCGATCTGCCTGATCTGGGCAACAAGCAGGCTGCTTTCAGTTCTGGATATATTAGGTATTACGACTATAGAGGCAAGGGCAACAATACCGAGCACAATTAGCAATTCCAGCAGCGTGAAACCGGACTGTACACGCTTGAATCTCATACAGGCGCTAAAATCCGGCCTGCTATCCCCCGATATCGGCGCCATCACCCTCGCCGCCAGGCACACCATCGGCACCATATGACATCAGGCGGAAATCCCTTCCTTCCGGCGTATACTGGTAAGGATTGTCCCAGGGGTCCATAGGAACTTCTTCATCCCTAAGATATGGGCCATTCCAGCGTGGGCTGCCACTGTCATTTTCAACCAGTCCGCGCAGCGTGTCTGGATAACTGCCCACATCCAGCCTGTAGGTATCCAGTGCAGCTTCAAGGTTGCTGATTTGCGAGGCCGCAGTCGTACGCTGCCCCTTGCTCAGGTTGCCAAACAAGGCCGGGCCAACTAGTGCGGCGAGCATGCCAAGTATCGCCATGACTACCAGCAATTCGATTAGGGTAAATCCTAAATTCTTTTTCATCTAAAGCTCCGTTCTATTACAGGCCTGCGTCTTCAAACAGCGCGGACACATTTTTAAAACTTTCTCTGAGACTCTGCAACAGGGCGTCATCAGACTCATCGTCTCTTATGATCTGAGGCCTGAGAATAACAAATAACTCTCGTCTAACTGATCTCAACTGCTGGTAGGAAAAGGCCGCTCCCAGGATTGGAATCCGCTGCAAACCGGGAATGCCGTTATTCTGATCAGAGTCGTCCTCCTGGATCAAACCGCCCAGGGTAATAGTAGAACCATCAGCAACGACAGCCGTAGTAGTAATCTCCTGGTTTGAAAATACCGGATTGCCCTGCACGCCTGTTCCGTCCTCGATAGAGGAAAGGCTCTGAAAAATTTCGAGGTTAATATAACCGTCATCGTTTATCTGCGGCGTGATGGTGAGCACGATACCAACATCCCGATAGGCGACATTGGATTGTGTTACCCCCCCTGGCGTTACGGTCTGACCCTGATCAACGGGTACAGCCTGGCCAACCTTGATCTCACCTTCCTGATTATTCGTTGCCAGGATCGTCGGCCTTGCCAAAAGGGAAACCTCATTGTCTTGTGCAATGGCATTTAATGTCGCATCTATAATAGAGGAGCCATCGTTAAAGGTTCTGGTCATTATTAGTCCTGAACCAATAACGGCAGAGCCATCTGGCTGAAGCAAGCCGGTTGCAGGCAGAAAACGAGAGCTAACTATACCTGTATTTGCATTCAAGGATACTCGCTGCCAGTCAACTCCGAACTCATTGGAGTCGGTCAGTGTCACCTGCCCAATCACCGCGTTGATGAGCACCTGGGGCGGCAGTGTGTCCAGGTTATTTATCGTGGTGAGAAGCTGACGGTAATCCCTGGGCGTACTCCTTACTAACAGGCTGTTTGTATCCTCATCTGCCACAATTGTCACAGAAATGTTGGCCGAAACAACACCCTCTCCCGCCGGGCTTGCAGCTAAAACTTCAATGCTGGACTCTGCATCACCATCGGAAGCCTCGTCATCACTGTTTGCACCCGCTGGCCGGTTGTCCTCTTCCTGCTCAAATACGCGCGTGAGGGTTTCTGCTAGAGTCGTGGCACTCAGGTTTTTAACCCGGTAAAAGAATAACTGCTCAACCTGCTCCTGGCTTTCTGCATCCAGAATACTGACCCAGCGCGTTACCTCGCTAAAACCACGGTTAGCCGGGGCTATTACAAGCACCGCATTGATGCGCTCAAGCCCCAAAACTTGGTATGAGGACTGCTCACCCTCAACAAGGTTAAGGATGTTGGTGAGCTCGATAGCGACATCTGACGCCTGTGAGTTCAACAGCTCATAAAGATGGATTCCCTGGTTCTGGAATGGATCGTCATCAATAATATCAAGGAACGCATTAACCCGTTGCAGCTGTCCCGGCGTCCCGCTAATACCGACGACATTGCTTTGACCAAGGCGGAAGATATTGCCTTCAGGCTGAAGAATCGGGCCTAGAATAGTGGCGGCAGACTCTACAGAAATGTAGGTCAACGGTGTTACCTGCAAGACCTCTGAAGAGGTGGAATCATTAAGCCAGCCAGGCATTACTATTTCGGCTGGTATCTGGGAGTTTTCTTTCATGAAGCGGTAAACATTTCCGGCCTGTTCAATAGTTACGCCGGCATTGCTGGCCAGCATCCTCATCAACGGCCACAAGTCCTCGTAGGAAAGCGGGCTGTCTGGCGAAGAGCGCAAGCTAACGCGATCATCAATAGAAGGGTCTATTACCATGTTGATCTGCAGCTGGTCACCGATCTGCTCAAAAACAAGACGTAGATCTTCTTGCTCGTAATTAAGTTCTACTGTGGTGCCTTCAGGCACTTCAACCTGGGGTCTTTCTTCAACGAAACGTCCCAGTTGGACAAGTCTGCCCATCCTGTTGATGCCGGGATCTTCGTCTGGTTGTGCTACCGCTGCACCGGTAGAGTCCGAGGCTGAAATTTGCGGACCAACGGCCACAGCTTCCTGCTGGGCTGCAGCGCTGGTGCCAGAAGCAGTGGGTGCAGATCTTTGCTGTCCCTGCTGCATCGAGGCACAAGATGACAACAGCATGGCGGTTATCAAGAAAACATGCGCCTTCGCCAGGGGCAAACGTTTTAAATCTATTCCTGTGTAATTCACAAAAAACTCCAGTTTAAAAATCAACCGTATTCATACTGAACACGGCCGACAACATCACAATAATAATTCCACCAACCGTAATACCGAGGAGCAAAATCAGCGCAGGTTGCAGCGCACTGACCAGCCGGCTCATATCATCTCTCACGCTGGCATCAAACGTTTTTGCCAGTTTTTTCAGAATGCCCCCGGTTCGTCCCGACTCTTCACCGACTGTCACAAGCTGATGCAGCAGGATTGGAAACTTTCCTGTTTTTTCCAGTGAGACGCCAAGACCTGCACCACTGCGGACATCCTCTTCTACGACCTCAAGGTGGTGGATCAGTTCCTCATTGCTGATCACTTCCCGGGCAACACGCAGCCCACGTATAAGCGGAATACCTGCGCCGAGCAGTGCCCCAAGCGTTCTGGAAAAGATGGCCACATCCCGATGTACCAGCAGCCTCCCGGCGATTGGCAAATCTAGCAGGATTGCGTCTTTCTGCCGCTTTCTATCTTTGTCCGCGTTAAGCCAGCGCCACCAGTATCCGGCCAGGAAAACCGCCGGCACGATCAGCCAGCCATAGCTTTGTATCCCATTGCTAAGGCCAAGCAGGAACTCGGCAGAGGCAGGAATTTCAGAGCCGACATCTTCAAACATGGCGGTGAACTGGGGAACAACATATACAAGCAGCAGCGCTACCGAAAGTATTCCAGTGACCAGCAGAACAATCGGATACGTGAGTGCGGAAATTATCTGCTTCTTGGTCTCCTCAGCCGTTTCCAGGAAATTCACAAGGTCAGGCAGCAACTGATCAAGAATACCTCCCGTTTCTCCCGCCCTGATGATATTGATATACAGTTTCGAAAATACATCGGGGCGCGCCTCCATGGCGTCAGCCAGGCTTTTACCTTCCTTCACATCTCGCCTGAGCGAAACCACCAGGCGCTTCATATGTTCTTTTTCTGTAATGCCTTCGAGCAGGTTAAGCGCCTTGTCGATCGGAATTCGAGCTTCGACAAGCGTGCTCAAACCATTAGTGAAATCTACAAGGTCAGCGTTCTTGATCTTGCCGCCGGCGCGCTGCAGGCTGCTCCTGCCGGAACTCTTTATTTTTACCGGCACCAGTCTCTGTGACTGCAGTATGGCGATAGCTTCACGCTCTGAATCAGCACTGAGCTGACCCGAGGTCATGTTGCCATTAGCATCACAAGCCTGGTACTGGTAGTAATTAACGCTCATACCGCACGTGTAACCCTAACCACTTCTTCCGGTGTAGTTAAACCGGAGCGCAGTTTTTCTAGCGCATCTTCGCGCAACGTTTTCATTCCTTCCTTGACGCCCTGCTGACGGATGACGTTAGCATCAGCACCCGAGGTAATCAGGTGGCGAATCTCATCAGACATCAGCAGCAGCTCATAGAGTCCGACACGTCCGCGGTAGCCGGTACCTCCGCATCGTTCGCAGCCTGCACCTCTTTTAATTTCCGGATAGTCCTGCTGTTTAACATCAAGGACGTTGGCTTCATCCTCGGTTAACGCAACATCCTCTGCACAATCGGTGCATACCCGCCTGACAAGACGCTGCGCCTGGATTCCCAACAAACTAGAACTGATAAGGTAGCTCTCCACACCCATGTCTTGCATGCGGGTAACAGCACCTGCGGCATCGTTGGTATGGAGGGTTGAAAACACCAGGTGACCGGTTAGCGCAGACTCTATTGCAATTTCTGCAGTTTCATGGTCGCGTATCTCACCAATCATCAGTATGTCCGGGTCCTGGCGAACTATGGACCGAAGGCCTGAGGCAAAATCGAGGCCAATTCTAGGGTTTACCTGGATCTGGGTAATGCCGTCGAGCTGATATTCTACGGGATCCTCCAAAGTGACAATCTTGTGTTTTTCGTCATGGATTTTTTCCAGCGTGCCGTACAGGGTGGTAGTTTTACCACTGCCGGTTGGGCCAGTAATCAGGATTAACCCATGGGGCTGTGAAATAACCCGCGTGTAGTCCTTCAAGACCTTTTCCGGCATGCCCAGGTCGGCAAGCTCGATACTCAGGTCGCTGCGATCCAGGATACGCAGTACAACTGACTCGCCGAGCACGCCAGGTAACGTTGAAACACGCATATCCAATTCGCGATCACCAACACGGTAATCAATGCGCCCATCCTGTGGCAGACGTTTCTCACCGATATCCATTTTGGCCATGAGTTTGAGTCTTGATGCCACCGCAGACTGGATCTTGATCGGAAGTTTTTCAATGCGCGTCATGATGCCGTCAACGCGACAGCGCACCTCGAGATGGTTCTCGGTTGGTTCGAAATGAATATCACTGGCATTCAAATCTAGGGCCCTGGCAAAAAGGTGATTAACCAGTCGAATGATTGGAGCTTCGGAATCAAGGTCAGAAAATTCATCTTCATCACCAAATCCTGAAACAAAGGCATCATCCGGATCGGCAATTTCAGGAGAGAGCTCGGCACGCCAGTGCTTGGTGAGCCTTGCCACTTCATCCGTGTTGCCGATCCTGAATCGAACGTCATCCCCGATAACAAACCTGACTTTGGCCCGGCTTTCTATACTTGGCACACGATTGCATACCAGCTCGAGGCTTTCATTGAAATTCTGTGCCGGCGCAATGCCTTCAGGTTCCAGGAGCTGGCTGAATACGGGTAGTGTCAGGTGAGCGTTTTCCATTACAAAATCCTAGTTCTGCTTGCTGAAACCGGTAACGGTAATAGCGCCGGTGTACTGGCGCCTGTTACGGTTGATGTTAAATTCAGTGATATGAAGTTTTGGCGTCGAGTTTTCTAGTAGATTCAAGAACTGGAGTATTTTTTCTTGCTCAATCACAAAGTCCATCTCCTGGACCACCAGCAGCCAGCCATCGATTTCAGTGAACCTAGGAGTGCTGTACTGCCTAACCAAGAGGCCCGCCTCATCTACAGCTTGACGCAGCTGACGCTGCACACCACTACCAATCAGGTTGGGGTCCTGACCGGTAAACATCAAGCTCTCTAGCTCCGCAACCTCTTCACGCCTTGAGGCTTCTCTGTCCCTAATAAAAAAGGCTTCCTCAACCATCAATTGCAAACGTGAAATTCGCTGTTCAAGAAGTTCGATTTCCTCAAGCCCATCCTCGTAAGAGGTTTTCAGTAATGGAGCAACTCTAACAATGATTAAAGCTAGAAAGAGGAATATGGCAAGACCCAGTAGTTTTTTCTCGATGTTCTTCATCGTTATTGCTGTCTTCCCTGGGATAGCGGCGGATATTTTTCCTCGTAGGCATCAAAGTCAACGCTGCTCAAATTCATGCGTATCCCGAACTGTGAGCCACCACCACGGGTATTAGTGCTTTGCCCAACGTTGTAAAACTCCTCTTTTTCAGCAAGCAGTTCTACAAGATATGCCGGGTCATCCGTTGAACCGGTTATGTCAATGACCCCTTTATTAATTGAAAAAGAAGTGAGTGAACTCTGAATGACCTGGTTAAGCGAGATGAGCACATTGGCAACATCCTGGTCTGGGTATTCCTCCATCGCTCCCCATTCCTCGTCCATATCAAATATGGATGCCTGCAGTCTGCGCGGCTCAGCGGTCATTTCCTGCACGCGCTCGAGTTCGCTCTGCAGGTCCCTTATAGTCAGCCAGTTTGAAATAAAAGGCGCAAATATAAGCAGTACAAGGCAGGCAGCCACAACACCACCAATCCTGGTCTTTCTGGCAAAGCTGATTCGTTTTTCTTCTTCCACGGCGCCGGCCGGGAAAAAACAGTATTCGGCTAAAGGCTCAACAACACGATTCAGCGCTTGCCAGTCTTCCATTATTGTCATGTTCTTGACCGCCTCGCCCTTGAGCTGACCGGTTTCAAGCTCCCACTGCTTGGCAAAAACATCCTGTTCGAGGTCCGCCTTGTTAACCGTGAGAAGGCGAAGAATCGAATCACCCTTAACCTGCAGAAAGGAAAGTGTTTCACCCTCCTCATCGTTAATCAGAATAACCTTAGCTTCATCACTCTGCGGTTCCACCAGCGCAAGACTTCTTGGCATGATGGCCAATAGAAAAAGTCCCTGCTTTTCAAATGCCCTGAACAACCGGTTGGTTTCGCCCTCATTAAACCAGAGAGCTACACCCTCCTGAGTCCTGGCGTTTACAGCAAGCAGGAGGTCTTCGTCATAAGCAGGGATCAGCGAATGCGACTGCAGCTCAAGTGCAGAGCGCACCAATTTTTCTCCTCCTACATTCATATTAAATGCAGTGGCAATAAAATCATTGGTCGGCAATAACAGCAGTAAACGGTCTTTATCGGTCTGCAGCTGCAGAGTGCGAGCTGTGCGCGCCATGGCATCAAAGAAATGCTCTTCTCCCAGGGGGCTTATCTCAGCCGTGTTGCCATTGGTTGTGTTAATTAGGCTTTTATCGTAGAGAAGCAGGCTGAAGTCTATATCAGATACCAATTCTGAATGATTGCCTGAAGGCAGGAACGCCTGGACCTTCAGGCCCAGTTCCCGAATAGGTATTTTATCAAGGAGGGGGATACCCATATTCATGAGCGGCGTTACAGCTGACCTGTTTATAACATGTTGAATTTTAGTTTATTTCTAGCCCATTCCCTAACTTTTGAGGGACAGATTTGCGGAATTGCAGTGTGCGGGCCAGTA
>RFVC01000058.1 GCA_009922595.1 Gammaproteobacteria bacterium | reverse complement strand
TGATTTTCTGTATTTTTTCAATCTCATTCCCGCAGGACTCACATCTGTATTCATAAATAGGCATAGCATTCACCAATGCTCGAGGCTGCAAAAAAAGTCGCGTATTGTAACTCATTTAACTTTCGTCTGGCATGCCTGTTTCTCATCGAAGTTCAGCCATGCTGTGAACCTAAATAGTGCCGGTCGCTCCAAATACAAGAGTGAAATTACAAAATCATGGTAGAGAGTGAAAAAGTCTGAAAAACAGGGAAAAGTTCACCAAAATGCCTTGCCCGTTTATAACGATTCCTATAAGGTTAGCACCTCGCTGAGCACGATAAATACAGTTACCTTTCAGCACAACAATACAGAAAAATTCACTGTTCAAAATCATAAATCAACCAACAGCCGCTCGATATTTTTAGACAAATAGTTGGTGTTTGAATATTTGAGAAAATAATGTATCGGTGACGAGGAATATAGAAACCAGTAACTGCTAATAATTAATTAGTCGCCCAGCTGAACGAAATTCCCGAGAGTATTCGGGGTAATTAAAACCAGTAAGAAAGAATTTAAGGGAGTAAAGTATGGCTGCAAGAAAACCGGCTGCTAATGCGAAGAAAGCACCTGCAAAGAAGTCCGCCGCGATCCAAGACAAATACACCAAGACACAAATTCTCAACACCATCTCTGAGAACACCGGTTTGACAAGGAAAGAAGTTTCATCAGTACTTGATGAATTGGGTGACCTTATCGAGAGGCACATCAAAAAACGTGGCGTTGGCGAGTTCACACTCCCCGGCCTTCTCAAAATCAAGACAGTCAAGCGCCCAGCCAGGCCGGCTCGTAAGAATGTTCCCAACCCGTTCCGCCCAGGTGAATTCATGGACATTCCAAAGAAACCGGCATCTACTCGCGTTAAAGTGCTGCCACTTAAGAAGCTGAAGGAATTTGCACTGTAAGGTAGATGAAAGCCGAAAACTTGCTGTCCGTAGCAAGCACAGAGCAAGACTTACCAGAAAAGCAGCCCGTGGGCTGCTTTTCTCTTATGAGCAACCTGTTTTTTTGTTTTCATACATAACCTGTAAACTATCCATATGCGCACCTCCAAGTATCTCATTGCAACCACCAAGGAAACTCCCGCAGATGCCGTAGTGGTCAGTCATCAGCTTATGATCAAGGCTGGCCTGATACGCAAACTGGCTGCCGGTCTCTATAACTGGCTACCCTTAGGGCTGCGGGTTTTGCAAAAAGTCACGCGTATTATCCGCGAGGAAATGGACCGTTCAGGCGCCCTGGAAGTATCCATGCCGGTGGTGCAGCCTGCTGAACTTTGGGAAGAGTCAGGACGCTGGGACGTTATGGGTGATGAATTACAGCGACTCAAGGACCGCCATGACAGGGACTTCTGCCTGGGACCAACCCATGAGGAGGTCATTACAGATATCGTTCGCAATGAAATCAGCAGCTATAAACAACTGCCCATGAATATCTACCAGATTCAAACTAAGTTCCGGGATGAACGCCGTCCTCGTTTCGGCGTAATGCGATCCCGCGAATTTATTATGAAAGATTCCTATTCTTTCCACACCGACAAAGCATCACTGGATGAAACCTACCAGCTGATGTACGCCACCTACAGCCGTATATTTGATCGTTTTGGCTTCAAGTTCAGAGCCGTGGAGGCCGATTCAGGCAATATCGGCGGCAGCAGCTCCCATGAATTTCACGTCCTGGCCGATTCCGGTGAGGATGAGATTGTTTTCAGCGACCAGGGTGACTATGCGGCCAACCTTGAAATGGCAGCTGCCATGCCCCCGACCGGTGAACGCCCGGTTGCAAACGCGGAGTTAAGCAAGGTTGCTACGCCAGGCGCAAAAACCATAGAGCAGGTTTCCGAGCTGCTGGGGGTTACGGCTCAGATAACAGTGAAAACCCTTATCGCTCAGGGTGAGGATGGCTCACTGGTCGCCCTTGTCCTGCGCGGGGATCATCAGCTCAACGAGATCAAGGCCGGTAAAGTTGATGGCATCGTTGCCCCGCTCACCTTTGCCACTGAAGCGCAGATCCAGGCCGCAATGGGCTGTGAACCAGGTTCAATCGGACCTGTGCAAAGTCCGCTGAAAGTGATTGTCGACCGTGATGCCGCCGTCCTGGCAGATTTTGTCTGCGGCGCCAACGACGAAGGACACCATTACACCGGCGCAAACTGGGAACGTGATGCCCGCATTGATGAAGTGGCCGATCTGAGAAACGTAGTGGAAGGTGATGCCTGTCCTAGCGGTCAGGGCACCCTTTCAATCAAGCGAGGTATCGAGGTGGGACATATTTTCCAGCTAGGCAACAAGTACAGCTCTGCTATGAATGCATCGGTTCTGGATGAAAACGGTAAAAGCATTATCATGGAAATGGGCTGTTACGGCATTGGTGTTACTCGCATTGTCGCGGCAGCTATCGAGCAGTGCCACGACGACAAAGGGATTATCTGGCCCAACAATATTGCGCCCTTCCATATCGTGATCATTCCGCTGAACGCCCATAAGTCCGAAGAGGTCACGGTGGTCAGTGAATCCATTTACAAGGAACTCCAGGATGCCGGTTTTGACGTGCTGCTGGATGACCGCGACAAGAAAACCAGTCCCGGTGTGAAATTTGCCGACATGGAACTGATTGGCATACCTCATCGACTAGTCGTGTCTGATCGTGGACTGGAGGCCGACAAGGTGGAATACAAGCAGCGCGGTAGTGACGACACTCAAGATATTGCTAGAAACGACATTCTGTACTTTCTCAAGGACAGGATTTCGCTGGACTAGGCTTCCTTTAAAAAGCCCAACACCATATTAGTAAAGGAAGAAACCATGTCAGCTTTCACCATCTATCATAACCCCAGATGCTCCAAGTCACGGCAAACACTTGAACTATTGCAGGAAAACAATATTTCCCCGGAAATTATTCTTTACCATGAAAACACTCCCTCTAAAGAGGAATTAAAGGACGTACTTGGGAAACTCGGCATGAGAGCCAGGGAGCTCCTGAGAATAGGTGAGGACGCCTACAAGGAACTCGGCCTGCAGGATGAATCCCTGAGCGAGGAAGAAATTATTGATGCCATGCTAGCCTCTCCCAAGCTGATCGAACGGCCTATCGTTGTTGCCGGCAACAGAGCGATCCTTGGCAGACCCCCGGAAAATGTCCTCAACCTCATTAAGGCTTAAACAAACCATGGCCAATCCCTACATTCTTGTTCTTTACTATTCGCTCCAGGGCTCCGTAGCTCAAATGGCGCAGCAGATTGCCCGCGGCGTAGAATCAGTCGAAGGCGTGGAGGCGAGGCTGCGCACTGTGCCAAAAGTCTCACCAGTTACCGAAGCAACAGAGCCCACGGTACCCGACGAAGGCGCCATTTATTGCAGTGAGGAAGACCTGATCAATTGTGCCGGCCTCGCACTCGGCAGCCCAACCCGTTTTGGCAACATGGCTGCCCCAATGAAATATTTTCTGGATGGCACCGCAGCCCAATGGCTGAGCGGATCACTAATAGACAAACCCGCGGGGGTATTTACCTCAACGGCGAGCCTGCATGGCGGTCAGGAGACCACCCTCCTGACCATGCTCATGCCTCTTCTGCATCACGGTATGATCTACTGCGGCCTGCCTTACTCCGAAGCGGCCCTGAATCAAACTAATAGCGGCGGCACCCCTTACGGGCCAACCCACGTCGCCGGGGCTAGCAACGAGCTGCCGCTGACCGGGCATGAATCTGAACTCTGCCAGGCACTGGGTAAACGCCTTGCCTCCCTTGCCTTGAAGCTCGGCAGCTGATGTCCTCAGAAATAAGTGGTGCTGCGCTCAGCAAACTGACTATTACCGGCACTGCATTACTCATTGCACTGGTGCTATATTTTGGTGTGACAAGTGGGATGACCAACCCAGTCGTACTGCTGATCATGATCATACCGATCAGCCTGACACTGCCCGGGCAAATCAGGGGATCAAGCCGGGTATTCCAATGGCTGTGTTTTGTCGTCCTTTTTTACCTGATGCTGGGAATTTTGTTGTCTCTTTCCGGGACTTACAAGCTCCTGGGGCTAGGGATCTCGTTGGTTTGTCTGCTCCTCTTTATTTCCGCTATTATTTTTATCCGGTCTAAACGCACACTCAATACACGCACTAACAGCACCCACTAACCTAAAAATGAAAAAGGTAGCTTCTACATTAGGAAAATTCTTTTACGGCCTCACCAGGATTTACCGGGGTTTTCGCTCGGTTATACTCAACCTATTGTTTATTTTACTGGTGCTGGTTTTGGTCGGCTCCTTCATTGGCCAACCGCCCATTGTCGTGCAACGCGGCAGCGCCCTAGTGATTAATCCGCATGGCGTGATTGTCGATCAGCTGACTTTTGTAGATCCTCTGGATGCCCTGATGGCAGATTCACTCGACGTGGAAATTAACAACGAAGTTCTGCTCACGGACATCCTGGATGCCATCGCCTTGGCAAAAAGCGATGACAATATCTCCTCTATAGTAATGTTGCTGGACAATTTACAGCCATCCGGCTTCAGTAAACTGATGGAAATTGCCGAGGTTTTGACCGATTTCAAGGCAAGCGGCAAAAAGGTGTATGCGTACGCTGACAATTATTCTCAGGGTCAGTATTACCTCGCCGCCCATGCCGATGAAATTATTCTCAACCCCATGGGAATGGTCAGCCTGGAAGGTTTTGGCACTTACCAGATGTTTTACCGGGATGCTCTTGATACGCTAGGCATCAATGTGCATATCTTCAGGGTGGGCGAATATAAATCCGCCGTTGAGCCCTATGAAAGAAATAACATGTCAGCGGAAGCCAGGGAAGCTAATACTGAATGGCTGAGCGATCTCTGGACGCGCTACATCACCGGCGTCAGCCAAGCCCGGAACCTGAATGACCAGGCAATAGACGACTACGTTAACGGCATGGATGAATTGCTGGCGGCTGCCGAAAACGACACAGCCATTCTGGCAATGCAGGAAAATCTTGTCGACAATCTGATGAACCGGAGCGAAACCAACCAGTACCTGCGCTCCGTTATAGGTGGCAGACCGAATAGTGACGAGTTTCTTTACATTAACCTGGACAGCTATCTATCTGCCAGGAATTCGGCCGGGGGGCTGGGACCTCGGACTGAAAAAATCGGCCTGATTGTGGCACGCGGAAATATCTATGACGGCAACCGTGATGCAGGAGAAATTGGCGGCGACACGTTGGCAGACATAATTCGTCGCGCCCGGCTTGATGACCAGGTCAAAGCACTTGTGCTCAGGATTGACTCAGGCGGCGGCAGCGCCTTTGCCTCTGAAATCATTCGCAGCGAGCTGGTTGAACTGCGCAATGCCGGCAAACCCCTGGTGGTTTCCATGGGCAGCGTTGCGGCTTCGGGGGGTTACTGGATCGCCACCCCGGCTGACGAGATATGGGCCAGCGCCAGCACCATTACCGGATCCATCGGTATTTTTGGGCTCTACCCCACTTTTGAAGGCGCTTTTGAGAAGCTCGGCCTGAACACTGACGGTGTCGGTACTACTGACCTTTGGGGCTCCTTCGTCATAGGCAATGAACTGCCCCCGTTGGCCGAAAATATCCTGCAGTCCATGATTGAGGACGGTTATAACGATTTCATCAGACTGGTCGCAGAAGCCAGGGGCATGACCATTGATGAAGTAGATGCTGTCGCACAGGGGCGCGTGTGGTCTGGGGAAGACGCCTACTCACTAGGACTGGTAGACAATATAGGCAATCTTGACGATGCAATTGAAGCGGCAGCGGCTCTTGCCGGCCTTGATGCATATGAAACACGCCTAATTGAGCAGCGACTGACTCCTGGGCAGCAGTTGATCAAAGATCTCGCCGGAAACGTATTGCTTGGCAACCTCGTCACTCATTTTACCGGACAGTCTCCGCAGGTATTCAATGCCGTAACAGGCCCCACCTCGCTGCTCGGCTCTTTTTATGAAGGCATCAACGAGGATCTGAGGGAATTACTGAACTACAACGATCCGCAAGGACTTTACTTGCAATGCCATGAATGCCTGAGGATCTTTTCACAATAACCTCTTCTAACTCCAGTCCATCACCTGCCGGACAAACGGAATAGTCAGACGTCTCTTTTCTGCCAGTGACAATTCATCAAGCCTGTTTAACACCTCCAAGAGACTCTGCAGGTCGCGCGAATGACGCTGGAAAATATAATTCAGCACATCGGATGACAGCGGCATATGCTTATCGGCAGCGCGCGCATCAAGAGCAAGCAGCTTTTCATCATCGCTAAGCTCATGCAGCCGATAAATAACGCCCCAGGACATTCTCGAGGCCAGGTCCGGCAAAGCAAAATCAAGCCCCCTTGGTGATTTATCTGCACTGACCAGAAGTTTTACACCGGCCTCCCTCGATCGGTTGAAAAATTCAAAAAGACTTTCTTCCCAGGCTTTATCCCTCACCACCAGGTCGAAATCATCTATACAGATAAGCTCCATGTGATGCAGGCTGGCAAAAACGTCCGGACCAAACACTTTAATTTTCTGCATGGGCAGGTATAGCGACTGCAGGGACTCATTGACTTCATTTTCATTGCACAGCGCCTGCAGCAGGTGGCTTTTACCGACCCCGGCTGCCCCCCAGACAAAAGCCACGGTTTCCTCCAGTCGGTCAAAGGTTGTTAACAGGTTGACGAGCTCACTGTTTTTCTCAGACACCAGGAAGTTATCAAACGTATATTTTTCTGAAGCAGAAAAATCGAAAGGCAGTTGTGACGAAAAATTCATGGCAAGGAAATGCAGTCTGTGTGGCCCATCAATTACTGGGCGATCCAACGGTAACTCATGGTGACATTGTTTTCATCCCGAAGCACTTCGCTCACGGGCAGCATATTTCTGTTTAGCGCAATGGTTTCGACCAGCTGTCTAATCTGACCGCCTGTGGAAAGAGCCAGTTCAATCGTCTGATTGTCTACCGACACCACCTTGAAGGAATTCACATCGGCAAGTTCACTAACGTAATTCAATAGTCCGGCATAATCTTCTACCCCTTCTATACCTTCAACGGTTAGCCTAACCTCGAGATTACTCTGCGTACCGGATAGAAGGATAGCGTAATACGCAGAGAGCTCATTGGTAGACAGGGCAATACTGTCGCTGACAAATGATTCGAGCGGCTCCTCGAAAGCCTCAAGCGTGAGCGCCTGATCTCTGAGCATGTAAGTACTTTTACCCAGCACATCTCCCCCAAGTGTTCTGAATATTCGCACCAAGAGAATGCTTTCACTCTGGTATCTTGCTGAAGCTTCAAGCAGCTTCTCGATATTCATATTCCAGACGTCATCAATCGATACGGCTCGTAAATCATCTATGTCTAGTAGTGGTAATAACAGCGGCAAGCCACGGGCATCGGCTGCTTCACGGAGCAATACCAGGATGTCGGAAGCATCACTGCTCGTGCCAAGCAGCTGTTTCTCCTCCAGTTCATCCTGAACAACAATCCATAGAAGGGTGTACGGCCTATTCTTTGGCCACATCGGTATGCCAGCCAGATCGATTAATTCTAGAACCTTAGGTTCAAAAAATGACACATTCAACTCGATGCTGCCCTCTGAATCAGCATCGGGGTTTATAGTCCGGTAAGACCAGGTGTCGACATAATCATCGGCATTACTGATAGCCCTTCTGATCATCGCGTGGGAAAGCACCTCCCTGTTACCGGTTACCTTCACAAGCACCTGGCGCATTGCATCCCCAAAGGCGCGATTTCGTTCCTGCGCGTTGTCCCGAGAATCGACAGGCACTGATCCCTCGTAAATACCAGATACTTCAACTCCGAGTGTTGGAATGGAAAAGCTGGCAAAACCTAAAGGCAGCAGCAAACAGAACATAAGGCCGAGCATTCGGAATAGGTTGTTTTTTTTAGTAAAATCAAGGCGCTTCACAGCACGTAATCATAACTGATATGGACAGCTAACTGAATGAAACTGAACAGCACGCCAATATCTGCTGTTATTACCCCTTTACCGGGAACCCCTATCCCCGGCCGCAATCAAATTCAGTATGCGTAACACTTTTTTCATCTTTTCGTTTCCCGGCAAACTTCTGCTCCTATTGATGCTTCCGGCAACCAGCCTGTTGGCTGACACTCCTCTGCCCTTTTCTGCCTCCTATGAAGCCCGCTATGGCGGTTTTCGCGCCAGCGCCAAACGCTCTTTGCAGCGTATTGATGATACTCACATTGAGATCAGCACCCTGCTTGAGCTCAAGTTGCTCGGGCACAGAGTTAGCTCCATCAGTGAATCGAGCCTGATCTTCATCGACAGCAATGACGGTCATGCCAGGTCAACGCAATACGCGTTCATCCAGGAAGGCATCGGCAAGCGTTCCCGCCATATCCATTACGACTGGGATGCCGCTATTACCAAAGCAAGCCTGGACAACCTGGTGATAGAACTCCCGCTGGAAACCAATGCCACTGACAGTCTGTCCGGCTACCTCGAAATACGCAGCCAACTGCAGGAAGGCAAGACAGATATTTTCTTTACAGGGATTTACAAGGGTGAACTGGAGGCGATCCATTACCGCGTTCTTGGTAACGAGATAACCGAAACTGCACTGGGCAAATTCAACACCGTCAGGCTGCAAAGAATTCGGGAGCCCGGCAGCGACAGGAATACGGAGATCTGGCTTGCAACAGACTGGGATTACCTGCTGGTCAAACTGGTTCAGGAAGAACCGGGCGACAGCACAATTTCCCTGGATCTTCGCGAAGCCGTCATGGATGGAAGTCCGGTAGTCGCTGTTTCAGCACTCACTGATTGAGGTAAAATCCACACCTTCGAGCAACTCACTGAACTCATCACCATAGTGGAGCAGGTGCTCGAGATCCGCTGGCTCGTCGATATCTCGAACGGGCTCAAGCTCTTTCCATGACATTCCCAATGCAATCATTTTTTGCCGGGTTTGCTCCATCACCTGTCCGCTGCCCCAGGTGATATCCCGAAAAAGCTGATCTGCCGCGAGATTCAAGCCCACAAGCACGTAGCCTCCATCCATGGCAGGCACAAAGACGGCATTTTTACCCGCCTCAAGAACCTGGAAGGCCTCTTCGATCATCGTGGCATCAAGTCCAGGACTGTCACAACCTATAAGAATCACTGAATCGCAATGCTGAAGCGAGCTCTTGAGCGCAGCACCCATGCGCTCTCCGATACCCCCGCCCAGCTGCACCAGGATTTCCCCCTCAAATGACTGAAACATTTCCATGGAGGGATTGCCGTCAACCCAGAAAAACTTTTGCGCCAGATCACAACGGTTCACCAGGCTGATCTGTCTTGCCAGCAGCTGCTTATAAAGGGCAAGGATTGTTTCCGTATCTAGTACCGGCTCAAGCCGGGTTTTAACTTTTCCCGGACTGGGACTTTTCGCAAAGAGGATGAGCCCACGTTTATGCTTCATGACAGACTGTCTTCCCGGGCTGGGTAATACTTTTTTGCTAGGCGCTCGGGATTAACCCCAAGAAAATATTTCAGGCGCAGCACCCACATCAGCCAGATGGTGCGGACCACCCCGCGCGTTTTCCAGCGCCTCGCTGATGTCGTTATCCTGGTTTTAATGCATACCGGCCAGGACTTTTTTCGAAGCGCTTTACTTAAGGCAATATCTTCCATGAGGGGGATGGATTTAAAGCCCCCTGCTTCATCAAAGAAATCCTTGCGTACAAAAATTCCCTGGTCACCGGTGGCGACGCCTGAGCATCGGCTGCGAAGGTTCATCATGAACCCAATAATACGAAAAATGAATTCTGGTTCATCCAGGGTCACGTCAAATCTGCCCCAGTAATGCCTGGGATTTTCCAGCGCCGCCTGAATACACGCATCATATTCTTCCGGGACTATGGAGTCGGCATGAAGAAAATTCAGAATGCCATGCCTGGCATTTTCAGCACCGAGATTCATTTGCCTGCCCCGACCGGTACCAGTTATCAGAATCCTGTCCACCTGCTGGCGGGCTGCCGTGACTGAACCGTCATTGCTGCCGCCATCGACGATAAGCACTTCATGGCCTTTTTCCCGGTAACGCTGCAGCTGGGGAAGCAGAGTTGCAAGCGCATCTCTGTCGTTGAGTACCGGAATAATGAAGCTGATAGAAGGGTCAGTTGTTAAGGGCGCCGCCACAACTGCTTCCCTGCCCGGCCGTGCAGCCGTAGCAATGATCACCCACGGCGATAGGACTGTTTTCCAGCTCCAGTTGCAGGAGGTCTTGCAAATGGGGCCTTGGCTTGCTGGTTGCCAGCAGTGGCATTTTCAGCATCTGGTTGAAATCACAGTCATAGACAAATCCCTGGTAATCCACACTGACGAGAGTTCTGCACATGACAGTTTCAAGGTTGGCGTGGAAATAATTGTCTTTAAGAATCCCCATGTATTTTTCATACAGGCCCTTAGCCAGGAGCATCCCGCCAAAACGGCTGATAGGCATATTGGTAATAGTGAAAAGCTGGTTAAAATCGATGTCGTATTCTTTCTTAAGGATACGCTTGTAATCAGCTTCAAGCCCCGACTGCGCAGGCGGGAGATTGAGATCTATCGGGTTGTACACCAGGTTTAACTGGAGCCCCTGACGGCGTCCGTAACCTAAGGCGTTCAGTTTTTGCAGGGCAGTGATACTGCCGTCGTAGATTCCCTTGCCACGCTGCTTCTCAACATTCTCTTCCAGGTAGCATGGCAATGAAGCCGTAATTACTACGTGGTTATCAGCTAAAAACTGGGCAAGATCCTCATAGCCCGGCTCGTGCAGGATCATGAGGTTGCAGCGATCCATGACTTCAACCCCCATTGCCCTTGCTTGAGTGACCAGGGCACGAAAGTGAGGATTCATCTCCGGCGCCCCACCGGTAAGATCAAGTTGCTTGATGTTTTTCTTATCGAGAAATTCAAGCACTAGTCCTACGACCTCTCTGCTCATCAACTCCTTGCGATTGGGCCCGGCATTCACATGACAATGGGTGCAGCTCAGGTTACAGAGATAACCAAGA
>RFVC01000057.1 GCA_009922595.1 Gammaproteobacteria bacterium | reverse complement strand
GCCTACTGATAAAAAGATGCCTAACATGGCTAAATTCCTAGCCTATTTTACCCCAAATATCCAGCCTTCACATTTGCTGGCACCGCCGGGCGACCAGATATCTGCCTTGCCTGCCAGCGCGCGCAGCGCGGCTGCAGAAATGGCGGCATCTGCCTCGTCAAAATCAGGGCCTGCAGCATGAAAATCATCTGCCAGCCCCTCGGAGCCAAAATAGGCCAGCGCATTATTTAACACCGATAGCTGGCCATGATGGCCGCGCACCACCTTTATGCCGGCAAGGGCAAAATAATAGCTGGGAAAAATTTCCACCAAAGTAAGGTTTTTATCTCCTGCCCGGCAATTGCCAAATGGCCAGATTTCCGCGCGCGTGTGAAAATGATGCAACAGGCGCATTCCGGAAAGAGAGCCTGTCCCCACCCCGGCTGGCCCTACGCAATTAAAGGTGGGGCTGGGGGATTTTACCGTGCGTGCGGCCTGTTCTGTTTGCCGGCGGCGAGAGGTAAATTTCGCCCCGCGCCGACCGGAAGGTGCATTATAATATGCCCCTAATTCGGGGTGATCCCAAATCGCCCCGCCATAAAGATGGGGGGCGTCTTTATTGATTTCTTCAATGAATTGCCACAAGCCAGGCCCATCTTGCGGGGCGTCGGCAAAATCAGGGAAATAGCCGCATCGTTCGCCCTTGTCATCATAAACAGGATAGGCAAAGGCAAAATCGATACCGGCCAGAACACGCCTTTTTTCAGATATGCCTTCCAGCCAGTCGATAATGGGGTTGATCTGGTCGGGAGCATTCAGGGTTGGCGTGTGCCCGGTATTGGCAAACTCCACTACGTCGGCATGCGGCAGCTTGTTCAGCATCCTGTCCAACAGGCTTTCCGTCAGGAAGTCGGAATCCATCCCGCGCAGGATAAGTACCGGGCACTTAATGCGCACCCAGTATTTCCAGAGATTGAAATACACCATGTACCAGTAGCGGCGCCCATAAGTGTTGGAGATATCCGGATCGAAAGCTAGCTTGTAGCCCTTCCCGTCTTTTCGGCTGCTCGTCCTGGCCATGTGGGCCCAGTCTTCATCGACCATCGGGGCAAAGGGTTTAAGTGTTTCACGCAGACGCGCTTCCACTTCGTCAAGGTTGCTAAAGTATGGATCTAGGTTCAAGTAGTTACCCAGGCGCGCCATGGCTGTATGCGGCACTTCCGGCGCAATGTCATTAATGATGAGCCGCTGTATGGGCGAATTCGGCATGGCCGCAAGGATCATGCCCATCATACCGCCCAGTGAAGTACCAATGTAATCATAGGGCTCCCTGCCAATGTGGGCCGCCAGCACGGTGAAATCCATGTTGTATTGCTGAATCTGGTAATCATCGTGGTCGGGAAGCCAGTCACTGAGTCCCCTGCCCACGGTATCCGGGCAGACAACGCGACGTTTCTTGCTGAGCTTGTTTGCTAAGGCATCAAAATCGTGGGAGTTGCGCGTGAGGCCATGGACACAAAACAGCAGTTCTTGACTGTTCTTGTCACCCCAGTCTTGGTAGGCCACATTATGGAAGCCCCTCGAATTGATACAAGTAACGCTACCTGTACGCGGGGCTGGTGGGTATTTCTCCTGGTTAAACTCGGTGTCCAAGACAACTACATCAGATTTGCTCATTCACACCTGGTCTTGCTTGATTAACGAATTTAGGCCTTTAAATTCGTTCCCAGGTAGTTATATTTGGTGGGAACGACTAGCCAAGTACCTCACGCTTCCTCAATTCTGCCCCGAATTTGAGGCGAATAAAAGGGTCTCTTGTGTAATGCACAAGGGATTTATAGAAATCGGGATTAATGGCGCTGATCATATCCGTGTATTCATCCTTAAGGTTTTCCTTGATCTCAAAGCCATCATAGAACGCCATCATTTCTACAGGCTTGCCGTATGACTCACAGAGCTCCTCGATCACCTGTCTGATCTGGAGAATTTCCACCTTGGAGGTCAGCTTCAGTGAGCGCAGGTTGATTACCAGCTTACCCTGCTCCCGGTCCAGCACGATACGCCTTTCCATGGGCATGTCGGACTGTTCCTGCCGGATACCCATCAGCTCATCCCTGAAAATACGCTGATCCATGGGCCTTACATTATTGATGTAGGGCATGAAATCCATGTTCTCGAGAATATCCCGCTCCACGTCTATACCCGGCGCCACTTCCAGCAGTTCCATACCGTTCTGGGTAACACTGAAGACGCAGCGCTCGGTGACATAGAGCACCGGCTGTCCGGTTTCGTGGGCTAACTCGCCGGAAAAGGTGATGTGTTCTACCTGATCTACAAATTTTTTTACCTTGCCTTCCTGCAGGATGCGCAGCTTGCCGTCTTTAACCGCAACCTTGAGGCCACCTGCAGTAAATGCCCCTGTCAGGACGAGACGCGTGGCGTTCTGGCTTATGTTAATAAAGCCCCCTGCCCCGGCCAGTCGTTTACCGAACTTGGACACATTCACGTTGCCGTACTTGTCGGCCTGGGCCATACCCAGGCAGGCCATGTCGATACCACCGCCGTCATAAAAATCAAACTGGGTATTGGTGGCGATAATTGCATCGGGATTCAGGGAGGCGCCAAAGTCGAGGCCGCCCTGTGGCATTCCGCCAATGGTGCCGGCCTCGGCAGAGAGAGTAACCTGGTCGAGCAGCCCCTCTTCCGCGGCCACGCTGGCCACACCCTCAGGTATGCCGATACCGAGATTCACAACACCGCCTATTGGCAGCTCCATTACAGCACGGCGCGCCATGATCTTGCGCTCATCCAACGGCATGGGCGGCACTTCCTCGAGCGGCACACGCATCTCACCGCTGAAGGCATGCTCATAGGGTGTACCAAAGGTCTGGTGGTGATTTTCCGGTTTCGATTTGACAATGCAGTCTACAAGGGCGCCCGGTATAAGGACCCGCTTTGGCGCCAGTGATCCGGTCTGGGCGATACGCTCTACCTGCACGATCACAACCCCATCGGAATTATGGGCAGCCATGGCAATGGACGTCACATCCAGTTCCAGCGCTTCGCGTTCAGAGGTGGTATTACCCTGAGGGTCCGCCGTAGTGCCGCGCAGCAGGCAGACATCAATGGGAAATGCTTTATAGAAGAGCCACTCCTGGCCTTTGATGATATCAAGCTCCACGAGGGCATCGATGGCCTTGTCACTGATGCGTCCGCCGCCGTTGCGGGGATCCACAAAGGTTTTCAGGCCCACCTTTGTCCTCAGGCCAGGTTTACCCCCGGCAATCACACGAAACAGCTGGGACACGCACCCCAGCGGCAGGTTATAGGCTTCAATCTTGTTTTCAACTGCAAGCTCACCGAGCTTAGGTACCAGCGACCAGTGTCCACCGATGGCGCGTTTGACCAGGCCTTCATGGGCGAGGCGGTTAACGCCGCGGTCTGCACCGTCACCGGGTGCTGCTGCAAAAACGAGGGTCAGGTGGCGTGGATGGCCCGTTTCCAAGAAACGTTTCTCCAGAGCAATAATCAGCTCTTCAGGCGTACCAATACCGACGAAGCCTGAAATTGCCACGGTGTCGCCATCCCGTATCAGCGATATCGCATCCTCTGGAGAGATTACTTTTTTAACCATGGGTTACTGTCTTTCCATTAGCCAGGTCGCTATCTGGTCACCGACCAGGCCCTGCAGTTTACTGCTGACATAAATGCCAACATGCCCAGCAGGTAAACACAGGTCGGTGTAATCGTCACTGCCGACATACTTGCCCAGCGCAGAAGAGCATGGCGGCGGAATAATATGATCGTGTTCGGCAAAAATGTTCAGCACCGGCATGGTGATATTTCCAAGGTCTACCTTTTCGCCGGCTAACTCGAACTCGCCCTTCACCAGCTTGTTCTCTTTATAAAGATCAATAAGCCACTGTCGGGCCGCGGCGCCTGGATGATGGGGACGGTCGGCCAGCCATTTTTCCATGCGCAGGAAATTCATCAGCTTGGCATCGTCATTGGCGGCATTAAGAAGGTCCAGATTGTACTTGGTCATGGACCTGATCGGCGTCATAGCCGAAAAAACTGCGCCCATCAGTTCACCGGGCAGGTTGCCAAAAGCGTCCAGCAGTTTTTCGATGTCCTTATTGTTGAGGTTGCGAATCCATACGTTGAGAAAACCGTGGCTGGGGTCCTTGTCTTCAACGTCGGCGCCAAAATCGATTGGCGTAATGGAGACCATCAGGTTGCTGACTCTCTCGGGGAACATCGCCGCGTACATGGCGGTGAATGTACCCCCTTCACAGATACCGAAGAGGTTGATGGTATCGAGATCATGTTCAATACAGATATGATTCACGCACTCATCCAGGTAATGACACACGTAGTCATCAAATTCCAGGTGCTGGTCGGCGCGGGTCGGGTATCCCCAGTCAACCACGTAGAGGTCTACACCACGGGATAGGAGGTTGCGAACCAGGGAGCGGTCTTCCTGGAGGTCAATCATGGTATAACGGCCAACCAGGCCGTAAACGATAAGCACAGGCTCGGTTTCAGGTTTGCCCTCCACCATGGACTCGTAGTGATGCAGTGTCACCTTGTCTGAACGAAAGACTTCTGTTTTTGGTGACGCACCTACGGCCACTTCGCTAAAGTCGAAGCGGGAAATAGCTTCGGCACCCTTGGCAATGCGGGAGTTAAAGTCCATCATCTCCGACCAGGGCTGAAGAAATTTTTGCAGCTCAGTGCTCATGGTGAATCAATCAGTCTTCTTTTGGCAAAGTATTGCCGGATTTCGCCTCTTTAGCCTCGACTTTTACCGTTGCTTTTTTTGCAGTCTTTTTCTTTGTCTTGGCTTTTACCGGTACTTTTTTCTTAGGCGCGGCCTTTTTGCTTTCGCTTTTTTCAATATTGCGTTTCAACGTCCTAACTTCGCGGCGAAGATCATAAATAATCTTATGCAGGTCATCGACTTCAGAGCGCGTGGGAATGCCATGGTTGTCACACCACATATCCACGAATTCCTGGTACTTCAGCCGGTAGCTGGAGCCCGCGGCAAAGAATTCGCGCTGTGCATCAAGAAATTCATCAGAGCGTAACGTGTTAACCAGTTCCTCGTCGGCAATTTTCAGCCAGCGCTTGAGCATTTCCTCTGAACCTGGACTTTCCTCGTTGAGACTATCCATGAATTCATCGGAGAAATGGTTATAGGCGCGAAGCCACGCGGCGGAAATGACTTCCTGGTAATGCTGGCCGGCATCCTTGAAGTTCTGCCAGTCCTCGCCGGACTTAAGCATTTTCTTCTCCAGCATGCCTATATCGGCAAACTCGGGGCCGTTGACCAGCTTGCGGAACACCTGATCCATTATCTCGAAACCGGATTTCATGAAAGTGGCAGGATTAAGCAGGTAGTTTAATACCTGCGCGGAGTACTCCTCTTCCTGATGCTCACTTGACTCGCTGGCGGCGCTGCCCATCATCCAGTTTTTGGCTGCTTTCATCCAGTTATCATACTGTTCCTCGCAGAGCTGCCAACTATTCACCGAGCGGTCGAGAAAATTGACATTCATGAATGGGTTTTCAGGCACAGCGTTAGGCTGCATCCAGTCCTCCTGAGCTTTAAGAAATTGCTGCTGGTTGGTTAGCCAGATATCGAAGATCGGGTTGCCTGTCGGCTTATCATTAGCCATTTAGATACTCTGTAAGATTGTTGAAAGTAGAAAGTTAAAAATCGAAAGACTGACTCTTTTCACTTCAAAATTTTAACCTCGAACTATCAAAACGCCTTCGTATAAATCGCCAGCGCATCCGCGTAGGTTACTTCACGCGGATTGTTTACCAGCAGGCGTGTCTGCTTCATGGAATCCACGGCTAGCATTTCCAGGTCGCTTTCCCTCACGCCCACTTCCCTGAGCGTGGTCTCAAGACCAAGATCAGGGCCCAGGCTGGCAATGCCTTTCAGAATACCGTCAATTTTATTGCCGTGAGATTTCCCTTCCAGTTCAGGGAAGATAACTGGCGCCAGCTCCGCATACTGGCTTTCTGCTTCAGACATATTAAATTCGAGCACATGTGGCAGTACCAGTGCATTCGAGAGGCCATGCGGCACATGAAAATGCCCACCCAACGGATACGCCAATGCGTGAACTGCCGCAACGGGTGAATTGGTAAAGGCCATACCAGCGAGCATCGACCCCATCAGCATGGCGCCGCGGGCTTCCTTATCTTTGGGGGTTTCACAGACGGTGTGCAAATTCGCGCCTAGCAGTTTCAGTCCTTCCCTGGCCAGCGCATCGGAAATCAGATTTTTCAGCCGAATTGAGGTATAGGCCTCAATGCAATGGACCATGGCATCAATACCGGTGGCCGCCGTGACGTTGGATGGCAGGCCAAGCGTCAGGTCAGGATCCAGCACGGCCCAGTCGGGCAGCAGCTGAGGAGAAACCACGCCTTTCTTCTCTGCGACGCCGGTGGTGACAATGGAAATCGGAGTAACCTCTGAACCGGTGCCGGCCGTAGTCGGCGCCAGGATCAGCGGAAGTCTCTCGCCTTTAACCATACCGATGCCGTACATCTCATCCAGCGGCTGCTCAGTGTTGCAGAGCACGGCAATCAGCTTGGCTGTATCCATGGAGCTGCCGCCGCCTATGGAGACCACGCCGTCAACGCCTTCGTCATTAGCCTCGGCCACGGCCTTAAGAATCATATCTTCAGGCGGATCTGCCACCACGTCGGCAAAGGTCCACACTTCAACACCTGCCGCTTTCAAGCTGTCTAGAGCAGCATCTGCCAAGCCGAGCTTGAGAATCAAGGCGTCCGTGACGAAAGCAACCTTCTTACAGCCCCGATCAGACATTATCTGTCCGATCTTGGAGGTGGCCCCCTCTTCGTAGAGGACTGAGCGAGTTGTCTGGAAACTAAGTGGATTCATTTTTTAACCTGCTGCAATAATACTTTCGAACTTTCCTGAATCAGGATATGGGATCAAAAATAGAGGAGTTTCAAACAGTATTAACAAATCAGCCCTATATCCCATATCCTATATCCTTGATCCTGACTCTTATTTTTACCTTTAAATCGGCGACTGGAGGGCTTTCAGCTTTTCGGTCAGCTTCATGTTCTCGGCATACTCCACCGGACAATCCACCACCGAGACAGTTCCGTCTTTCAGGGCCGCTTCCATAGTTGGGATGAAGCTTTCCGCCGAATCAACGCGGTACCCTTTCGCGCCAAAGCTTTCAGCCAGCTTGACGAAATCAGGGTTGGTGAATTCGATATCAGTCGCGCGGCCAAAGTGCCTGAGCTGGTGCCATTCAATAAGACCGTACTTGCTGTCATTGAAAATTAGGATAACGAAGTCAAGGCCCAGCCTAAGAGCAGTGTCGATCTCCTGGTTGTTCATCATGAAACCGCCGTCACCGCAAACAGCCACAGCCTTCTTCTCAGGATAGGCCAGCTTGGCGGCAATCGCGCCCGGCAGTGCAATACCCATGGCCGCAAAACCATTGGAGATGATGCAAGTGTTTGGCTTCTCTGCCTGGTAGTTGCGGGCAATCCACATCTTGTGAGCGCCCACGTCGGAGATAACTATGTCTTCATCATCCAGCACCTGGCGCAGGTCCCACAGAATCTTTTGTGGCTTGATCGGGAATGCCGTGTCGTCTTTATGCTCAGCCAGGTCCTCGCGAATGATCGGTATAAATTTATGTACATCTGAATCAGGCAGCTTGTCCAGGCTTGAAGCGATACGTTTTAGAGAGTCCTTGATATCACCGATAACGCCGGACTCCAGTATGTAGTGCGTATCCACTTCTGCAGGACGCATATCGATGTGCAGAATTTTCTTGTCGCAGTTCGGGTTCCACAGCTCCGGGTGATACTCCACCATGTCGACTCCTATACAGATGATCAGGTCTGAGGCTTCAAAGGCATGACCCACGTAGTCACGGGCTTTCATACCAATGGTGCCTAGTGACAGGAGATGACTTTGGGGCATAACGCCCTTGGCCATAAACGTAGTGGCAACAGGAATATTAAGGTGCTCGGCAAACTGCACCACCATTTCAGAAGCCTTGGAGCGAATCACGCCATTACCTACCATGATGACCGGCGCCTTGGATTCGGCAATGTGAACAGAGGCCTTGGTGCAGCGTCCGGAAGGAGCCACAGGTTCGCGGGCATACTGCATTTTCAGGGGTGCCATTTCAGGCACTTCCATCGCCGCAATATTTTCCGGAAAGTCGATAAAGCTGCACCCTGGTTTTTCTGTCTGCGCAATCTTGAAGGCTTTACGGGTAATTTCAGGAACGATCTCCGGCTCACGCACCTGCGTGGAATACTTGGTGATGGGTTCGAAGAGATTGACGAGATCAAGGATCTGATGACTTTCCTTGTGAAGACGAGTGGTGGCACCCTGCCCGGCGATAGCAACAACAGGCGCGCGGTCCATGTTGGCATCGGCGATACCGGTTACCAGGTTAGTGGCGCCGGGGCCCAGCGTGGAGAGACAAACACCGGCACGGCCAGTCAGCCGGCCATAGACATCCGCGATGAACGCGGCACCCTGTTCATGCTTGGTCGTTACAAATTGGATTGGGCTGTCGATCAACGCATCCATCACGTCGATGTTTTCCTCTCCGGGTAGACCAAAGATATATTCAACACCTTCGTTCTCAAGACACTTAACAAGCAGTTCACTTGCTTTCATTAGTTTGGTTTGCTCCTCTGCATAAAAATTTTCGTGTTTCATCGGTGTCCACGCATTTAATCTTTGACTGGTGCTGCTAGATGATGGCCCCGCCCTGCTCGGGCGCGCGCATTCTAGTGAGTCAGGGTTAAAATTGCATTAAATATCAGTTTATTTTCGCCCCTTTTTTGTGCAAAAAGTATTAATGACACCAATATGGGGCGGACTATGACTCAATTTGGGGGAAAATCGCTCCAAAACCCGCGATGTTGCAATTAAAGGGCCAGAAAAGCCCCTAAATATTGGATGGTTTTTAGTCGAGATCCTTGGTGAAAATTTTCTCATTTTCACCCCGGAAAAAATCACTGCCGTAGACAAGCAGCGTGAGTATGATGCCAACGGCGAAGGCCCAGGTGGCTCCTCGCGCGACAAGAACGGCACCAATAATGCCGGCGATACCTAGATCCCGGTTGCTGCGCGACTCTAAAATGCCGATGCGCACACTGACATAGCCCTGGATCAAGAGTGTCAGCGATAGGGCAATGCCCAGAATCGGTTCGACGAGGCTGACAATCGGCAGAAGCAACAAACCGGTGTTGGTGCCCCAGCGGAACGAACCAGAGCCGCCAAAAAGTGAGTTCATCGCCGCCTTGCCGTCCTTGTAGCGCTCAATGACCACCACCTGCATGGCTGCCCAGAGCGGGCCGCACATGACGATGTCGGGACCAAAGATACTCATGAAGGTATTGCGGCCGCCGAAAATCAAGTGGGCACGGTTCGGGTTGTAATCAATTCGCTCATCGGGTCGCAGGTGATCGGCCTCGGCAATCAGGGCCCTGCTCTGCAGCACATCACCAAATAAAATAATGTAGGCGGCAAGCACGGTCGGGATTGCGGAAATAAACATCGCTATTGGCGGGAAGCCAAGGCCAATAACCGTGTATTCCTGGAACAGCTTAGTGAAGTCAGGACTTATGAGACCCCACTCAATATCTGGCCAGGGCGCCTCCCCGAAAACGGGCGCGATAAGAACGGCGAGGATAATGATTGGGAAGATGCCCAGTTTGCCAATCAGGCCGAGCAACGCATTAGTGGTTTTGAGTGCCGCAAAGTGGCGTGAGAAAATAAGGTAAAAGGCAATGCCCACCGCGATGGAAATAGACCAGGGAAAGGAATCAAACCGCCCGCCGGCAACAAAGACAGAATTCACTGCCGCAAAACCCGCTCCTAGTATCACTCCCGACTTGATAGACTGGGGAATAAAGCCCACCACTTTACTGGCCATGCCAGTCATACCCAGGACAATAGCAAAAATCCCGAGCGTCATCTGGAAAGCAACCAGCGAATGCACGCGCTCCGGTCCCTCAGGAAAGGTCATGCAATAAGCCATGATGAGAGGAATGGCTGGGGTAATCCAGCCGGGGACAACGGGATCACCCAGCAGGTGATGCGTCAGGTATAGCAGTCCGTTCATCAGCACCACAGCCAGTGCCACGTCAAAAGGCATGCCCAGCAGCTCGATCATGAGTGGAATGGCTGCCAGGTCAACGGCGCACATCAATAGACCCTGGAAGTAATCCGGCCACTCGAAACGGTAGTGAATAAAAGGCAGTCTCAGCTTGAATGGGCCGAGGGGAATGAAAGGCGATTCCTCACCGTCTATTCTGTCTTTCCACATGTGTTATGAATTCCTTGTGCTTACGAGGATGCTCGAGGGCGTGTCATTATCGCATTACATTATCGTCTCTTTAAGTCTCCCTTCCTGATAGCCTATTCAAATCACTAATTTCCTCTATTTTTGATCTGCAGTGTCATAGAATTCTTCGTCGTTTCGAAGCAAATGGAATATAAAACAACCTATGAAAGTCGCTACAAGATTAATCCTCTTTTTTCTAACTATTTACCCCTTAAATGCCGTACTCGGTCAGGTTGATCAGGGTCAGACCGGTGCCTGGTACATGTACATGTGGAACACTGAAAACCGGGATACCGGTTTCGGCTGGCAGGGCGACATCCAACACCGTAACTGGGATACCACTAGCGACCTGGAACAGCTGCTGATTCGGGGCGGCTTAACCTGGCGTCCGGAGAACGGCCCCGTGAAATATACAGTCGGTTACGCACACATTACTTCCGGTGCCTTCGGCCCCAGCAATGATAAGAACGAGGAAAACCGCACCTACCAGGAAGCCTTGGTTGGCCAGACCTTGGGAAGGAAACTGTTTCTCAGTCATCGTTTTCGCTTTGAGCAGCGCTGGGTTAACGGCCAGGATTTCAGAACCCGGCTGCGGTATTTCCTGGCCATGAATTATCCCCTGAACCGGGATGACCTGGGGGAGGGGGCGGTTTACCTGTCGTTGTACAACGAGCTCTTCCTGAACCTGGAAAATGATATCGGCAACAATCGCTCAGTGGATACCTTTGACCGCAATCGCGCTTATGCCGCGCTCGGCTACAGCCTGAAAGACAACATGCGTTTACAGTTTGGCTACATGTGGCAGGAAAAC
>RFVC01000056.1 GCA_009922595.1 Gammaproteobacteria bacterium | reverse complement strand
CCAGCAGAATAAGTGTCTTGGGCGATACTGCTCAGCGGTGGCTTAGCCAGATTGCACACGAGTGCATCGTCGTCAACGCCCAAGACCGCCACACTTTCAGGCACGGGTAGGCCTATCTCATGACAGGCTTCAAGTACCTGCCTTGCCAAGAAGTCATAGCAAGCGAAAATTCCCACCGGGCGAGGAAGCGTGGCAAGCCATTTTTTTAACCGCTTCTTTTCCTGACCCCAAGCGAAGTTTGGGGCATAGCGGTGCACCGATTTGAATTCAAAAAACCGCTGGCCATTCCCAGCAGCGATCGCCGCGAATCGGTCACGGCGAAGTTCTGACCATGCAAACCCCGGGTCCCCACAGAAAGCGAGGTTTTGAAACCGTCTTTCGCTGAAGTGACTTGCCGCAAGAGCGGCAATGCCCGCGTCATCCGTCTGGCTCCAGGGAATGTCAGCGAGATATCTCGTTTCGCTGAGGTCTATTACGGGAACATCAAGATGCCGAAGATGATCTGCAAAGGCCCTGGTCTCAATTCGGGCAATGACACCGTCACCCTCCCACGTTCTGAGCCATTGGGGCGGCAGTCCGACACGTTCAGGTTCCCCTGTGACGACGGACCAATGGCCGTGCTCACGCACATACGCGGTAATCCCTTCAAGCAATCCGCGCGAATAACCGCTCGAACTTTCCAACAGAAGAGCTACTTCAGCGGACTGCATAGCAATGTAAAAAACCTACGGATGAACAGGAATTTTTTACGCCACCAAATCGGACCAAAAAAGGAAGCTGGCTCTAAGGCTACAAAACCGCACAAACTGAGGCTAGAGATTCACCCGAAAAGCAAAATATTTTTTTGCCAAATATCGCAAGTGGGGAGTCGTTGCTGTATGCTTGAAGAGGTCCGGTTCCCTGTGTTGGTTTTGAGTACGTATTTTCCGCCCATACTGGAGATTTTTCATGAACACTTTGCGCATCAAACACCGAGGCTTCACGCTTATTGAGTTACTTGTTGCCATCGCCATCATTGGCGTTCTCGTCGGCTTGCTCTTGCCGGCCGTCCAGCAAGCCCGGGAGGCCGCACGACGGACTTCCTGTGGCAACAACCTGAAGCAGATGGGACTCGCAATCCACAACTTTGCATCAACGAATGCAAAGGGTGCGAATGCACGGTTTCCTGCGATGACGACGCTGTATACGAATGGGACGAAGAATTCCGACATGAACAACATGGGAACTGATAGCGGCAGGACGAACCAGTGTTATTCATGGCTCGTCTTCATCTTGCCCTACGCAGAGGAAGACACCGTGTACCAGGAGATCGAAACGCGTTCGACAAATTCTGGAACTCAAGACAAATTCTCGGCACCATTCCAGACCGCTGCGCGGGATTACGCACGAACAACAAATCTAAGTTTTGCGATATGTCCGTCTTGGGAAAATGGTGTTGCGACCTCGCTGCAGCAAACTTCGGCCGGTGTCCAGACGACATTGTCAGCCCCAGAAGCCTATGCCTCACGCAATGGAAGATTGACTCCTGGAGGGGCTACCAATTATCGCATGAATTTGGGTCGTCGGTACTGGCAGGCAAGTATGGTTGGACACTCCACCAATAAGGGGACTTCCTGGCGGGATTCGCGGCTTGGCATGAGCGGTGGCGCCTACCTCGGTACGCCTGTTGATAACGGCTTAGTCGGGTTCAACGAATTTCTGGACGGTCTCTCCTCAACGATCTGCCTTGTCGAGAATGCGACTGCCACTGAGTGGACGCAGTTCGCTCACGGCTTCGCAACATGGTTGTCAGGCACCGACTCTGAGGCACAGGCAACGCGTCACTTTCGGTTGAGCGATCAAACTTGGAAACGAAATTATCACGGCGGAAGTTCAGCCCACACGGGCGATATCTTCGGCGTGCTCATGTGTGACGGTTCGACGAGGTTTCTGAGCGAATCAGTAGACCAGAATGCCTACATCGCATCAGTGTGCCGTAACGACGGTAGTACGGCGAAACTTGATTAGAGGTATTCCTCGGAAAAACCGTTTGGTCATACGTTCCATAGACTGATGCCACCGCTTGACTGTGCTCGTCAAGTTCCGTCAAGCGGTGGTTTGCCGAGTAGATGCTGGCTCTATCCTTGCATAACGTCTCCCAATTTTTTCCTTAGGAAGGTATGCGCTCTAATGAACAAAACTTACTTTTGGCGAACTTTGTGTCTGCTTGGTCTCGTTGTCGGGTGCTCGGGCGTCACCCGCGTCAGTGTTCAAGGCTCTCCGGAAGTCATGCAAAAGCGAATTGAAGTCGTTTCACTTCTTGAGCAAGTGCACTCTCTTGAAGAAACAAACGCTTTTGGCCCCGCTGT
Source organism: Gammaproteobacteria bacterium (assembly GCA_009922595.1). Taxonomy (GTDB): domain Bacteria; phylum Pseudomonadota; class Gammaproteobacteria; order Pseudomonadales; family Pseudohongiellaceae; genus Eutrophocola. Next base: position 8,890 of record RFVC01000056.1, on the reverse strand, counting down.
TTTCGCCCAACTCAAAGAAGCGGAGTCGAGTATCTCAGGAGATCCCGCTGATGTTGACCAATTCAAGGCCCTGCTGGTTGAACTGAAAACGCTAAAGAAATCTCAGGTTGAAAAAATCAAGTCAACAACAGCAGCGATGGCCGGGTGTATTGACATCCCCAAAGGTTTTCAAACTAGCTTTGTTCGTGAAAACAGAAAGAAATAAATCTATCGGCTTATTGTCTTGCTACTGTCCTCACTCACGAGAACGATCGGGCGAAACGCCTTCTGAAAATGCTCTGACGATCGTCCGAAAAAACGGGATCGGAACGACACATCGCCGATTGGCTAAACTTGGATAGCGATTAATCTAAAACACTGCCTGATTCCAGGGGAGATGACCTGCACCCTTGGATTGCCTGCTTTCCGAGCTAAGAGGCAGGAGGGGTTTGTACTCGGCACCCTGGAAAGTGATTGAAATCATATCGAGAATCCGACATAGAAGACCAAGAATCCGATTATGCGGGGTTTAAATCCAGACCCTTTTATTTGTCTCGCCGGCAATGATTCCACCCCCTATCAATTTTCTCATTCGCTCGCTTGGCGACCCCGCTCCTGTTCCCCAAGGCATACCGTCCAGTGGCCGGTGCCTCTTCCGTATTGAAGCACGCCCTCCAACAGCCTTTGGCTGTGGCCGTTAGTAGTTTCAATTAATAGCAGTGCACCTCGCGCCGCACCCGAGCTCATAATATCTCTACGTTCTAGCCCCGGCTTTTGCCTTAACGCCATCAGCCGCTTGACCTGTAGAATCGTTTTCCATTGCCATTAGACGCCGTTTCCAAAATTAGCTACATCCCATGAGATTGTTAAGAATTTCTATTAGCGGCATCGAGCTCGCCACAGTGGACACGTTCACACAGGTATATCCCCTGGTCTGCCATCCTAAAGGCCCTGTTTGAAGAATCTTCTGCCCACATTGAATACATGCCATGAGAAAACATCATTCTTCTTCCCTTCCTGACAGCCAAATAGCGGTGTTCGATGAGCCACGGCAAGAGGTTCAAACCTTCATTCACAATCCTATTTTGCGAGGATTTAACCCCGATCCATCTATTTGTAGAGTCGGCACTGATTACTACGTTGCAACGTCAACATTCGAGTGGTTTCCCGGGGTACAGATACATCATTCACGTGATTTAGTTCATTGGCGGCTACTGACTCATGCTCTGCAGCAAACCAGACTAATTGATCTTCAAGGAGTCCCCAGCTCGGGTGGTATTTGGGCGCCTGCACTGACTCATCATGATGGCACCTTTTATCTATGCTACACAGTAGTCCACCAGCATGAGTCAGCTACGAAGGACACCCCTAACTTCCTTACAGCAGCTCGTTCGATTCATGGCGAGTGGTCTGACCCGATACGAATAAATGCATCGGGGTTTGACCCCTCGCTGTTTCACGATGACGATGGAAAAAAATATTGGCTCAATATGGTTTGGGACCATCGTCCGGGCCGCCATCCGTTTTACGGAATCGCACTACAAGAATATGACCACGACAAAAAATGTCTTACTGGAGAATCACGAATCATCTTCAAAGGGAGTAAGCTTGGACTCACAGAAGGACCCCACCTTTACAAGCGGAATGGTTGGTACTACCTCCTGACTGCTGAAGGTGGGACGGAATATGAACACGCCGTTACACTTGCTCGCTCGCGAAGCCTATACGGTCCCTATGAAATTCATCCTCATAATCCTATCCTTACTTCTGTAGGTCACCCTGAGGCGTTGCTTCAAAAGGCTGGGCATGCCAGCCTTGTCGAAACACCACAGGGTGAAAGCTTTCTCGTCCACCTCTGTGGTCGTCCACTTCCAGGCACCCGACGTTGTAACCTTGGACGAGAGACCGCCATTCAAGGTGTTAAATGGGAAACGGATGACTGGCTCTATCTCGCGGGCGGCGGGCAAGCCCCTAGGGAAGTTATCGTAGCACCAAAATTGCCAGCATGCCCATGGCCAGAACAACCATCACGATTGCCCTTTGATGCTCCGGACTACGCAACACCTCGTGGCCCCTCAGCTTCAGTGAATAATTCTGCTGAAGAACTGGTCCTCTTTGGATCAGAATCACTTGAATCCTGCTTTGACCAAGCGATGCTGGCCCGGCGGCTGACTCATCAGCGATCAAGAGCAACGACAAGGCTCACCTTTAGCCCACAATCGTTTCAGCAGATGGCGGGGCTAACGGCTTACTACAACAATCGTCTTTTTCACTACCTATACCTGTCACACGATGAACAACTTGGATGCTGTCTTCAAATTCACAGCTGCGACGATGGAAAATCCTCTTTTCCACTGAACATGGAGCCAGTTCAAGTGCCCCCTCAGCCACTTTTCCTTCGGCTTGAATTCCTTGAGTCCGATCTCAGGTTTTTTTGGTCTGAGGATGGCCACGATTTTAAACAAATTGGTCCAACACTCGACGCCTCAATCCTTTCGGATGACTATGGCAAACATTGGGGCTTCACCGGAACCTTTATTGGCATGGCCTGCCAAGATTTAACTGGGCAACAAGCATCAGCGCGTTTCGATTTTCTTGAATACACAATCCTCAAATAATTAGCTTTTCGAATTATTCATGAAGAAAAATCGACTTTCAGTTACCGAAAAAATTGGTTATGGCCTTGGGGACTTTGGTTCAAATATTGTCTTCCAAACTATCCTCATCCTTCTCCCAGCCTTCTACACAGATGTCTTTGGGCTCGCTCCGGTCGCAATGGGAACTATGTTTCTTGTTGTTCGTCTGCTCGATACCGTGACTGACCCACTGATGGGGATGATCGCAGACAACACCCATACCCGCTGGGGACAATTCCGACCTTACTTGCTGTGGTTTGCCATGCCATTTGGCATCGTTTTTGTGCTCACATACACCACACCTGAGTTCAGTGAATCTGGGAAACTTCTTTATGCCTACGCCACTTACTCTGCACTAATGCTCCTCTACACGGTCGTTAACATTCCATACTGTGCCCTGGGTGGCGCTCTCACGCCGGATTCCAAAGAACGGGTCTCAGCCAATTCATATCGTTTTTTCCTGGCAACATTTGCTGGTGTCCTGATTACATATTTCGGACCAGACCTCATCGCGTCTTTTGGCAATGGCGACGAAAAAGCCGGATATCCGTGGGCAATGGGCGTCTTCAGTATCTTGGCAGTAGCTGCGTTTTTGGGATGCTTTGCACTCACCCGCGAGCGGGTCCATCAAGCGAGTAGCGCAAAAAGTTCATTCAAACTCGATCTCCTTACTCTTTTCCAGAATGATCAATGGCTCCTGGTGGCCGTCATGTTTCTGATCCTCCTTGTACCGATCGTTCTCCGTGGCGGGTCGGCGATTTATTACATTAAGTGGTTTGCAGAACGCCCGGACCTCGTTGCTGCGTTCCTTACGGCAGGCACAGTTTCACAAATGATTGGTGCAACATTCGCGTCACCAATCAGTAGGATAACTGGCAACAGAGTTGCCTATATCCTTGTGCAGATCGCAATCGTCCTTGGTTCCGTTGGCCTTTACTTCGCGCCTTCTCATAATCTGATCATTGTCTTCTCGCTCTTCATCTGGATTAATTTCTTTGTGCAGATGGGCGCACCTCTTCTCTTTTCAATGGCCGCCGATACTGTCGATTATGGAGAACTGAGGACCGGTCGCCGGGTCACAGGCCTGGCCTTTTCGGGGGCACTATTCGCACTAAAACTTGGAGTCGCCCTTGGCGGATGGCTTATTGGCTTCATCCTTGCCTGGTATGGTTACGACGGCAAAGCAGATAATCAATCCCCTGAAGCGATACAGGGCCTCGTTCTTTCAATGACCTTATTCCCCGCAATCGGCCACGCCCTGCTTATCCCATTTGCAGCACTCTACAAACTTGACCATCAAAAATGCCTACGCATTCGCACGGAACTTGACCAACGAAAGTCGAATTAAAAATGCACAAAATGAAAATCCTTACCTTGTTCGTGTGCACGACTCTTGCACTGCCTTCACAATCCGTTGATGCTGCAATCTCCGGTAAATTTTCCCCTCCCGCAAATAGAGTTCTTGTGTTTGCAGGGCAAGACAATGCATCCGTAGGCGGCACCGATGCCTATAGGGATGGCTATGTCGACAATGTCATGGTGCCTGCCGGCATCACTCATTACATCTACTTCTCGAGTGGCTGGACGAATAAGTTTGGTAGAACTTTTGGCGATACGTCTGTCGCTGGCTTGAACGAAGAAACGGAATGGGCTGCAGGACCGATGCACCTCAAGGCATACCTTGATTCACCAACACTGAACAATTGCATTATCCATGTCTCAATTTCAATGGAGGGCAAATCTGAGGAGAAAGTTGCTGACGGCTCCTTTGATTACCTTATTGATGAGTTTGTACATTTTGTTGCCTCACATCCTGAGCATCCGTTCTTTATTCGGATCGGTTATGAATTCGATGGCGTTTGGAACGCTTACGATCCCGATAACTTCAAGAAAGCCTTTCGGCGCATTGTCACTGCACTCCGTGCAGCAAAGCTAGAAAACTTTGCAATTGTTTTTGCTTCATCAAGTAGCGCAACACCAAAACAATTTTTAGACTACGACCCAGGGACAGATTTCTACGATTGGGTCGGTTACTCTTGGTGGGGCAAACCCAAAGATGGCGCAGCCGCTCTCAATTTTGCTCGCAAGGTACAGAAGCCAGTTTTCATAGCAGAAGCAACACCCCGAGGGTTTTACTTTGACAAGCAGTCACCGGATGAAATCTGGAATAGTTGGTTTGTCAGCTTCTTTAACCATATCAATGAAAACAAGGACGTTATCCGCGCAATTTCCTACATTAACGCCGATTGGGATTCCCAAGACATGTGGGATGGATGGGGCCAGACTCGAATTGAATCATCCGACGTGATCAGAAATCGATGGAAAAATCGTTTGGGTGATCCGATGTTTCTTAACGGAGCAGATGATCCATTCTCCCAAATTGGTTTTTCACCAAAGCCACATACGACAAAGGATTCAAAGCAGTCCCCGCTATATGAAAACTCTTCTTTGCCGATTGAAAAGCGTGTCACCGACCTCTTGAGCAGGATGACAATCGCCGAAAAGGTTGCCCAACTAACCGGCTGGTGGGACCCAAACGAGCAACGCTTACGTTCTGAAGAATTAGTATTCAAACCGTCCTTCTATGCAAAACACTGCCCACACGGCATTGGCGCTCTCGGGCCACTTCACAATCTCACCATTGAAGAAGATGCGAAACAATACGCTGCAATACAGCAATACTTCAGAAGGAGCACCCGCTTAGGAATTCCGGCAATGCTTCATGATGAAGCCGCACATGGACTTATGAAGTTTGAGGCTAATTCATTCCCTGCGCCGATTGCATTAGCGTGTTCATGGAACACCGATCTCGTCCGTCGCGTCTACTCACAAGCAGCGAGAGAGGCGCGTTCGCGTGGCATTGCTCATGTGTTATCACCTGTAATCGATGTCGCCCGCGATCCACGTTGGGGCCGTATGGACGAAACACTTGGTGAAGATGCGTTCCTGGCGGGCCGACTGGGTGCCGCGATCGTAGAAGGGCTACAGGGTTCTACTAATGGAACTATCTCTTCTAACCATGTTGCCGCAACCCTTAAACATTTTGCAGGCTACGCCAGTACATCTGGTGGCCGCAATCGCTCGCCATATGCAAATGGTCGACGGCATCTACTCGATCATGATATCGCCCCTTTCCAACACGTTATCCAGTCCACAAAACCAGCAGCTGTAATGGCCGCCTTCAATGAGGTCGACGGAATACCCTGTCACATTAATTCCTGGTTGCTTACGGACATTCTTCGAAAGACTATCGGTTTTGATGGTCTGATCGTCGGCGACTACCAAGGGATCGACCTAGTGCGTCGCTATCAAAAGATTGGAAACTCTGACAAAGAAGTGGCCAAAATGGCATTGAATGCTGGTTTACAGCTTGAGCTGCCAAATAACTTCGGCTTCAAACATCTACCAGTGCTTCTTCATGCGGGTGACGTAGGCCTTGCAAGGATTGATGCTGCGGTTCGGGCTGTTCTTAGGCTAAAATTTCGACTTGGCCTATTCGAGGCAGCCGAGACACTCAATGTTCCATTGGCATCATCAATCACTAACTCACCAAAGGCGTCATCACTGGCGTTAGAAGCCGCACGACAATCCATCGTACTTTTAAAAAACGACTCAAATACCTTACCGCTCAATCTTCAAAATTTACAAAAGATAGCCGTCATAGGCCCGCACGCTGCAGTCTGCCGTCTCGGGAATTATTCTGGGAAGCCCAAAAAAACGGTTTCATTACTCGATGGTCTTCGAAAATATCTTGGTGGGAAAGTAGCGGTTCATTACGCAGAAGGATGCAAAATTGCACACAATGACACGGGTCACTCGTATGACAATTGGCGATATGTCAATGAGATCGACTATGCGACTCCAGCAGACAATAGACCACTGATTGCTGAGGCCACTACTCTCGCGAAACACTCGGACGTTGTCATTCTAGCTTTGGGTGAAAGTGTTCTTCTTGCTCGGGAGGCCTGGGGATCCAACCACACCGGTGACCGTGCCACTTTGGACCTTACAGAGTCCCAAAAGCTTCTGGCCGACTCTGTTATTGCCACCGGAACTCCGGTAATTCTCGTACTGAATAATGGCAAGCCTGTGACCCTTGGGGCCTTGGCCACTAAAGTTCCAGCTGTTGTGACGCTTCACTACGCTGGACAAGAATCAGGAACTGCTGCAGCAGAAATTTTATTCGGTGAGACAAATCCAACAGGAAAGCTAACGGTCAGCTGGCCACTGTCCGTAGGACAACTGCCGTCCCACTATAGCCAGCAGAGCAGTTCACTCGTTTTCGACTACATCGACTCCCCACGAGCACCTCTTTTCCCTTTTGGGCACGGGATGAGTTACACGCAGTATCGGTACCGTAATCTCAAACTCTCAAAGGGCACTATCTCTAAAGATGAATCTGTTGAGGTAACCTTTGATGTGGAAAACGTCGGCCAGCGTTCTGGCACAGAGATCGCCCAGATCTATGTCTCAGGCTTCGGTTTTGAAATCGCACGCCCGCACTTAGAATTGAAGGGGTTTGCCCGAGTGACTGTTCCTCCCGGCGAGAAACGACAGTTATCAATCGAACTTATCGGAAAGGATCTGGTTTTCCACGACCAAAACCTGAGGCCATCCTTCCCATCTGGGACTTATGAAGTTCGGGTCGGAGGTTCCTCAACTAACCTCACCAAGCCTGTTTTTTTGAAGACGAAGGCCTCTACCACAAGCCCAGCAAGAAGAATCGATAGACCGTAGCTCTAAGAAACACAAACGCAATACTTTGTGTTTCTTCTTGCATCTATCGCAAACCAAGGACTCGAAAGCGAGATGCCTAACAGCCAGTTGATCCAAAGTCTCTACTTCGTTTCTTATTTTAAAGAAACATTACGTTCAGTATTATGCGTAGGAATACCTGTTGCTTTCCAAACAAACTTTGAAAAAGGAAAATTGAAATGAAATTTGCCCTCAAAACAGCTATTGTCTTCCTGGTGTTTTCTTTCACTACTTATTCCACAAATTTACTTGCTGACGCTCCGGTAAAATCATCAAATGATGCCAAGAAGGCTTTCGAACAGCGCGATGCTGATAAAGATGGATTTCTGACACGAGAAGAATTCAAGAGTCTCATGAAAGACAAGACGAACCGCGACAAGGCCGACACCTGGTTCGAGCAACGAGACAAGGACAGTGACGGCAAGCTTTCATTCGATGAATTTAAGAGCGGACGTACCCGAAAAAAGAAAAAGTAGTCTTTTGACCGACAGGCCGCCGCTCGTCCTTCGGCGAGTAAAGCGAGATGCGACAGCGTGTGCAGTACTTTAAGTATCGTTGAACTGCGCGTTTTTTATTTTTCCCAATGGACATACACCATGTGTACCGTGTTTCTTTTTCAATCGATTTTGGCTTTGGTGATGTTGACGATGAGCTTTGCTACTGCATCTGATTCCTCAAGCTTAGACGACACCCTCTCTCTATTCGAAGAAAAATCCACAGTCTTACAGGAGAACGGTAAAGATGTCGTTTTTCGATACAGGCTGCTTCGCCCAGGAAAAATTGCCCCAGGGCAACCTTATCCCCTCGTGCTTTTCTTCCACGGTGCAGGAGAGCGTGGGAAAGACAATCAGGGCCAACTCAAATACTTTCCTTCCTGGATGGCTGAAAAGGAACTACGAGAGAAATACCCTTGTTTCATAATCGCACCACAGTGCAGAACATCTCACCAATGGTCTTCGGTTGAAATGACTTTGGACATGCAGGCTGCGATCACAGCTCTCGACGACGTAATTGCCGGTGAACCGGTTGATCCAGATCGGATCTTTGTTACGGGTCTTTCGATGGGAGGTGCCGCAACATGGGAAGTTGCAATGCGATTACCTGAACGAATTGCAGCAGCCGTACCAGTTTGCGGCAGGAGTGAAACTCAATACGCACATCTTGCCCGTGATGTACCGCTCTGGGTGTTTCATGGTGATGCAGACACCGTCATACCAGTCGAGTGCTCACAAAAGATGGTAGCTGCAGTCAGAGAAGCAGGTGGCAATCCTAAGTACACAGAGTTACGAGGGGTTGGTCATGATGCGTGGACATCTGCCTACCATAATCAAGAAATGATCGCGTGGCTTTTTCAGCAGAAGCGAAACTGATTTTAATAAGTTCGGCTATCAACTCACCGTTATGGTAACACAAGTCAGTGAACAAATAGTGGCTTTACTGTTGGAGATAAAAAGAGTTCACTAAAAGAATAAGATGCCTGTTCCAACAGTGCGTCCTGACTGAACTTCCAAGTAATCAGC
>RFVC01000055.1 GCA_009922595.1 Gammaproteobacteria bacterium | reverse complement strand
GCCTGGCCAATGAAGAGTCATTGCTGGATACGCGGGAAGCCGACCGTGACGGTCTTCTTAAAGAGCTGACAGAAGTAAATCGACAGCTCAGCGAGAAAAGCTCAGACAAGTCCGCAAGACTGACCAAGATAGAACAGGCAGAAAAACGCAGGGAATCACTGACTAAGGAAATCGCTGAGCTGGAATCCCAACTTCAAAACGAACAGGACAATATCGGGAACTCCAGGGAAACGCTCGAGGCTTTTCTCGACATCATGGAGCAGCACACAGTACGAAGGGAAGTGCTGATTGAAAACAGGGACGCTCTCAGGAGGACGCTTGAAACTGCGCGCGAGCAGGCCGTCAAGGACAAGGACGAATCCCACCAGGTGACTTTGCAGCACCAGACACTGACCGCACAACTGGAATCTCTCCAGCAGAACATGGAGAGAATCTCCAATCAGGTAGATTCATACCAGAACCGCGAAAAACAGCTGGAGGAATACCTGCAGCAGGCCGATGTGCCTATCCCTGCGCTTAAAAAGGATCTGGAAGAAAAGCTGGCCTCGCTTGTCGCCCTGGAAAGCCAGTTAAGCGAAGCCAAGGCCAAGGTTGATGAATTTGACCACCAGCAAAGAGAACTCGAAAGCGCGCGCAATATCTCACAGGACGAATCGCAGCGTATTCGCGATGAGCTTGTCAGCAAACGCCTCGGTATTGAAGGTGATACGGTTAAACGCGAAGCACTGGAACAGCAGCTTGCTGAAAACGGTTACGACAAAAACCAGGTGCTCCAGCAAGTTCCAGAAGAGATGACAGAGCAGTCATGCGAGGAAGATCTGGCGAAGCTTGGTAACAGGATAAACCGCCTTGGCCCAATCAACCTGGCGGCAATTGACGAATATGAAACCCAGTCAGAACGCAAGGTATACCTTGATGAGCAGAACGAAGATCTTGAGCGTGCTTTGAAGACTCTTCAAAACGCCATCAGGAAAATTGACAAGGAAACCAGGACCCGCTTTAAGGAAACCTTCGACAAGATCAACAATGGACTCAAGGAACTGTTTCCTAAGGTATTCGGCGGCGGTCATGCCTATCTGAACATGGTCGGTGAAGATTTACTGGACACGGGTGTAGAAATTATGGCGCGCCCTCCAGGCAAGAAGAACAGTACCATTCACCTGTTATCCGGTGGTGAAAAAGCCATGACGGCAATTGCACTGGTGTTCTCCATTTTCAGGCTTAATCCTTCACCATTCTGTATGCTCGATGAGGTAGATGCCCCCCTGGATGATGCCAACGTGGGCAGATACATCGATCTGGTAAAGGAAATGTCTGAAGTGGTGCAGTTTATTTTTATTACGCATAATCGCATCACCATGGAGCATGCCCACCAGTTGATGGGTGTGACGATGCACGAGCCCGGTGTCTCGAGGCTGGTAGCCGTAGACGTGGATGAAGCAGCCGAAATGGTGGCTGTATAAATTTACGTGCTTTAGTAATAGTAATTAGAAAGAAAAAGTTAACCCTTTAGCTACTGAGTTATCCGACCTGGATTCATAAAAAACATGAATATCAGAGACTGGTTAGCAGTTATAGTCATTGTCTTTATCGTGCTGATCCTGCTTGATGGGTTCAGGCGTAAATGGCTCGAACGTAAAAACCGCATCGTCATGAAGCTGGATAAAAATATTCCGCAGGTCGAAGATGATGAGGAAAATGACGTCCTGGTTCGTTCCGAACTTCCCTCCGGCGGCGCTCGCGTCAAACCCCGCTCAGAAGACGCCGACAATGATGTGCCTCTTCTTATGGAATCTGTAGATCTCGATGATGACGAGATTGAAGGCTATCTCCTGGAGGAATCAGAGGAGGAGTCAGACGACTCTTACTCAGAGGAAAGCGTTGAGGAAGCTGGCGAATGGCTTAAGGAGGAGTCTGTTCCAGAAGAGGAAGAAGACGTTGAGCCCGAAATTATCGAGAACTCCTGGGAAGACGCTGAAGCTGAAGAGGATGCTTTACAAAAGGAATCAGAAACTGCATCAGGCAAGAAAATTTTTGGCGGCAGGGGTCGAGAGTCTGATGAAGATAGGATAGAGCCTTCCTTTGGTGATGAGGATCTCACCTTTAGTCATGATGACCAGGGCGAACTGGATCTTGAGCATAACGACCTTATAGAAAATGAGCTGGATGTCGATGATGACAATGATGAGCAGGATGTCGCAGAGGAAGTCATCATAATTAATGTCATGGCCAGGCCGGGGACACTAATGGAAGGCAGTAAGCTGCTCCCGGTGCTGCTTCACCATGGCATGCGGCTTGGTGACATGAGCATTTTTCATCGGCATTCAGATACTGACGGCCATGGCCCGGTCATGTTCAGTATGGCAAACATGCTTAAACCCGGCACCTTTACCATGGCAGATATGGAGACATTCGAAACGCCTGGAGTCAGCTTCTTTATGCAGATGCCCAATAAGCTTGGCAATATGCAGTGTTTCGAGCAAATGCTGAATACTGCTGAAGCTGTCAAGGATGAACTTGACGCCGAGCTCAAGGATGAAAACCGTAGTGTCTTTACCCGCCAGACCGTCGAGCACAGCCGCCAGCGCATTAGTGATTTCGAGCTGGAGATGCTGGCCAGGAAGTAGCGCCGGCATGACTCCTTTATCCAGGTAAATTTCAATGTCGGCTCCCCCGAAAGAAGTCATTTCAGAACTTGAAGCTCTGTGTCAAACCGTGGAGCATCACAGCCGGTTGTATTACCGCGACGACAAACCCGAAATTCCCGACCAGGAATATGACAGGCTTTTCGACCGTCTTCTTGAAATCGAAAAACAGTGGCCTGAACTGATCACTCCCGACTCGCCAAGCCAGCGTGTTGGCAGCGAACCTCTCAGCGGCTTTGTACAGGTAGTGCATGAATTGCCGATGCTGTCGCTAGACAAGATAGTTAGCTTTGAAGAACTGCAGCGCTTTGAAGCCAGGATCCAGAAGCGTCTGGAATCTGAAGCGGACATTTCCTACAGCTGTGAACCCAAGGTGGATGGTGTCGCTGTCAGTCTCCTCTATGAGGAGGGCGTCCTGATCAGGGGGGCAACCCGTGGTGATGGGGCCATCGGAGAAGATATTACCCATAACGTCAAAACCATACGCGATATTCCGCTACGCCTGTCCGGGAAGCAAATACCTCGACGCCTTGAAGTCAGGGGTGAAATATTCATGACAAGGGCCGGCTTTCTGATAATGAACGAGAAAGCCATAGAGTCAGGAGACAAGGTGTTCGTTAATCCAAGAAATGCAGCCGCAGGGACGCTGCGCCAGCTCGACTCACGCATTACGGCACGCAGGCCGCTGACCATGTTTTGCTATAGCCATGGCGTATTGGAAGGAGGTGAGCAGCCTAGCACGCTAAGTGAAGTGTTTGAATGCTTTGATCATTGGGGGCTGCCCGTTAACCCGGCAAGACATGTTTGCAAGGGTGTTCATGCCAGCTATGACTACTGCCAGGACCTGCTAAAACAGCGTGACCATCTTGATTATGAAATTGACGGTGCCGTAATCAAGGTAAACCGTTTTGAACTGCAGGATTCCCTCGGCATGAATGCCCGAACGCCGCGTTGGGCTATGGCCTACAAATTTCCAGCCGAGGAAGTAGCCACCGTACTGAATGACGTGGAATTCCAGGTAGGTCGCACCGGAACTATCACGCCAGTGGCCAGGCTTGAACCGGTTTTTGTAGGAGGCGTTACCGTCAGTAACGCCACATTGCATAACATGGATGAGGTTGAAAGACTTGGTGTCAGGATTAGTGATACGGTTGTTGTGCGTCGTGCCGGCGATGTCATACCCAAAATAGTGTCAGTAGTGAAAAGTGCTCGAAAAAAGGGAGCGCGCAATATATCAGCACCGGACAAATGTCCGATCTGTCGGTCGGACATAGAGCATAACGAAGAAGAAGTCCTAATGCGTTGTACTGGGGGCCTTTTCTGCAGGGCCCAGCGCACCCAGTCCATCATTCACTTTGCCTCTAGGCCGGCGATGGACATTGACGGGCTTGGCATCAAGCTGATCGAGCAGCTGGTTGACAGGGAAATTTTAAAGTCTGTTGCAGATATTTATTCACTAGACGTGGACACCCTGTCTAATCTTGAGCGCATGGCAGAAAAATCCGCCGGCAATCTTGTTTCAGCAATTGAAAAGAGCAAGCAGGTGCCGCTGGCACGGGTCATTTTTGCATTGGGTATTCGCGAAGTGGGAGAGGCCACAGCCCAGTCGCTGGCCAACGCGTTCGGTGAGCTTGACGCCATTATTAATGCCAGCGCTGAATCCCTAGAGGAGATCCAGGATATCGGCAATATAGTGGCGCATCATATCCGGGCCTTTTTTGATGAAAACCACAATCTCGAGATCATTGATAAGCTGCTCAAGGCCGGGGTAAGACCTATCGAAAGTGCTCCCATTAACAAGGATGAACTGCCGTTGAATGGGCGCACCTATGTGGTAACGGGAACCCTGGAAGCCATGGGCCGCAGTCAGGCAAAGGAAAAACTCCAGCAGCTTGGCGCCAGGGTCGCAGGCAGTGTTTCAGCCAAGACTGACTGGGTGATTGCGGGCTCGGGAGCAGGGTCTAAATTGAGCAAAGCGGAGGAGCTGGGCATTGAGATCATCGATGAGGCCGCTTTCTTGTCACTGCTAGAGCAGCATGACATTTTGGTCTGAAACCGTGTAAAGTAGGCCTTATTAGCCTATATAAAGCCTGTATGTCTCTGATTTGCCTCAGCATTAGCATATTTTTGACAGAATCCGGGGTCAGGCTACTTGAACGATAGTCTGTTCCAGAGAAAAGTCATGAAAGGTCTGCTCACCCTAATATCAGCACTGATAATCACCTCATGTGCCTCCACGCCTCCGCAAAACACTACCAATATCTGCAGCATGTTTGAGGAGCGGCGGGGTTGGTACAAGGCCGCCGTCAAATCAGAACGGCGCTGGGAAACTCCACTTTACGTCTCCATGGCAATCATTGAACAGGAATCCTCCTTTCAATCCAGGGCAAAGCCGGAGAGAACACGATTACTTGGGTTTATTCCCTGGACAAGGCCTTCCTCTGCCTTTGGCTATGCCCAGGTGCTTGATGGCACCTGGAATCAGTACAAGGAAAGTGCCGGCAACTGGGGGGCAAGGCGCTCAAGCTTTGATGATGCAATTGATTTTGTCGGGTGGTACACCAATAACTCGAACAAGGTGAATGGAATCGCCCGAAATGACGCCTACAACCATTATCTTGCCTACCATGAAGGGAATGGAGGCTTTTCCAGAAAGACTTACGCAAACAAGGGCTGGCTCATCGATGTCAGCCGCAAAGTGCAGGATAACGCCAACCTGTATGAGAGCCAGTATTCCCAGTGTGCAGCGGAGCTACGCAGACCCTGGTTTTTGAGGCTGCTATTTTGAGCTGGTGGGGCAAAATCATAGGGGGTGGTCTTGGCTTCATGCTGGGCGGCCCTCTAGGCGCAGCCTTTGGCGCCACATTTGGGCACAATTTTGATCGTGGCCTGAATAACCTGGGTGGAGCCGGTTTTGTTCATAGCGTCGAACGTCTTCAGACCGCTTTCTTCACCTGTACTTTCTCTGTCATGGGGCATATAGCCAAAGCCGATGGACAGGTAAGCCAGGTCGAAATCTACATGGCCGAAGACCTCATGCGGCAGATGAACCTTAATCCCGAGCAAAAACAGGTTGCACAGAGGCTTTTCAAGGAGGGAAAGAAAAACGACTTTCCCATCAATGATGTACTTCACCAGTTTCGTATGGAATGCTCCAGGCAGCGCAATCTGATGCAGATGTTCATTGAGATCCAGATGGCAACAGCACTGTCGGACGGCACGCTCCATACCAATGAAGAACGTATCCTGAAACAGGCAGCCTCTGTCCTCGGATTTTCGGCCCACGATTACACATTGCTGCTGCAGCGCATGCAGGCACAGCGGCATGCCCACAGTACACAGGATGCCGGCATGGACCTGAAGGATGCCTATGCTTTACTGGGCATTCCGAAGACAGTCAGTGACCAAGAGGTGAAAAAAGCCTACAGGCGGCAGATGAATCAGCATCACCCTGACAAACTGGTGTCCAAGGGTTTGCCGGAAGAGATGATGGAGATGGCCAACAAAAAAGTGCAGGACATCAAAATGGCATACGAGGTCATAAAAGCTTCAAGGAAGTAGGCTCTCCATTGGCTAATCATTCACTTTAGAAAAACCTTGCAACTATATGATACAAAATAAAAAAAGCCCGAGATAACCCGGGCTTTTATAAAAACAAAGAGGGAGAAAAATGAAGACATCCACCACAGATCATCTCTCTCCACTTTTATAGATTTCCTGTCGCTGAAATAGTTCCCTTACGGACCAGATTTTTACAGTTGGTGGATTTCCAGGCCGAGATTTTCCAGTTCATCAGTCTGTGATTTGTTGCTGATCACCCCAACACTGGACTCCTTACCGGCAAGGTAACGCTCCGTAACTCTCTTCAGGTCATCCAGTGAAACATTGAGTATGTTCTGCCTGAGTGCTGAACGATGCTCACGAGTTCGTCCAAACAGTTCGTTATAGAAAGCCTGCCTTGCGGTGCCAGCAGGAGACGAGGGTTTGTCGAGGCTGGAAATAACGCCCAGGATCGCTTCTTCAAGTGCGGCATAGTCATGATCAGATTCAAGCAGCCAGTCTATTGAACGCTTGTAGTCCTCAAGGGTATCTCCTAGACGGGGATCCCTATAGGAATAAAAACGGAACGTGGCCGTTCCGGAATCCTGGCTTGCGCCACCGCCATAGGCGCCTCCCTGTTCCCTGATTGCCCTGTGCAGGAAGCCATTGCGCAGAAAGCCGCCCAGTACAGTCAGTGCAGGAGAATCCTTATGGCCGGCGGTCACTGAAGGAAAGGCCATGCCGCAGAAATTCACCTGTGAATTTATAACCCAGGCTTCCTGGACAGACTCTCGTGTGCCGGGCAGGGCAAAACGCTCACTGCCTGAGGTGGCCTTATGATCTGATGACCAGGCTGACTTAATTCCTTCAAGAAAATCCACCGCCTCTTTTTCTTCACCAATCAAAAGGAACTGTTTATTACACTCGAGGAAGCGTTCATGTAGTTTGGCAAAACCCTGGGCAAATTCTGCGAGGGTTTCTTTGTTCTGGAAATCAGTAACCAGCTGTTTAAGCTGTTTGATCCCCGCCATGCCAGAGCTCTGGTAGCTCATCGCGGCTATTGGGCTGAGTTTTCTGCAGGCCAGCCCAATGGCAAGGCTGTGTCCCTGGTGTGTGATGCTTTGTTCCTTGCGTGCCGAGATTTGCTGCATTAATTCCTTGATGCGCTGGTGCTCGTCAAAGCGGCATTCAAAAATAGTATTCCGGAGCAGATTGCTTACCTTTGATTTGTTTTCGTTAAGAGATTTGCTGGAATAAATTAGGAAACTTTGCAGGGACTGCTCATCGCTGATGTTGCTGCGCATGGAACTCTGCACACTGACGCCGCCAGAAATGGAAGCCTGCAGTGACTGTACTTCCAGATAGCTTTTTGACCCCATCCCAAGCTCTGGCACGCAGCTGGTGTAGTAGGGCAGCAGGTGGATTTCTTCATTATCCAGCCTGGGCATATCAATAATGGTGTGCTGATAGCTGATGCCGTTGGTGCCCTGGGCAAAAAAACGGGCCTTCCCGGTGTTGTCGCTTAGCGGGATTTCATGAGTGCTTGAATCAGGCCAGCTAATGTCGCCTGGCACATCGGCCAGGGTGACTTTTGGAAGAATGGACGGATCATCTTTTTCTTCCTGTCGTGCTTTCAGGTTGGCAGCTCTTTCGACAATAAAACGAATCTCTTCGTTATCAAGTTCCTTTTTGATGGCCGATAGCTTTTCAGATTCCTCGGCGGCCTCCCTTGATGACAAACCAGGATCCGGATTGACTGTCAGCGTAACGCGATGGGAATTATCCAGAAGGTAGTGTCGAATCAGCCTGGGAATGTAGGCTGGATCCTGGATTTCCTTTTTCAGTGTTTCCAGTACCGGGTCTATATCCAGCAGTTCGATCGGATCGCCTCGATGTGTGGCGGTGGAAAGTGCTGCAAGTATTAGCTGCAGACCATAGGGATAGGAATCGCCACTGATTTCCCGCTGGCTTAATTCCATTGAATGCAAGGCGGCCTCAACGAGTTCCTGGGGTACGCCCTCAGAAGCCAGAGTCTCAAGTGTATCCAGTATTAGTTTTTCGACATCTTCCGTGGCGTTTTCATTGCAACCCTCAATCCCGCACATGAAGCTCATTTCCCGGTGAGAATCCTCCAGCCCACATAGCGGTGAGGGAGATTTACCGAGACTGCTAGTCTCCAGTGCATGTAAAAGCGGACTGGCACTATTATCCAGCAATACACCGGTCAGCAACTGTGCCTCCATCATGTCTGCCAGGTCCGTGCTTTTACCCAGCAGCCAGGCCAAAACAACGTGCGATTTGTTTCCAGTATCTTCCTCATCCAGTGCATAGGACTCAGTCACCCTTATAGGGCTTTCAATGCGCTCTTCGTCCCCAACGGCAATGTGGACGTCCAGTTTACTGAATTCACCAAGCGCCAGGGTTTCAAACTTTTCCTGGTGCTCGCAGGCCGGGATATCCCCGAAAGTCATGAATATCGCATTGCTAGGATGATAGTGCGTCTTGTAAAAGGCCTTGAGCTGATCGTAGGTCAGGTCAGGTATATCTGACGGCTCACCACCACTGTTGTAATGGTAAGTCGTTGATGGAAAAAGATGGTGGCATAGCTGCTGCCAGATCCTGGAGGTAGGTGCACTCATGGCCCCCTTCATTTCATTAAACACAATGCCCTTGTATTCCAAGGCCGAATCAGGGTTGTTGGGTTCTGCAAACTCTATCCTATGCCCCTCCTGGGCAAAATCAAGCTCGTTAAGTGACGAGAAGAAAACGGCATCGAGGTAGACTTCAAGGAGATTGTTGAAATCTTTCCTGTTCTGGCTGGCAAAGGGATACGCGGTCCAGTCACTGCTGGTAAAGGCATTCATAAAGGTATTGAGTGAGCGCCTTATCATCATGAAAAAGGGGTCCCTGACCGGAAATTTCCGGCTTCCGCAGAGGGCGGTGTGCTCGAGAATGTGTGCCACCCCGGTGGAGTCCATGGGCACGGTTCTCAAGGCAACCAGGAAAACATTCTCCGGATTGTCACTGGCCAGATGGTAGTGAACAGCCCCGGTTTCCAAGTGCTCATATTCCTCGATTGTCAGGTTCAGGGTTTTGAGAAGCTGGCGGCGCTTGAAAACAAAAGTGGGATAAGCAGCAGATTTTGATGATGAAGTTTCCGCACTGCTGGCGGCGGTATCCGTTGACTGCATAATGTAAAACAAATCTCCTGAATGGTCCGGAAGTATAGCCGGATTGGTCAAAATTGTAGAGTACTGTTTCAGTGACAGGCTTGGAAAACTCTGCTAGTTTTCCTGCGCGTTAAGGCGAATAACAAACTCTAAAATCAATCGTCGGTTAATTCTCAGCAGGGGCATCACATGGTTCATCTCATTTTCAACAGAAGTCATTTCCTCCTTTCGCTCGCTTTTTTATCTTTTTCTGTTACTGCTCAGAATGAGTCTTATATTCCAGTAACCGATGATATTCTGCTGAATCCTGATCCTGAAGACTGGCTGAGCTTTCGGCGCACACTCGATTCCTGGGGCTTCAGTCCGCTTACCCAGATTGATCGTGAGAACGTCGCTGACCTCGAGCTGGTCTGGTCGTCTGATCTGCATGAAGGAACTTTGCCAAGCGTACCGATCCAGGAAGGCACACCCCTCGTGTATGACGGCGTTATGTACATGCCGAATCCCGGTGACGTGGTGAGAGCTCATGATGCCGCCTCAGGTCAGTTGCTTTGGGAGTACGTCAGGCAAATGCCGGAGGATCTAGGCGATTACATCGGGGCTAACAAAACCATGCGCAACCTGGCGATCTTCAATGACGCCATCATCTATACAACCAACGACGAATACATTATCGCCCTGGATGTCCATACCGGCGAAGTTAAGTGGGAAACCCAAATCCTCGACTACCGCACCCACCCGGCCCAGCAAAGCAACGGCCCGGTGATCATCAAGGGAATGGCCGTCTCAGGAAGGAACTGCCAGCCACCGGCCGGGCCTGAGGCCTGTTTTATAATTGCACATGATGCGAAAACCGGTGAAGAGATCTGGAAACTCAACCTGATTCAACAGCCAACGGGGGATGAAACGGATACCTGGGGAGATGTGCCCTGGGACGGGCGCTGGCATGTGGGCGCCTGGATGGCTCCCAGCTATGATCCGGCACTGGACCTTATCTACATGGGGACTTCCGTGACGGCCCCGGCACCGAAATTCTTGCTCGGGGGCAATGACAAGGAGCACCTTTACCATAACTCCACCCTGGCGATTGACCCTGATGACGGCAGTATCGTCTGGTATTACCAGCATCTAATCGATCACTGGGACCTTGACCACCCCTTTGCCAGATTACTGGTTGATACTGCGGTAGCACCGGATCCTGCTTCAGTTCCCTGGATCAATCCTGATATTGATCTTGAAAAGGAATATCGAGTTATTACAGGCATCCCCGGAAAAACAGGGGTGGTATATACCATTGACCGTGAAACCGGTGAATTTCTCTGGGCTCGGCCAACTGTCCATCAGAACGTGCTGTCTTCTATCGATGGCGCTACAGGTAAAGCAGCTGTCAATCCAGAGGCTCTGTTTCATGAGGCCGGGCAGGAACGGGAAATCTGTCCTTCAACCGGCGGTGGCAAGAACTGGTGGGAGGGAGCCTACAGTCCTCAGACCAATGCGCTTTACTACGGCCTGCAGAATACCTGTATGGACCTGACCGTTACTGTGGAGGAGCCGGATGCTGATGCGCTGTACGGTTTCTTCGGGCGTGAAAAACTCGCCGAGGGCAGGGACAACGTCGGCACTTTTTATGCTATTTCCGTGAAAACCGGCGAAACGCTCTGGACCTACGAGACACCCGGCACCGCCATGTCCATGGTGGCCACCGCAGGCGGACTGGTATTCGGTGGTGATATTGAAGGGAATTTCAGGGCCTTCGACCAGGAAACCGGTGAGGTACTGTGGGAAGCCAGCCTGGGGTCTTCCATCACAGGATACCCGGTAAGTTTTGCCGTAGATGGAAAACAGTTTATTTCTATAGGCACGGGCACTTCCGTGACTACCGCCAGCCAGGTCAGGTATCTTGACGACTACACCAGCTCGCCTTC
>RFVC01000054.1 GCA_009922595.1 Gammaproteobacteria bacterium | reverse complement strand
GAATCCATGGTTGAAACCGCACTGACCTACACTGAGGGTTTACGTATCGGCAATTTCACCGATGCCGGCACACCATTCGCGCCAAACGCCTACCGTGTGGAAAACGGCTGGATTACTGCTGAGGGGGATGGCATGTATGCACAGAACATCATGGTGCACCCGGGTATCCTTGCGTCAGTGGCCGCGGTTGACGAGGAAAATGGTATCGTCCTCTTGTGGATGAACTTTGGTCATACCGGCGACTCCTACGGCGAAGGTAATGCCCTGGTGACCTATGAAGCCTTTAAGGTCTGGGATGGACAGATACAGTCCATAAATGCCTTTTTCACCGGACTGCCAATTTCACGTGCGCGCTTTTGGCCATCGACAGATCCGGTTTACAAGCAGTAAGCAGTGTTCGAAAGAAGCAGGAATACAGTTATGCCTATGACATCGTACAAGAAATTAAGACTTTCTCTGACTCTAAGAAAAGTCTTCTTGGTGTCATATTTTGTGCTCCAGCCTACTTTCTAGTGGATACCAATCTCTACTTGGGTGGCCTGCGCCTGCACTCCAACTTTTCACTGGATGTTTATGAGGTGCGCAACCTAAAAATGACACCTGATATGGCGTATCGCTTTGCCCTCGGCATTCCTAATTCTTGCAATCGCAATACTTAAGTAATGATCTCCATAAAGGGTATTTCACTGCGCCGGGGGCAGCAACAGTTGCTCAAAGACGCCAGTTTGACGATTCATAGCGGGCAAAAGGTTGGCGTGATTGGGCGCAATGGCACAGGCAAAACAAGTCTCTTCAAATTACTTATGGGTGAGCTCCATGCGGATGAGGGAGAACTGGATATTCCCAGTGATCTGCGAAAAGCCCAAATGCTGCAGGAAACGGCAAGCACAACCCGAAATGCGATTGACTATGTCATAGATGGCGATTTCCGTTTTCGCGAAGTAGAGAAGGCGCTGAAAGAAGCAGAGCTGGCAGATGACCATGATCTGGTAGCTAATCTTCATGGAGAGTTTGACCTTCTCGACGGTTGGAATGTTCAGAATCGTGCTAAAAAACTGCTGTCAGGTCTGGGTTTTGCCGTATCGGATTTTCAGCGGCAGGTCATTGAGTTCTCTGGTGGCTGGCGTATTAGATTGAATCTGGCTCAGGCTCTAATGACTCCGTCTGACCTATTGCTATTGGATGAGCCCACCAACCACTTGGACCTGGAGGCCACGCTTTGGCTGCAGCAATGGTTACTCCGCTATAAAGGGAGCTTGTTGCTGATCTCTCATGATCGAAGTTTTATTGATGTCATCGTTGACCATATCGTCTGTTTTGAAAACAAGGCGTTATTTCTGACCAAGGGAAACTACAGTAGCTTTGAACGTCAGAAAGCGGAGCGTCTTGCTCAGCAACAGGCGGAATATGAAAAACAGCAGGCGCGTAAAAAGGAGATAGAGAATTTCGTTCGACGTTTCCGCGCCAAGGCCACCAAGGCAAGGCAGGCGCAAAGCAGGCTGAAAGAACTAAACCGCATGGTGGATATTGCACCAGCGCATGTTGATTCCCCATTCTATTTTAATTTTTTTGAGCCGGAAAAATGTCCTGCAAGTCTTGTGGCTTGTGAAGAGATAGTTTTTGGTTATGAGAGCCCACTTGTTAAAAATTTTTCGATCAATATTCGAGGTGATTCCCGGATTGGGCTTCTTGGAGCGAATGGGCAGGGCAAGTCCACGTTACTCAAAGTGCTGGCTGGAAAGTTGCCCCTACTCGGCGGCGAGATAAATCGCTCTGATCATCTGAGGCTTGGTTACTTTGCCCAGCATCAGGTGGACGAACTCGATGGCGCTGCGACGCCTATACAGTTAATCAGGCGTCTTGAAGAAATTGCTAGTGAGCAGGAAATCCGTAATTTCCTTGGTGGATTTGATTTCCGCGGTGACCGTGTAACGGAAACCGTTGCCCATTTCTCAGGTGGAGAAAAGACTCGTCTCGCCTTGGCTTTGGTGGTTTGGCAAAAGCCCAACCTGTTATTGATGGACGAGCCCACCAACCATCTGGATTTAGAAATGTGTCACAGTCTTGAAATGGGTCTGCAAGGATTTGGTGGAGCATTGATCCTTGTTTCCCATGACAGGCACCTCATGGGTAATGTGATAGATGAGTTTTTACTGCTTAAAGATGGCAAGCTAGATTATTTCGAAGGTAACCTGGATGATTATGAGAAGGCGCTTCTGTCGGGTGCTGAAATAGAAAGTAAGAAGCTTGAAGCGAACCCTGAAAAGCTAAATAAAAGAGAACTGCGCCAATTGGCGGCTGACAGACGTCATGAGTTGAAGCCACTGCGTGACAGGGTAAAGCGCCTAGAACGTGAGATGGAAAAACTGCAGATAGCTATGAACGAAGTAGAAGCCCGGCTAGCAGATACAATGCTCTATAGTGATGAGAAGAAAGGTGAGCTGAACAGCGCTCTGTTTGATCAGGCAAAGATCGCGGCTGACCTTCAGCAACTAGAGGGGGAGTGGTTAGAGAAAAGCAGCGAACTGGAAGGACTAGAGTAAAGGCTATGGTGGTAATGGCTGAGTCATTGAGCTCTGAATCCAGTGCAGAAATCACAGCAGCCTCCTGCGGGGCGGCACTGCGTCACACCGCTAATGTACTTCTTCGAATACTAAAAAAGACATATCCTGACTGCTTCTAGTCAGCCTTACCCAACACCCAAAGCCTGCCGACCCCCTTTGCATTCAACTAAGGTGGAGGGTCAAACAGGTGCAGGGACATGTGTCCCGGATATGCAGAAATTTATAATTTGGTTGAATGCGAGTCTGTTTATATTCTAGGTGGTGGAGTAAGCGCTATAAATATATTGCCTAAAGGGTAAAATAATTGTTGATACAGAGACCGCTCATCTGTATAAAGCGCGCTTTGATGCCATGGACCCACTCCTCGTAGAGCCGGAATCATCTTTCATTGATTGTGTTTTGTGTTCGCATCCTCAGAATAGGAGAAAAGTGGCGATGCTGTACCCGAAAAAATTTGGCTTAAATTCCCTCTTTCCACAGGCTTCAGACTTCAGGGTAGTTTCTAAAGACAAGTCTTCCGGCAAAGGTGTTCTTGCGCTTCGCAGTTTCTCGGCTGGCGAGCTAGTGGCTGTAATCAGCGGAGAAATCGTCACGGATATTCGGCAGCACACCTTGCAGATCAGTGCTAACAAGCACCTACTGGATCTGTACTTTACCGGCTACCTACTGCACTCCTGCTCCCCCAATATTTCGGTAGACATGCAGCTTATGACGGTGACAGCCCTTAAGGACATAGCCGCCAACAGTTTCCTCTACATGGACTATTCCGAAACCGAAGAAGTCCTGTACAAGCAGTTCCCCTGCGGCTGTGGCAGTGAAAATTGTAGAGGCTGGATTACTGGAAGCCTGGAGGTGCCCGAAGGCATATTGCTGGGGTCGGATCTCGGCAACTTGGGGCTGGCCTAGGTAATGCAAGTTGACCCTGCTTACTTCACCTGGTGGCAACGGTCCGATCTTGGCTATCAGCAAGGTGAGCTGAACTTTGCTGGCTCTGCGGTCAGGGAGCTTATCGCTGAGCATGGTACGCCGACCTTCGTGTATTCGAAGCAACGTGTGACTGACAATATACAGCGGCTTAAATCAGCGCTCGATGACACCGCTCTTGTCGGTCGCTATAAGATTCTCTTTGCCATGAAGGCGAATCGATTTGCTCCCCTTCTACAGTTTCTAGCCAGGCAAGGCATGGTGGGCATAGACGCTTGCTCACCAAACGAAGTTGCCCACGCTTTAGCCTGTGGATTTGAACCCGATCAGATTTCGTTTACCGCTGGAAGCCTCTCACAACATGATGTCAGTAGACTCGACGAATTCGAGGGGCTGTTCATGAACTGTGACTCCCTATACTCCATCGAGACTTGGGGGCGATTGAAACCTGGCAGCGAGATCGGCATTCGCGTGAATCCCGGACTAGGAGTGAGTCGCGCCTGTAACGACCGCCTTCAATATGCTGGTACAGTGACGACAAAGTTCGGTATCTATAAGGAGCAATTCGTTGAAGCGCTGGCATTGGCAAACCGATACCAACTGACCGTTAGCAAGATTCACTTTCATACCGGCTGCGGTTATCTGACGTCCGAACTCAATCAGTTGGACCAAGTAATTAGCGAATGCCTGTGGTTTGTGGAAAATTGCCCTGACGTCTCACGGGTCAATGTCGGTGGTGGCTTAGGCGTGCCCCACTCTGCTGGTGAAAATCCATTGGACCTTGGGAAGTGGGCAGCCGTCCTTGCAAAACACTTTGCCTCGCGGGATATACTTATCGAGATGGAGCCGGGTGAATATATAGTCAAGGACTCAGGTTTGTTGCTCTTAAGCAAAACCTACCTCGAAAAGAAGCGCAACACGCTGTTCCTGGGTGTCGACGCCGGCTTTAATATCGCGCCAGAGCCTGCTTACTATAACCTGCCTTTCCAGCCGGTGTCGCTAATCGACCCCCAGGGAAAGGCCGCGCCCAAGTTGAAAAAAGTGACGGTTGTAGGAAATATAAATGAGGCTCTAGATGTCTGGTATGAAGACGCCTTGCTCCCTAACATGCAGCAAGAGACTCATTTAACATTAATCAACGCTGGCGGCTACTCCTCCTCCATGGCCTCCAATCACTGCATGCGAGGTGAGTTCACGGAGATCCTTCTGGACTGATCCTGTCTCAACAAATTTTTCACACCTTCACTTTTTTCTGCACCTGCCCCAGATAATATTGGCAGCTGACCACTAAGATTTGATACCTTTATGTAATGATGCAGTCATAGATAAATCCGGTACAAATACAAAATTCACTATCTCACGTATAAAATTCAGTAACACCAAAATTACGTTTTCTGAGCCACGAATTCGATATAGTTTTCGTGCAGGAGTAGTTAGGGGCTTACTTGAAATATGATCAAAATTCTCAATGAGAATAAAATAGTGAAAAAATTATCCAGACGAAAATTTATAGAAATTAGCTCGCTAGTAGGATCAGGCCTTTGTTATCAAAGCTTTCTGCCAGCGTGGGCGCAATCCGGTCAAGCTTCTCTGAAATCTGGAGATGCTATAACTAGCAATCTTATTGACCTTGTTGTTTCCGAGTCTAGGGGCAAGGTTGCAGGTAAGAAGGCTCGCTTTTATACCCTAAATGGTCAGTTTCCTGCCCCGCTCCTGAGGTGGAAAGAGGGGGATGACCTCACAATTCGCATATTGAATCATCTGGATGAAGAAACTTCGATACATTGGCACGGTCTTCTGCTGCCTTGGCAGATGGACGGTGTGCCTGGTGTCACGTTTCCGGGAATTCCATCCCGAGGTGAATTCACATACCGCTTTCCGTTGAGACAGGCTGGGACATATTGGTATCACAGTCACTCTGGTTTGCAGGAGCAGTCCGGGCACTATGGCCCCATCATAATTGACCCGGCTGGTACGGACCCAGTTTCCTTTGATAGAGAGCATGTCATCCTTCTTTCCGATTGGACTTTTGAAAACCCACGGCGTGTTTTTTCCAAGCTGAAAAAAATGAGTGACAACTATAACTTTCAGCAGCGAACCATTGAGGATTTTTTTGAGGAAGTTCAGGCTGAGGGTTACGATGCGGTTATGACGAATCGTCTGATGTGGGGTGATATGCGCATGAACCCGACAGACATCTCCGACGTAACCGGTTCCACTTATACCTATTTGACAAATGGCTTAAGTCCAGCAGAAAACTGGACCGGCCTGTTTCGAAAAGGTGAAAAGGTCAGACTAAGATTTATAAACGCTTCGGCTATGAGTATCTTCAACGTACGTATCCCGGGGCTACCTATGACCGTTGTCCAAGCCGATGGTCTTGATGTGCAGCCTGTGGAGACGGATGAGTTCCAAATTGGCACAGCGGAAACCTTTGACGTTATCGTGGAACCTGGAACCAGTGACGCTTATACAGTTATGTGTGAAAGCAACGATCGTTCCGGATACGCCCTTGCAACTTTGGCAATACAGCAAGGCATGCAGGCTGAAATTCCACCTCTTCGTCCCAGACCGACGCTCTCAATGAAAGATATGGGTATGTCCTCAATGGATATGGGCAACCATATGTCCATGGAGCATCAAGATAAAAATCACGGCAATGCATCAACGCATGGTCTTCATCAAAGGGCTATGGAACACGACATATCTATAATGGAATCAATGGATCACTCAGCCATGAATTATGGTGCGTCAGATGTGAAACAAAGTACCCGCGCGGTTATGCACCAGAACACACCCGATATGATGGGTATGAATGGTAGCGCCCTCATGGATGAAATACGTATGCAGGAACACAATCATCCCCTCGGCCCAGGCGTGATGAATGTCGCAATGAATCCTGTCAGCAGGCTGAATGAAAGACCGCTAGGACTTGAAAATGAGCCTCACCGTGTTTTGGTTTACTCTGATTTAAAGAGTCTGGCTCCAAATCCAGACAAACGAGAACCATCAAGGGAAATGGAGCTGCACCTCACCAGTAATATGGAGCGGTACATGTGGTCATTTGATGGACAAAAATATTCCGAGGTGAAAGACCCAATTATCTTTCATGAGAATGAGAGGTTGCGACTTACTCTAGTTAACGACACTATGATGCCACATCCAATTCATTTGCATGGTATGTATTTCGATGTCGTCACTAGCCAGGATCACAACAAACCTCGAAAGCATACTATTGTAGTGAAGCCGGGTGAAAAAATGAGCCTTGATATCACTGCTGACGCGCTAGGTGACTGGGCTTTTCACTGTCATTTTCTCTATCACATGAAAGCGGGCATGATGCGTGTAATCTCTGTCAGAGAACAAAACACGTGAAATCAATTTTGAGTACGATCATCCTTGTCATGATGATCCAAGAAGCGGCAGCTCAAAATGACTCTACGATGGCTTTATCGACTACCATGGTTCAAAAGATGCATGGTGATTCCATAAACTTCCTCCTTATTGGCGAGCGACTGGAGAATCAGAACCATCATGGTGATAACGACCTCATCTGGGAGGCTCAAGGCTGGATTGGTGGAGATATAAATAAGCTTTGGATGAAAACGGAAGGTCAATATAGCAGAGAAAGAAGTGATACAAAGGAGTTTGAACTGCAAGCATTATGGAGTCACGCTGTATCGCCGTTTTGGGATTTTCAGGCAGGCTGGCGTCATGATGCTGAAGTAGACAATGGGTTTGACTATCTAACTTTTGGATTCCTTGGATTAGCGCCATATTGGTTTGAAGTAGACGCCGCTGCATTTGTTAGTGAGGAAGGAGCTCTAAGTGCTCGTTTGGAAGCGGAATACGAACTTCGCATCACCCAACGTTTGATACTGCAGCCTCGGGTGGAATTAAACTTTGGCTTCGAGAAAGATAACGAAGCTGGAATGGGCCGTGGTTTGCAGAAAACACATTTAGGGTTACGACTTCGCTATGAAATTGTAAGAGAGTATGCTCCCTATGTGGGTTTTGCATGGGAAAAATCATTTGGTGAAAGTGCGCTTACATTGGGGGCCAGAGCTGAGAAGGTAAGTGAGGCTTCTGTCGTTGCTGGCCTCAGGTTTTGGTACTAATCCTGAGTGATACCGATTGCCTGCGACACACCAGGCTATTGCTTAATACCTACATTACGAATTATTTAATACCTTCGATCTAGGCTCAGCTGCTTTTAGTAAGCCTCCACTACACCCACAACCTGCCTAATCGCTCTGTAATCGACTGAGTCGGGGTCTAAACAGACTCAGGGAGGAGCTATCACAGTCTTACACAGTTACTGTAACTGCCAAGATACAAAAAAGCGGTTTTTGAAAACATCTGGATAGGTGTCTTTATTCAAGAGGATAAAGCAAACACAGGAATTGCGAGCAATTAGGCTGACGATATTTTGATTTTCAATATCTTCGTCTGCTTTTATTGCGCGTATTCTTATTTGCAGCAACATTCACTTTCAATGAACGTCCTTTAAAGACTAAGCCATTAAGAGCCTTAATTGCTTTATCGGCATCAGAATTTTGTTCATACTCAAAGAAACCAAACCCTCTAGTCTCATTCGTATAATGGTCCTTAGGCATTTCTAAGCTGATAATTTTTCCATATTCTGAAATTAAGTTGCTTACTTCTTCTACTTCCATGCCAAAAGGCAGGCCGCCTATAAATAACTTCATATGTGCCTCAAAAAATAAGGCAAGAAACCCAAAAATCAGAATCCCTTACCTTATTCAATTACTTTGTTAGTGTGCTTTTAAACCGCAATAATTTTTTCAGCAGCTGGCCCCTTTGCGCCATCAACGACGTTAAAGGTTACTTTTTGCCCTTCAGTTAGAGACTTGTATCCCTCGCTTACTATTTCGTTGAAATGAGCAAAAACATCTGGCCCGCCATTATCTTGCTCTATGAAACCGAAGCCTTTATCAGTATTGAACCACTTAACGGTTCCTGTTGATTCTGTTGACATATTTTTTTCCTATAACAAAAACGCACTCGCCCAAAATAGGACAAGTATCTGGTAGATTTGAGCTGACTTATTATTTTATGGGTTTATCTAGAAGTTACTGCAGGTCGCAGCAAATGGTGATAGGTATGCATAAAAGATGTAGAAAGCGACAGCAATATACATACATATTAGACTTAAGTCTACGAAATAAAACCTTACGAGAAGGCTGCTACAGCTTGGTTACAATGCAGTAACAGCCTAGATTCAAAATAAGCTAGGAAATACTATGTGAGCTGACGCTAAAATACTCTATCGAAAGCAAGTACTTTTTCAAAATATATGCCAGAGTATATAGGTGCTTTATGGACTCTACTGGATATTGATGTGGTGGAGGCGGGGGGAATTGAACCCCCGTCCGCCAATCCTCTGCACAAGGATCTACATGCTTAGCGTCGTCTACTGAGTTAGCCTGTCACTACCCGACGGGCAGGGCGTTAAAGGCGAGTCCGCTAAAAGTTTAGATCCTTGGCGGCGAACGCACTTTTGGATCGATCCTGTTCTATATGACAATTGCTTCCGGTTTACAGGCATCCCGTGGCAATCGCTAGCCTAACTTAGTTTTATTAAGCGGCTAGAGCGTAGTTTTCGTCGTTGGCAACTATAAAAGTTGCATAGATTGTTTTACGAGAGTCTATACCCTCTCGACATGCACCCTGGGTTTCGGTACCGGCGTCGAATCCAGATCACCCCCAAGCTCAAGCTCCCTATTAGGTAACAAATAATAAGAATTGCAAGGCAACCCCAAACCCCGGTTTAATTGGCTATCGCATTAATAAAAAATAATCACTGGGGAAAACCAATGTTCAGAAAACTCATTATTACTACCCTGTCTCTTGCTGTCAGTCTTTTGCCAATAACTGGCCTGACCCAGGATAACGCCTGGCGCCCTAGGCTAGCTTCTCTGTCGCCAACAGATGCCTGTGAAGCTCTGAGCGGCCTGAAAATTCCCGCTTCGGCTATTGGCCTCAGAACTAGCGGAGCCACAATTTCCTCGGCCGAACTTATCAGTGCAAGTGCACGTGACAACATAAACGGCGAATTCTGCAAGGTGATCGGCAATATACATCCGGTCACGTACAGCGCGCCCGATATTGAGTTTGAAGTTAACCTGCCCTCCAACTGGAACGGCAAATCACTGCAGTTCGGTGGTGGAGGATTCAATGGGCGGCTTGTCACCGGATTAGGGCAGTACGCCAAGCAACCCACCCCTGAAGATACTCCGCTGGCCCGAGGTTATGTAACGCTTGGCTCTGATTCCGGTCACAAGGCCAGGCTGCCAGGTTTTGACGGCAGCTTTCTTTTATACGAGGAAGCGTTGCGCAATTACGGCCACGAGCAAATTAAGAAAACCCATGACGTTGCCATGCATCTTTTAGAGGCCCGTTACGGCACTAACTCTCAGTACAACTACTTTATTGGGGGTTCACAGGGTGGCCACGAAGCCTTCGATGCCGTGCAGAGATATCCGGATGATTACCATGGGGCAGTTGCAGGCTACCCGGCGCACAACGTGGTGATGTTGCACCTGTCTGCCAATAACTATGCCCGTGCCCTGCTGGCCAATGGAGGTAACAGCTGGATCTCGCCGGCAAAAGTGCAGAATTACGTGGCAGCAATATACTCGACCTGCGATGATCTTGACCGTGCAGAGGACGGCATCATCAGCAATGTTGGGGCCTGTCTTGAAGCTACAGAAGATTTCCGTTCCCTAAGTCCGAATAATCCTGCCCGCTGCGACGGTGGGCAGGATATCGGCGACTCCTGTTTATCCGACGTCCAGATCCAGGCGCTGAATGAGATGGATAAACCTTACGATCTCGGCTTTAGTGTTTTTGCGGACGACGAATCGACGACTGTTTTTCCGAAGTGGACGCCATTTGAAGGGTCTACATTTTTTGATGGCGGATTCCCTAACCTAGGCGCGGATGGGCCTACAAGTGCACTTCAGTATGGTCCCGGTGATGCGACGCCACGCTACGCCATTGCTCAGGATTTAACTTTGGACACTATGAATGACTTTGATCCCGCAAAATATGCTGGCCGAATAGGCAGGCTGATGGATCAGTTAAGTGCAAATAGTGTCAACATCGACCGCTTCCGTGATAATGGCGGCAAGCTCATCTATTTTCATGGCAACGTGGATGATTTCATACCGGTCTATTCCTCAATACAGTACTGGGAGCGGCTTAACAAACGTTACAGTGCAGAGACCCTAGGTAATTTTGTGAAGTTTTACACGGTGCCAGGTATGGGCCATGTCACCGGTGTGTTCAATGCCCGTATTTCATCCCTAGATTACCTGGAAGCATGGGTGGAAAGAGGGCAGGCCCCCGACGAACTGTTGGCTGTGGACGAAAACTCGGCAACCGCAGGAAGAACACGTCCTGTCTGCCACTATCCGGCATGGCCTCGGTATAACGGGCGTGGAGATGTCAACAGTGCTGAAAGTTTTACCTGCGTTGAGCAATAGGTAAGGTCAAAAAAATAAAAAATTTGAGGGGAATATTTAGATATATTCTTTCTTGGTGTACTTGCCGCAGTTTTTGCAATAAGAATTTCCAGAACCGCCGTGCCGGCAGCTGGCGCTGTTGCATCCTATAGCTCTGCACGAGGAGCACTGTGTTCTCATGCCTGACGTATTATTACATTGGGGGCATGGCTCTGATTCGGTATAGGGTCTAGATACCATAGTTAAGTTACCTCAAGTATTTATCTTTTCGGCATAAGCTCAAGCATGGCTCGCACTGTTGAATCGACACCTATCCGGACTGATGGCTCAGGTTCTATTTTGAAAAGCGGAGAGTGATGTCCAGCAAGAGGGCCTTCACCCGCTTCAAAGGCCTCGATTATCTCGGGTGAAGTACCACCCACTTC
>RFVC01000053.1 GCA_009922595.1 Gammaproteobacteria bacterium | reverse complement strand
CCTCATGTCCTGCGCTATTGGGAGCAGGAATTTGCCCAGCTGAAACCGGTCAAGCGCCGGGGTAACCGTCGTTACTACCAACGCCAGGATGTGATCCTCATCCGGCAGATCAGGGCACTGCTTTATGAGCAGGGCTTTACGATCGGTGGTGCAAGATTACGGATGTCTGGCCAGAATCCGGTTGAGCCGGAGGAAATGCCGGTCAAGGTGGCACAACAGCCAATGGTGAAGAATGAAGCCGTCAGGGAAATGATCGAGGAAATCGAAGAGGCCCTGGGTTACCTGTCCTGAAGTCACGCTGCAGTGGCAGCAGTTACATCAGCAGTATAATCACAAAGTTTTCGGAGTGTAGCGCAGCTTGGTAGCGCACCACACTGGGGGTGTGGTGGTCGTGGGTTCAAATCCCGCCACTCCGACCAATTTCTTGAATAAAAAAAATCGGCTTTGTGAGCCGATTTTTTTTGCTTTTTATTTAATACGGAGAAATCTGAAGAAAGGTGACTTTTGTAGTGCTATACGAAGGCCTTAACTGTTGCGGGTTTAGATTGACTGCCATCAGAAACGAAAAGCTGCTCTTCAACAGAAGCGCTTGTTTTTAACGTGGCAAATGCTTTCTGAACGTTGCCATCCAGATGAATGATATTGGTAAGAGTGCCCAGGACTTTTCCTTCCGAGTTTACAAGAATGGCAGAAGTGAGCGGGGCGTCGGACGTGAAACTCACCTGATGCAACCTTTTTAAACCCTTACCCTTGTAATGCATGCGGGCAACAATTTCCTGCCCCGTGTAACACCCTTTTTCAAAGCTTACGAAGTTGGCTACATCCATTCCTGCCTCCTCGGGTGTGTATTGTTCGACATCGCCCTCGTCAATCATGAATATACCGTGGTCGTGATCCAGTTCCCGCCAGAGCACGCTGTCTTTTTCCTGGAGTTGACTGGTTAAACCTTCTGGTAAATTCTGACCTTCAGGGCACCAGAATTCAAATCGGGGCAGATTGCCGCCCAGGTCCAGAATTAGTGCCTTCTCAAAATCTACTGCTGATCCCGGCTTCGGTAATGGGCCAACGTTTTCTTCAAGTAGTGCGCGTACTTCATTTCCCCAAAGACCAAAGCGCTTGTACTCACTGCTGGCATCCTGCATTTCGGCTTTATAGAAGGGAATGTATTTTTGCAGGGTGCTTTGCGTAATTGGCAGAATACCCATCTGCAAGGCCATAAAGAACGTATGATCTGTCCTGAGGATTCTGAAGCTGGAATAAACGCGGCCCCTGGTATTGCAGGCGGCACCAGCTACCCAGTTATGACTGGGAAGTTTTTCGAGGTCGCAGGTCAGCTGACCCTGCAGAAATTCTTCGCTATCTTCACCGCTGACCTTGAGCAGGCCCTGATATTCCAGCGAAGTTATGTAATTATTCATAGCTTTATAATTTGGGTGTCTGTATTAAATTTCAAGCGGGTAGGTGAGACACCTTTGACCAGATTATCGACCATCTGCCCCGCATAAATAAATGTTATGACTGATTCCGTTGACCTAAAAAAAATGTACTGGCACAGCCGCCGCGGCATGCTGGAGCTTGACCTGTTACTGGTGCCATTTGCCGAACACAAACTGTCTGCTCTCAGTGAAAGCCACCTCAGCGACTATGAAAGACTGCTGCTTGAAGAAGACCAGGATATCTACCAGTGGCTTGTTAAAAAACAGCCGGTTCCAGACGCAAGCCTGCAAAACATCATTGATATCATATTGAGCAGTTCAGGCTAGTCCTTAAAAACTCCCGCCATGAAAATTATCCGGAACCAGGATCGTATTTTTCGGCGAGGGTAATTTGTCCGGGTAATCCAGGGTAAAGTGCAGTCCGCGGCTTTCTTTCCTATTGAGGGCGGACTGGATGATTAACTCGGCAACAAGCGCCAGGTTTCTGAGTTCAAGCAAGTTGCGGCTTACCCTGTACTTGCTGTAATACCACTTGATTTCCTGCTGCAGTAATTCGATACGG
The DNA here is from genome assembly GCA_009922595.1 of Gammaproteobacteria bacterium. GTDB lineage: Bacteria > Pseudomonadota > Gammaproteobacteria > Pseudomonadales > Pseudohongiellaceae > Eutrophocola. The sequence goes on along the minus strand of RFVC01000053.1, from coordinate 9,521 downwards.
TTCTGGGCTCTCTGCAGTCTCTTGTTCGTGCGCACGATTCCAACGTAGTCCCACATAAACCTTCTGACCTCATCCCAGTTATGGGCAATAACAACATCCTCGTCTGAATCGGTGACCTGGCTTTCATCCCAAGGCGGGATATTGTCGTGCAGGATGACATTATCCAGCTTTTCTAGAATGTCTTCCGCAGCGGCAAAGGCAAAAACAAAACATTCAAGCAGAGAATTGCTTGCCATGCGGTTAGCGCCATGCAATCCGGTAAAACTTGTTTCTCCAATGGCATAGACATTCTCGACGTCAGTTTTGCCATGCTTGTCCACCATTACACCGCCGCAGCTGTAATGTGCTGCGGGGACAACCGGAATCTTTTCCCGGGTAATGTCGATGCCATACTCCAGGCAGCGTTTATGAATCATGGGAAAGTGTTCGAGAATAAATGAGTCCGGTTTGTGCGTGATATCAAGGTAAACAAAATTACAGCCCAGCCGTTTCATTTCAGAGTCAATGGCCCTGGCCACAATATCCCTTGGTGCAAGTTCGCCGCGCTTGTCATACTCATTCATGAAACGCGCTCCATCCGGTAGTCTTAGCAATCCGCCTTCGCCTCTCAGTGCCTCGGTAATGAGAAATGATTTGGCCTCGGGGTGGTACAGACAGGTCGGGTGAAACTGGTTGAATTCCATGTTGGCTATCCGGCAGCCCGCACGCCACGCCATGGCAATGCCATCGCCGCTGGCCCCGTCAGGGTTGGAGGTATACAAATAGGTTTTGCTTGCACCACCGGTGGCCAGGATGACAAATCGGGCGCGGTGCACACTAACCTGGCCGCTTATTTCATTGAGCACATAGGCGCCTACGCAACGGTTGTCGCTCGTACCCAGTTTTTCGGTAGTGATCAGGTCAACGGCAACCGTATTAATTCGAAAAGTGATGTTGGGGTGTTCCATGACCTGGGCTGCCAGGCTCTTGAAGACGGCTTTGCCCGTGGCATCGGCAGCATGGACAACGCGGCGGTGACTATGACCGCCTTCCTTGCTCAGATGATAGTCCTTGCCGGCATTATCTTCCTGCTCCCGGGTAAATTTCACACCCTGTTCGACCAGCCACTCTATGCATTCCCGTCCCCGGGATACCGTGTACTCAACGATTTCCCTGTCACATAAGCCGTCACCGGCGGCTAAAGTATCTTCTACATGGGAATCATGACTGTCATGCTCATCCAGAACGGCAGCGATGCCGCCCTGGGCATAGTAGGTGGAGCCCTGGTCGAGAGAGCTTTTGGAAAGTATGGTGACCCGGGCCTGGTCTGCCACCTTCAGGGCAAGACTGAGGCCTGCAGCACCACCGCCAATAATCAGAACATCTGAATCATTGCTGACAGGGGAGTGTGGAGTGTCTGACATATATACGCTTGATTACATCTTCTTGAACGTATTCTACCCTGATGCGATACAATAAAAAGATAAGAAAACGCGCAGGGCGTGTTTTACGCTGTACTTACCCAGCGAGAACTTTTTGTCCGCGGGCCTGTCTACCTGCTAAGCAGATGAGTCGAGGCTTCTGTTTGTAACCGTGAAGTATTGGAGCCGGGCTTTTGGCCTCAGAAGAAGAAAAAAATACTGACCAGCAACTGGTAGACAGAGTGTTCAAAGGTGACAAGCACGCTTTTGATTTACTGGTGTTGCGTTATCAGCACAGGATCCTGGGCCTGATTGGCCGTTTCATTCGCGATCCAGCAGAAGTTGAGGATGTTGCGCAGGAAGCTTTTATCAAGGCCTACCGTGCTTTACCCAAGTTTCGCGGTGACAGTGCTTTTTATACGTGGTTGTACCGTATCGCTATTAATACCGCGAAAAACTACATGGTTGCGCGCGGGCGTCGTCCCCCGGCGACCGATGTGGATGTGGAGGACGCCGAATTCCTGGAGAACAACGCGCCACTCACGGATATAGGCACTCCCGAGGCGAACCAGGAAAAAGATGATCTTCAGCGTGTCATTAACGAGGCAATCGAAGACCTTCCCGAAGATTTGCGAACGGCGTTTACCCTGAGAGAGTTCAGCGGTCTCTGCTACGAAGAAATCACCGAAATTATGGGGTGTCCGGTAGGAACGGTCAGATCCCGCATATTCAGAGCCAGGGAGGCGCTGGATAAAAAAATTCGTCCTTTACTGGATGAACAGTAGGGCATTTTTACCCGAGTAGAGAAAAAACCATTTTTTTCAGGAATTTGTAAGAAATTTGGGAATTTTTGGAAAAAGACGTTGTCAAGTAAATATTGGCAGGGTTTATGCTTAAAAAAGGGTAGTTTGGAAGGTCTTTTAAAGGGTAATAAAGCCTCAAGTATCGTAGTAGGAACCTGAAACGCAAAACAAAACAGAAATAAGGCGACAATCGCTCAAAAACTATAATAAGATCAATAACATCGTAGACCTGAATCTATTGGGTTCCGGTTGTAGCAAAGGTTACAAGGTACATGACAGACAAATTAAATGAATCGCTTTCCGCATTAATGGATAACGAAGCTGATTACCTCGAACTGCGCCGAATTTTAAAGGCGCTGGACGATCAGCATGCGGATAACGAGGAATTGGCAAAGTTGAAAGGCAAGTGGCAGCGCTACCATGTCCTCAGTGCGAGTCTAAAACAGGAAATTCATTCCTCAGCTTCTTGCAATATCCTGCCAGGTATCAGGAAAGCCATTGATAACGAGCCTGCTCCTGCAGCCAATCCTATTGTACATTCCCGCACAGGCAGAAAGTTCTTCCAGCCAGTTTTGAAAACACTAGGCCAGGGCGCCGTGGCCGCATCTATGGCCCTAGCTGTCCTTTTCACTGCAGAAACCGTCATGGTTGCTGATAGTATCCAGGGCGGAGCCGATTCGATTGATATTGCGGGTGGTGCTAGCGGGCAGTTGCCTGGTTTAACGGGTGAACTGAATCCGGATACCCTTACCAGAGTGGCGGTTCAGACCTCCATGGATGAAGAGGAGTTGAATCGTCTCAGTCGTGTAGTCTCTGAGGAGCTCGAAGATACCCTGGAAGACAGGGCAATTCCGGCTACCTTCAATCCAGAAGACGCGGAATCGCGACAAGATTAAAACCTTCCCTCGGGGGCTCATGTCTCCCTGCTTGATTAGAAAGTCTGCCTCCAGCCTGGCCTCCACTTATGTTGTCTCTAAATTTGTCTCTATCGTCTTCTCAAATCGTCGTTTTCCAACTTGTGCCCGGCTGATATGATGACTTTTTTACTTGATGCCGCGAGAGCGAAATTTTATGGCCACTGAAACGCTACTTGTCACGCAGATTGACCCCCAGGAAATTCACCTGGGTTCGCCGAGCCGTACTTTCTGCACCAGGTGCAGTGCAAGCTCGGCCTGCGGATACGGACTGCTGCAACGTTTCGTCGCTGACGGTAAAAACGCTGACTTGGTTCTACCGCGCCAATGGTTACACCAGGATAGTGTGTCGATGGCGCAGGGCGACCAGGCGGTAGTCAATATCAGCGATACAGTCCTGATCAGACTTTCCTTTTTTATGTACCTGGTTCCACTTTCATTCATGTTGGCAGTTGTACTTTTGATGCAGTTTGTACGTATATCAGAGTGGATGGGTATTTTGCTGTCTTTTGCCGCGCTGGCTGCAGGCTTCGCCTTTATTTATGTTTGGGGCCGAAATACTGACGGGCTTTTTGTAAAGGTAAAAACAGCAAGCTCCACTTTACAGCTGACCAAGTAAGGGGCGTGCAGTCCTTTCTCGCCTGAACAGGAATAACCAATGCAGAATTTATTAGCGAGATTTCAAAAAACACTTTGTACGCCGCTCATGAAGACAGGCTTGTTTGCCGTGCTCACGATCTATGCGTCTTCTGGACTTGGCCAGGCGTTGCCCGACTTTACCAGCCTGGTGGATGAGAATGCCCAATCGATCGTCAATGTGAATTCGGTTCGTCGTGCCAGTATTGATACAAGCAGCAGTGAGCGCCTGGATGAAATACTGCGGTACTATTTCGGCGACCGTTTTGAAGACAGGCCCGAAATACCTGATGAGCAGCTGAGAGAGTTTCAGCAGCGTCCCTCGCTGGGATCAGGATTCATTATCTCCAGTGATGGCTACATCATTACCAATCACCACGTAGTGGAAGACTCTGAACAGATCACTATTACGCTAAATGACAGGCGTGAATTTGAAGCACAGATTATTGGTTCAGACGTAAGTTCTGACCTTGCACTATTAAAAATAGAGGCAGGCAACCTTAAACCCGTCAGGCTTGGCAACTCTGCTAGCCTCAAAGTTGGCGAATGGGTATTGGCCATTGGCTCTCCCATGGGACTGCGTTTTTCCGTTGCTGCAGGCATCGTAAGCTACATGGGCCGCAACATACCCAATGGCACTAGCGGCAACTATGTCTCTTTCATCCAGACAGATGTGGCGATCAACCCGGGAAATTCGGGTGGACCCCTGTTTAATCTTGACGGTGAAGTCATCGGCATAAATTCACAGATATTCACCAGCACCGGCGGCTCGATGGGGTTGTCCTTTGCTATTCCTGTCGACGTTGCCAAAAACGTGGTGGGGCAGCTGAAGGAAAAAGGGGTAGTGGATCGCGGTTGGATGGGAGTTGGCATTAACGAGGTCAGTCAGGAACTTGCTGACAAGGAGGGTCTGGCTTCACCGGTAGGCGCCTTTGTGAACCAGGTTATTGAGGGAAGTCCTGCAGAAGCCGCTGGCTTTAAGAGCGGCGATGTTATCGTGCGATTTAATGGCAATGAGATAATAAGCAGCGGGGATTTGCCCTTTTATGTCGGTTTAACCGCTCCGCAATCAGATGCCGAAGTGCAGATTATTCGCAATGGCAATCCTATGGCCCTGACAATGCGGGTCGGCAAACTTGCCTCGGGCAATCCGCTTGCGCTTGAAGGTAATACCAGCGGGTCAAATATTCTTGGGTTGATGGTGACAGATGGCAAATCAAGCGATGGCAGCAGTGCTCTCCTAGTTGCCAGTGTCCTCTCGAATACGGGCCGTGAAGCTGGATTCCAGACTGGAGACGTCCTGCTAAGCCTTAACGGTGACCCCACGGGTTCCGTGGATGAGTTCAATTCAGTAGTTTCTTCATTACCGCGCAACCAGGTAATACCGGCACTGATAGAGAGAGAAGATCGTCAGTTCTTTCTGACAGTCACAATCCCGGATTGAGCCCCGCTTCTGTCCATGGCGCAGGCATTGATCTTCCTGTAGACTTGCGCCGTTTTTCATATACCAGTAGATATCCCTGCGGGCCTTAGATCAACGGTGAGTAACCTAGAACACATACGCAATTTCTCTATCATTGCCCATATTGATCATGGCAAATCCACCATAGCGGATCGCTTTATTCAGCTGTGCGGTGGATTGTCTGACAGGGAAATGCAGGAGCAGGTTCTTGACTCCCTGGATATCGAACGGGAAAGGGGAATTACCATCAAGGCCCAGAGCGTTATGCTCGATTACAAGGCTGAGGATGGCATTACCTATCATCTTAATTTCATTGATACCCCAGGCCATGTCGATTTCACCTATGAAGTATCCCGCTCACTGGCAGCCTGTGAAGGCGCATTGCTGGTCGTTGATGCCGCCCAGGGTGTGGAGGCTCAATCGGTAGCTAATTGCTATACGGCTATTGACCAGGGCCTGGAAGTATTGCCAATTTTGAACAAGATGGATCTACCGCAGGCAGAACCCGATCGTGTCAAACTGGAAATCGAGGAAATCATTGGCATAGATGCTGAAGATGCTGTGCTAGCTAGCGCCAAGTCGGGGGAAGGGATCAAGGATATCATTGAAAGGATTATTCATGACGTGCCGCCGCCGACCGGAGATGTCGAAGGTAAGTTGCAGGCCCTTATCATCGATTCCTGGTTTGATAACTATCTGGGAGTGATTTCTCTTGTTCGTGTCAGACAGGGTGTGCTTAAGAAAGGCGATAAAATCATTACCAAGTCCACAGGAAAGGTGCATGTTGTCGATAATGTCGGCATCTTTACACCAAAGCGCGTCGTCAAGAATGAAATCAGCGCGGGTGAAGTAGGTTTTGTTGAAGCCAGCATTAAGGAAATAAGGGGCGCGCCTGTGGGGGATACCATCACCCATGCGTCTACACCGGATGTCTCCTCATTACCAGGATTCAAAAAAGTTCAGGCCCAGGTTTACGCGGGACTATTTCCGGTATCAAGTGATGATTTTGATAATTTCAGGGATGCGTTGGAGAAACTTACGCTTAATGATGCCGCACTGAGTTATGAGCCGGAGAACTCTGATGCTCTCGGGGTGGGGTTTCGCTGCGGCTTTCTTGGCATGCTGCATATGGAAATCGTCCAGGAGCGACTTGAACGGGAATATGATCTGGACTTGATCACATCAGCGCCCACTGTTGTCTACGAAGTGCTTACCAGCAGAGGTGATGTGATCAAGGTGGAAAGTCCTTCAAGACTGCCGCCAGCTAACAACATCGAGGAAATGCGTGAGCCCATTGTTGAGGCCAATATACTTGTGCCGCAGGAGCATGTGGGCAACGTGCTTTCACTATGCGTGGAAAAACGCGGTGTGCAGAAAGACATGCAGTTTGTCGGGCAGCAGGTATCGATTAAGTACGAACTTCCCATGAATGAAGTAGTGCTCGATTTCTTTGATCGTCTCAAGTCTGTCAGCAGGGGTTATGCTTCACTGGACTACCATTTCGTGCGCTTCCAGCCGGCTAACCTGGTCAGGCTGGACGTGCTTATTAACGGTGATACAGTAGATGCGCTTGCCCTGATCGTGCATCGTGACCATGCCCAGTCCAAGGGCAGGCTGCTCACGGAAAAAATGAAGGAACTGATTCCAAGGCAGCTATACGATGTTGCTGTACAGGCCGCTATTGGCGGGCAGATTATTGCCAGGACCACGGTTAAAGCGCTGCGCAAGAACGTAACGGCAAAATGCTACGGTGGAGACGTTACCCGCAAGAAAAAGCTGCTGGAAAAACAGAAGGCCGGTAAAAAACGTATGAAACAGGTGGGCAATGTTGAAGTGCCGCAAGAGGCATTCCTGGCCATACTCAAAGTAGACAAGTGAGCCCCAAGAGTAATCTGAAAGTGAGTGCATAATGAGTTTTGATTTTTCCCTGATACTTCTGATCTTCTCGGCCATCACCGGCGTGGTATGGCTTTTTGACCTCCTGGTGCTGAAACGTCGCAGGATGATCAAAGTCCAGGAATTCCTGGCCCAGAAGGCTGTTCCAGAGAGTGATTTCAGGGCTTTTCTGAATTATCAGCTGACCGGTACAAGAAAAAATCTTAGCGATAGAGTTGAGCAAAGTCCGGAAAGCTTCAGGCAAAACAATTCATTTTCTAACCAGAAAACACTTGAGCAGGCCTTCGATATGTACCATGAGCCGCTCATTGTCGACTATGCTAAGTCCTTTTTTCCCATTATTTTTGCCGTACTAATTTTAAGATCTTTTCTCTTCGAGCCTTTTCAGATTCCAACCGGCTCGATGATTCCTACGCTCAATGTAGGTGATTTTATTGTTGTGAATAAAAATGCCTACGGTGTCAGGCTGCCTGTAAGCGGAACCAAGATTATGGATGTGGGAGAGCCTAAAAGGGGGGATGTCATGGTGTTTATCCCACCGCATGATCCCAACTACTACATCAAAAGGGTGATCGGGCTGCCAGGTGACCACATTCGCTATGCCAACAAGACAATCTATGTAAACGGTGAGCCACTGGAACAGGAATACGTGGACTTCATCAATACCCAGCGTCCTCCTGTAGTATATTCTCAGGAAACAGTGGGAGATATCACACATGATATCTACACATCGCCCTCGCCAACTTATATAAGACCAGGGTCCTGGCTTTGGCCAGAAGGCAGGGTTATACCAGAGGGTCACTATTTCATGATGGGTGATAATCGGGATAATAGCAGCGATAGCAGGGTATGGGGTCCTGTCTCGGAGAATAAAATAGTAGGCAAGGCTGTTGCGGTATGGATGCACAAAGATCCAGGATTGAAACTGCCAACCTTCAGTCAGAACAGATTGATTAAAAATCCATAGAAGCATTGAATTATTGGATAAGCGATCAAAGCAATCAGACAAAATACAGCGTCACAAAAAGGAGCATTAATGTTTGCAATAATGATGTTGATGACTCTGCTGAGCATCGTCATTTTGGCCGGACTTAAAATCTCACCTGCCTCAATGTATAACTAGATTATCAAGACAGCCCTTAGCAAACCCAATTGCAGTGGCGAAATTGAAGGCATGAACCAAAGGAGCATCAGGAATTAAGAGAACCTTGCCATACAGGCAAATGGCCCCTCCCTCAGCGATAAATTTCTCGAAGAAGTCGATGTCGGCGCCGTGGAATACATTGAAGTGAAATATGAGTCGGGGGTTGAGTTGTTTGAAGGTACTGATGCCGTGATCAAATTTCATTGCCGGGTAGAAAAATAAATCGTCGACCCCTTTAATCTCTTCTCATATCCAGTTTTAAACAGAAGCCGTGTCAAAACATAAACCGCACATCGACTATACCTTTCACGATCCAGGCTTGCTCAAACTGGCTCTGAGCCATTGCAGTTTTGGGCAGAATAATAATGAGCGCCTTGAATTTTTAGGCGATTCTATTCTCGGCTTCATTATGGCCGAGGAGCTTTACACTCGCTTTCCCCAGGCACGTGAAGGCCAATTGAGTCGAATGCGTGCCGACTTGGTTCAGCGCTCCACGCTTGCCGAACTGGCCCGGGAGTTGAATATTGGTCCGGCCCTAAGGCTTGGATCAGGTGAGATTAAAAGCGGAGGCGCCGACCGTGATTCCATTCTGGCTGATGCGCTGGAGGCGGTTATATCTGCTATTTACTGTGATGCTGGACTAAAGTCATGTCGCAAAATTGTCCTGGGCTGGTTTTCTGCGCGACTCGAAAGTATTGACCTTGAAGCACAGTCCAAAGATGCCAAAACAAGGCTTCAGGAGCATTTGCAGGCGATCAAGGCAGCACTTCCGGATTACGAGGTACTTGAAATAGCCGGCAAGGATCACCAGCAAACCTTCGAAGTGCTTTGTCATATCGAAATACTACCTGCACCAGCCGAGGGTTCAGGTTCATCAAGGCGCGAAGCAGAGCAGGCTGCAGCCGAAAGCGCTCTGAAAGCATTGGATATGTAATATCATATCCAGATGGACGCCGACATTTCTGATTCTCTCGCGACTACCCGCTGTGGTTTTGTAGCCATTATTGGTAAGCCCAATGTCGGCAAATCAACACTGCTGAATTACCTTATTGGACAGAAACTTAGTATAACTTCGCGCAAGCCGCAGACGACCCGTCACAAACTGCTTGGCATAAAGACGGTTAGCAATACGCAAATGGTTTTTGTTGATACTCCAGGGCTGCACAACGGCCAGAACAAGGCCATTAACCGTTACATGAATAAAACGGTGCAGAGTGTTATCCATGACGTGGATCTTATACTGTTCATGGTGGATAGGCTTAAATG
>RFVC01000052.1 GCA_009922595.1 Gammaproteobacteria bacterium | reverse complement strand
ATCTCCACACGGGAGTCCTCAAAGAAACAGTCAGCCATTCGGTTCCACATGCACATGTCGCGACTCTCACGTTCACGCAGAACAAGTTGGGTTATGGAGGTGATATCAGCGGCCTCCTCGGCCGACATAGGCTTTGTCGTCATGGTCTAATACCAGTGTTGTAAAATTTGCCTGTCTTTCAATGACAGGGATTTGAGGGCTTTCTTGGTGGCAGCATTACCTTTCGGCGGCCGGTAGCCACCATGCCCGTTAAAATCCACATAGGGCATATCGTGATAAACGGCACGTATCGGTGAAACATAACAATTCGTTTTACCAGTACTTGCAGTGGACAATACCGATTTCCCCAACATACCGGCGCCCAGTGTTACCTGCAGAAAAAGCCTGCGTTTAACCAGAAACCCCTTTTTTAACTTGTTGATCATCACGACTGCTCCCTGACATCGTACTCAGGATAACCGGTGTCGCCCATCGGCAATTCCGAGGCGTCGTACCATGCGCCATGAACCTGCGGCGTCATGCGAAACGGCAGGCTAACCCTGGCCAGCTCATCCATTTCTTGAGCATCAAGTATGAGCAGTTCGGTGCGCATCTCGGCATAGTTACTGGCGGTACCGATTAGATAGCCATCACCCTCCGGTGCATCGGCGTTGCGGGGAATGAAGGATACTTCCTGCAGGTTGTGGGTATCCCCGACAAAGTACTTGCGCCATTCGCCGGTGCCGAGATCGTATCGGCAGAAAGAGTTGACCGCCCTGGCACCGCTGCCGCCTCTCTCCTCATCAAAAGGCTGGTCTGGATCATGCATGGTGGAATACACATATTGATAGGGCAGCGTCAGGTAACGATGGTCCACTTTGGCAAGATCAACGATATCCGTTGGGTCCAGAATTTCCTCGGTGAAGGTTTCACTGCTGGAGGCGAGATCGAAGGTGAGACGCCGAATGAAGTGACGGGCCTCGACCGGATTAAAGGGTGAGCCGTCAACCGAGGGAATAAAGGGGAAGAAGTTGCCGTCTGAGCTTGGCACCTCAATGATGACTTTGCTGCCCTCAGTACGACCATTGATAGTGTGCATGACCACCGAGGAAGGTCCCCTGAACCATCGCGCATCGGAACCGTCTCCCTCCCTTGATACGATGCCGTAATAGGTTGGCATGTTCGGATCCCAGTTCCAGTGCAGCTCGGCTGTTTGCAGCTTGTCCAGCCCGGTAACAAATCCAAAGACCGGGAAGATGATGTGTTCCTGTGTAATAACTATGTCATGAATAGCGCTAACATAAGGCACCTTGAAACGGATTTCATTTTTTAATTGTCCGTCGGCTGAAAAAATGTATGCCCATACGTCATCGGTACACAAACCGGTTGCTTCATAGCCGTAACAAACTAGGTCGCCACTGACCGGATCTATCTTTGGGTGGGCGGAAAACGTTTGCGCCGTATACTGCCCATCAAAGTCCCAGGCACCAATGGTCTCCAGTGTCATAGGGTCTATTTCAATGGGATGCGCATCCTCCTTCATTGCAAAGAGCTTGCCGTTGTGTGCCAGCGGAGCCGTATTGGCCACCGTACCGAGGTAGGGCTTGTCCAAGTTTTGCACGCTGGGATCATAGGTATAAGGATTGCGGTACTTGCCATAAAGTTGACGGCGTGCCTTGAGGTTATTAAGGAAGCGAGGCGTCTTGACCCAGCGACCCCTAAAATCTACTACCCCGTTGTTGATCCGGAACATGGAGATGTAACCATCAGTGGATAGCGGAATATCATCGGGATAACTGGGCGGATAAAACCATTCGCCGCCAACGCGGTAAAAGGCACCGTTTAGATCCTGGGGAACCTGCCCTTCTACTTCACAATCGAAAACGTCGGCTTCAAATCGCAACGGAGAAAAAAAGCCACCGGGCGCAGGGCCAGCAGTAAAATCGACCATCCAGTATTCCTCTTATTATTTAGACTTAGTTCATAGAGTATAAAACAGCAAAATTCCACAAGTACAACCATAAGGACGGCTTGCTAACCCAGCCTTCATTATCAGAAAAATACTGGTAGAATCTTTTTATATTCAGTACAAAAACAAGAGAAATCTATGCTCATAGGCATTCCAAGGGAAATTCATGAAGGCGAAAAACGTGTCGCCACCACACCTGAAGCCGTTGAAAAAATTCAAGCACTCGGTTACGACCTCATAATTCAGAAAGGCGCCGGCCAGGCTGCCAATTTTTCCGATGATACCTACCGCGAAGCCGGCGTCAAAATTGTCGACAGCGTAGAGGAAATTTGGGCGCAGGCAGACATCATCCTGAAGGTCCGTGCCCCCGAAACCCATCCGGAACTGGGCGTGAATGAAGTCGAGTTTCTCAAGCAAGACAAAACCCTAATCAGCTTTATTGCGCCGGGAGTAAACAATGAGTTACTCGGACACCTGGCCAGTACAGGCGGCACTGTCCTCGCTATGGACAGCGTGCCGCGCATATCACGCGCACAGAAGATGGATGCGCTCAGCTCCATGGCCAACATTGCCGGCTACCGAGCCGTGGTAGAGGCGGCCCAGCATTTTGGTCGCTTCTTTACAGGCCAGATTACTGCCGCAGGCAAAGTTCCTCCAGCAAAGGTTCTGGTTATTGGTGCCGGCGTCGCAGGGCTTGCCGCCATCGGTGCTGCCAAAAGTATGGGCGCCATTGTTCGCGCCTTTGATACGCGCCCGGAGGTGAAGGAACAGGTTGAAAGTATGGATGCCGAGTTCCTAATGCTCGATTTCGAGGAAGACGGCAGCGGTGAGGGCGGATATGCCAAGATCATGAGCCAGGAATTCATCGATAAGGAAATGGAGCTGTTTGCCAAACAGGCCATGGAAGTCGATATTGTTATCACTACCGCTCTCATCCCCGGCAAGCCTGCTCCGGAGCTATGGACAGAACCCATGGTGGAATGCATGAAGGAGGGCAGCGTTATAGTCGACCTTGCCGCCGAAATGGGGGGCAACTGCAGGCTGACCGAAGCCAACAAGGTTGTCGTCAAGCATGGCGTTACCTTGATCGGTTACACGGATCTTCCCTCACGCCTTGCGGCTCAGTCCAGCCAGCTTTACGCCACCAACCTCTACCACCTGCTAAGTGACATGACGCCGGAGAAAGACGGACAGCTTAGCGTCGATATGGAAGACGAAGTGATTCGCGGCGCCACCGTTGTCAAGGATGGCGAGATTACCTGGCCGCCGCCGGCACCTAGGCTCTCTGCCGTACCACAGCAGAAAGAGGAAGTAGCAGGCAAGTTGACTCGTGAAACCGCTGTCGAGAAACCCAGCCCGTTCAAGCAGCTGGCGTTCTCCGGTGTTGCCGGCATTCTCCTGCTGGCACTTGGCTCTGTGGCCCCTGCCGAATTCATGTCACACTTCACCGTCTTCGTGCTCTCGTGTTTTATCGGGTACATGGTGATCTGGAATGTCACACCTTCCCTGCATACCCCTCTCATGAGCGTTACCAACGCCATTAGTAGCATCATTATTATTGGGGCGCTGCTACAGATATCCTCGCCGGACGGACTAAACCAATACCTGGCAGCCTTCGCCATTCTTATCACCAGCATAAATATTGTTGGCGGCTTCGCGGTCACCCAGCGCATGCTGGCAATGTTTCGTAAGTAAGGAGGCCATAGTATGTCAGCAGGAATTATCACAATGGCCTACCTGGTCGCGAGCATTCTCTTCATCCTCGCCCTGGGCGGACTCAGTCACCAGGAAACAGCACGTAAGGGTAACTACTATGGCATGACTGGCATGGGAATTGCCCTGCTGGCCACCATTATCGGCATCGTCACCGCAAACTACACGCTAATGCTCGGTTGCATTGTTGTCGGGGGAGCCATAGGCCTAGTCCTTGCAAAGAAAGTAGAAATGACCCAGATGCCGGAGCTTGTAGCCATCCTCCACAGCCTGGTGGGACTGGCGGCCGTCATTGTCGGCTTCGGTACGTTTCTCGATCACAGCTTTACGTTTACAGGTGTGGAAAAAACAATACACGATGTGGAAATCTACCTGGGTATCCTGATTGGTGCGCTAACTTTTTCAGGCTCTGTCATTGCCTACCTAAAACTGAGCGCAAAAATTGGCGGCTCGCCATTACTCCTGCCAGGGCGCCATTTCCTCAATCTTGGCCTGCTGCTCGTAGCGATCTACTATCTGGTCCAGTTCACCGGCGCTGAAAACCAGACTTATGCCCTGCACTGCCTGATGGTGATGACCGCGATCTCGCTGGTTTTCGGTATCCATATGGTAATGGCCATCGGGGGCGCTGACATGCCGGTAGTGGTCTCCATGCTGAACTCCTACTCCGGCTGGGCGGCAGCGGCCACCGGCTTCATGCTTAGCAACGATCTGCTCATTGTCATTGGCGCCCTCGTGGGTTCCTCGGGAGCGATTCTCAGCTACATCATGTGCCGCGCCATGAACCGCAAGTTCCTGTCCGTCATCGCCGGTGGTTTCGGCACAACCAGCAGCAAAGGCGGTGCCGCAGCGGGGGCAAGCGGCAGCGCGGAGGATGTCCAGCCGATTGATGCTGAATCCGTTGCCAACATGCTCCTGGCTTCTAAGAAAGTCATGATCCTGCCGGGATATGGCATGGCTGTCGCCCAGGCACAGCATTCTGTCTTCGAAATGAGCCGCAAACTTCGTGAGGCCGGTGTTGATGTCGGCTTCGGAATTCATCCTGTTGCTGGCCGCATGCCTGGGCATATGAACGTACTCCTGGCTGAGGCACGTGTGCCCTATGACATCGTTTACGAGATGGAAGAAATCAATGACGACTTCCCGGACGTAGATGTTTCAATCGTGATTGGCGCCAACGACATCGTGAACCCGGCAGCCAAGGAAGTCCCTGACAGCCCTATAGCAGGTATGCCCGTACTTGAGCCCTGGCTAGGCAAGACCACTATTGTCCTGAAGCGCTCCATGGCCTCAGGATATGCCGGCGTAGATAATCCACTTTTCTACAAGGAAAACACGCGGATGCTGTTCGGCGATGCCAAGGAAAGTATTGATGAGGTGCTCAAGAACCTTTAAAAACAGTAAAATTAAAAAGCAAAAAGTAAGCCCGATTGCTGGAACAGTTATCGGGCTTTCACTTTTATGGAGATTGCATTAACTTTTAACTTTGTATTTTCAATCTGGCTAAAAATAATGAAAAAAACTCTCGCCTTTTTAACCCTCAGCCAACTTTTTGTTTTGCCCTTATTGGCACAAGACTGCAACAAAACATGTCTTGAGGATATCGCCGATCAGTACCGTATAGCTTATATAGCACACGATCCAACTGCCGTTGCCATTGCTGAAACAGTGAGGTTCAGCGAGAACAACGTGGAGATGCCCTTCCCGGATGCCACCTGGGACACCATCACAGAGGAGCTGGGACCTCCGTTGACTATCTCCGATCCGGTCACCGGCCAGGCGGCCATCTTTACCGTCATCATGCAAAACGATACGCCGGGATTTCTGGCGGCCAGGTTGAGAGTTGAGAATCGAGAAGTCACTGAAATCGAACACATCATTTCCACGCGCCGCAACCTCAGCAGTCCACCAACACCTATTGGCGACCATGAAAACTATTCGCACGATGCAGCCATAGATGTGGTTGTACCTGCTAGCGATCGTGCCACCCGCGAAGAACTTATGGCCCATGCCAGGGGTTACTTCTCCACCCTGGAACGCAATGACGGTGAAATTCGCGGCACCTGCTTTATTGAAGACGCCATTCGCCGGGAAAATGGTCTGCAGTTTGACCAAATCAAGGCCGGGTTTGAGTCAGGACGCTACTTTTTCAACAACGAGGTACGCAACTGGCCAATCCTGGTGGATGAAGAAAGGCAGGTGGCACTTTCAAGAGGCTTTATCGATCACAAGGGCGTGCTCGATGAATACACACTCACTGATGGCAAAGAGACCCGGTCCATTTTTCGTGAACCCCATACCTGGGCCTTCCTAGAAATGTTTGCGGTACGTGACGGCTGTATCGACTCAGTAGTGGCCACGTTTATTACTACCCATTACAAGCACCCCACTCCCTGGAATCCAGAGGGGTATCATCCCCAGTAAGCAGAACATAAAAAAGCCGGCGACGGCCGGCTTTTTTACATATAACTTTCTACTTCAATTTCAATTTTTAACTTTAGCTCAAACTTTCAAACGGCAGCCTGCGCATCCTGACACCAGTTAACTGGTACCACGCATTGGCCACTGCCGGCGCAATGCCTGGTGTGGCTGGCTCACCGATACCGGTTGGATCAATCTCAGACTGGACGATATGAATATCGAACTCCGGCGCCTGGTCCATACGGATAACAGGATAATTGTGGAAGTTCGAAGTTTCCACGATGCCGTTCTCCATGCGAATTTCATCGTAAAGCGCGGCGCTCAACCCGTACATGACCGCACTTTCCACCTGCGCCTCGATAATATGCGGGTTAATAGGCATGCCGCAATCCACAACACAGTAGACCTTGTTCACGCGAATACGCCCGTTGCTGTCTCGGGTTACCTCTGCCACCTGTGCAACTCGACCGCCGAAGGCTTCAGTGAATGCAAAGCCGCGGCCAATACCTTCAGGTGCCGTTGCGTTCCAGTTTGAAATTTCGGCCACCTGCCGTATGACGGCCATGGAGCGCTCGTCACTCATCAATTCAAGACGCCCTTGAATGGGATCCTTGCCCGCGGCAATCAGCGCCTCGTCCATCATGGTTTCCTTGGAAAACTGCGTATGGGTGTGACCCACCGAGCGCCAGAAGGTTACCGGGACGCCGCTTTCCGAATGATGCGTGTCCACATTGATGTTGGGTATGTGATACGGCAGCATGCCCGCCCCCTCAATGGAAAGATGATCCACGCCCTCCTGCATCATAAAGGCCAACGGGGTCTTGGCAATAAGCGACTGCCCTACCACGCGGTTTTCCCAGGCCGAAATATTTCCGAGACCATCTAGCGCCACGCGCATCTTGTGAATGTTCATGGGACGATACCAGCCCGCGGCCATGTCATCTTCACGGGTGTACTGGAGTTTGACCGGGTAACGCTCACCGGTGACCTTCAGGATGGAAGCCACCTCAACGGCAAGGTCAGGGACGAAGCTGCCGCGTCGGCCAAAGCCGCCGCCGGCATAAACAGTTTCCTGGCTGACATTTTCCAAGGGCACACCTAGATAGTCGGCGACCGTCTGTGGATCAACCGTCTGATTCTGTGTGCCTGAGCGCAAGATATACCTGTCACCCACCTTCTCGATGGTGCAGTTAAGCGGCTCCATCGGCGCATGAGACAGGAAAGGAAATTCATAGGTGGCTTCCAGTGTCTGCGCAGAGGAAGCTACAGCGGAGGCCGTGTCGCCTTCCACTTCCACCGGCAGTCCGGGCTGCTGCGCGAGGGCAACGAAGTCATCGCGAATCTGATCGGAGCCGCGCATTTCCGCTTCGCTGAAATCCCACTCGGTTACAAGGGCATCGCGGCCGCGCTTGGCGGTATGAAAATTACTGGCCAGCACCGCCACACCGCGGGGTATTTCAACCACATCGACAACGCCGGCAATTTTTCTTGTTTCAGTATCATCAAAGGACACCAGCTTGCCGCCGAAGCGCGGTGAATGAGCCACGATGGCTGTCATCATCCCAGGGCGCTGAATATCGATAGTGAACGTGGCTTCCCCTGTCACCTTATCGCGGGAATCCACCTTCGGCACGCTGGTGCCGATCAGGGTGTACTCCTCGGGTGACTTCAATCGGACGCCCTCGGGAACTGGCAGCTCGCCTGCGGCTTCGGCAAATTCACCATAAGTGGCCTGGCGGCCTGAAGCTGAGTGCATCAGCGTACTGTTCGCCGTGGTGATTTCTGATTCTGGGACATTCCACGCGGCAGCCGCGGCGGTGACAAGCATGGCCTTGGCGGCAGCGCCGACAGTTCGGTACTGTACCCAGGCATTGGGAATACTCATTGAGCCGCCTGTGCCCTGCATACCCAGCATGAAGTGGATATACAGCTCAAGGTTGTTTGGCGCAGCCTCAACGCTGACCTGGCTCCAGTCTGCATCAAGCTCTTCAGCCACCAGGGTAGCAAGGCCAGTGTAGATGCCCTGCCCCATCTCGGTGTGCTTGGAAATGATGGTGATGCTGTCATCGGGCGCAATGCGGACAAAAGCATTGGTGGGCCAGCTGGTAGGTCCAGGAGCACCCAGCTGTGCCAGGGCTTTTCGGGCCGGAATATGAAAACCAATGACCAGCCCTGTGCCGATGGCTGTACCTTTCAGAAAATCACGTCTGTCCATAAAAGTAACCTGAATATATGGTGTTAAGACAACTTGGCTATAATATCAAAGGTTGTCAGGGGATGGGTGAACAACCAGCTAAAAGCCTCAATGCATGAGCAAAAATCCACTGATCTGAAAGACTTGGTGTTTTGAATCTCAGTGGTTCCAACTACTTACTTGAAGAAAAGCACGTTTATTTTAGCGTGTCTTCTCTTGCAGCTTGCGGCCTGACACTAACTGAATTACGATCTAGTGAATGAAAGTTTCGCGCATCCAAACCTCTGAATCACTCTCCTTACCGCTGTTCACGTCACATGTCCCTGCGGGTTTTCCCTCTCCGGCGGATGACTATATCGAGGCAGGCCTCGACCTGAACGAATACCTGGTCAAGCATCCCAGCGCCACCTTCCTAGCCCGCGCCTCCGGTGACTCCATGACCCGTGCCGGCATCCTCGACGGTGCCCTGCTGGTGGTGGATAAATCAATAACTCCAAAGAACGGTAGCATAGTCATCGCCGCCATCAATGGCGAGCTCACGTGCAAGATTCTAGACATCACCCACCGCATGCTTAGGGCTGCGAATCCAAGCTACCCGTCAATCGCCCTGGATGACGAGACAGACCTGCTCATCGAAGGTGTGGTAGTGCACGCGATAAATCCGCTCATAGAAAAATGAAGGTTAGCTATAAGCGTCTCTGAGAGCCTTTTACCTAGTGTGCCAAAGGCCTATTTAGTCAGTCTTACACCTATAAATCTAACCCGGCTGTTCAAGGCTTGCTCTGGACCAGCGGCAAAATTTTATTGCTTTTCATTTTTGTGCGGTGCAATATAAGAAGACATTTAATCTATAAATCCCACCAACCCCATGACGAAGCTTGAGAATTTCCTGATACAGAACGGTAGTTACATCAACGGCAAGTGGCATAGCAAGGGCGATGCGACCTTCGATGTCTTGAATCCTGCCGACGGCAGCAAGATCAAAACCCTGGTGGATGCCTCCAACGAAGACCTGGATAGCGCCATCGTCGCCGCCAATGAAGCATTGCCTGCCTGGCGAGCCAAAACCGCCAAGGAGCGCGCCGCCGTCCTGCGCAAGTGGTACAACCTGATCATAG
Source organism: Gammaproteobacteria bacterium (assembly GCA_009922595.1). Classification (GTDB taxonomy): domain Bacteria; phylum Pseudomonadota; class Gammaproteobacteria; order Pseudomonadales; family Pseudohongiellaceae; genus Eutrophocola. Next base: position 2,274 of record RFVC01000052.1, on the reverse strand, counting down.
AAAACCAGGAGGACCTGGCCCATATCATGACGATGGAACAGGGCAAACCACTAGCGGAGTCCCGGGGTGAAATAGTCTACGGTGCCAACTACGTGGAGTGGTTTGCCGAGGAAGCCAAGCGCGTTTACGGCGATACTATTCCTGGGCCGTCCGGTGACAAGCGCATCGTGGTAATCAAGCAGCCAGTAGGGGTGGTTTGCACCATAACCCCCTGGAACTTCCCCTCTTCCATGATTACTCGCAAGGTAGCCCCTGCTCTTGCCGCCGGCTGTACCGTGATCAGCAAGCCCGCTAAGGAAACCCCGCTGTCTGCAATCGCCCTGGCTGTACTGGGAGAACAAGCTGGCATACCGGCGGGCGTATTTAACTTGGTGGTAACTACTCGTTCGCGTGAAGTGGGCTCGATCATCTGTAACGACACCCGCATAGACAAGGTTTCCTTTACCGGCTCAACCGAGGTCGGCGGCCGCCTACTGTCCATGTGCGGTTCCACAATCAAGAAAACCAGCATGGAACTGGGCGGTAACGCACCCTTCATCGTGTTTGATGATGCCGATATCGATTCCGCCGTGGAAGGCGCCCTGCTTTCCAAGTACCGCAATGCCGGCCAGACCTGTGTCTGCAGCAACCGCATCATGGTCCAGGAAGGCATTTATGATGAGTTTGCCGAAAGACTTACAGCTAAGGTCAGGGAACTCAAGCTGGGTAACGGTACTGATAAAGGCGTGAACATTGGGCCCCTGATTAATGCTAACGCCGTGGAGGCCATGGAGTCGTTCGTTAAAGATGCCGTGGCTGCAGGTGCTACGGTTCTCGAGGGCGGCAAGCGCAGCGACCTGGGTGATTTCTTCTTTGAGCCCACGGTAATTACTAACGTTAGCAGTGGAATGAAAATTGCCAAGCTAGAAATTTTTGGCCCCATTGCACCCCTGATGAAGTTCTCCTCGGAAGAAGAAGCCATAGAAATTGCCAATGACACTGTCTTCGGTCTTGCTTCTTATATATATACTAGGGACATAGGCCGTATCTGGCGTGTTGCCGAAGCCCTTGAATACGGGATGGTGGGTATTAATGAAGGCATTATCTCCAATGAAATGGCGCCCTTCGGCGGCGTGAAGCAGTCAGGCCTTGGCCGTGAAGGCTCAAAGTACGGGCTAGAGGATTACCTCGAGATCAAGTATTTGTGCATGGGTGGTCTTGATCAATAGATCGATTGGCGCAGGATCGAGGATCAAAGGAACAGGGAAAGTTGAAAAGAAAAACAACTTTACGACATAACTAGTGAATAAAGGGGTACGGGGTGGCTACAAAACTGGAAGATGACGTCAGGGTAATCAAGAAATACCCCAATCGTCGCATCTACGACACGCAGTACAGCAAGTACATCAAGGTAGAAGACATCCGCGACATGATTGTCGAGGGTGAATCCTTTGTGGTGCTGGACAGCAAGACCGGTAAGGATGTCACCCGTAGCGTGCTCCTGCAGTTAATCATTGAGCAGGAGTCAGAAAAAAATCCCCTGTTCACCACTGAGAACCTAAAAACTTTTATCCGCTACTACGGCCAGGTTCCCCACCAGTCCTTTGCCGAGTTCATAGACCAGAGCATGTCCTTTTTCCAGCATCAGCAAGAGCAGTTTAGGGAAGGTTTCACCGGTATGATGGAAAACTCTCCTATGAAGGCCTTTACCGAAATGAGTAAGCGCAACATGGAAATGTGGGAAAAAATGTCGGAAAGATTTTACAAAAAGAATAATAGATAGGTACAGGATCAAGGATCAAAGCTACATGAATTGCTAATTTTTACTTTCCATGATCCTATTCTTGATTGAGTTAATTAATGTAAAGAGCATCCTAGATACTATTTTTGTTTCTTTAATCCACGCTCTACCCCCCCCCTTATTTAAAGATAGCCTATTTTTATTCCTATTTGGATTTGGGACCGCAACAAACCTGCTGAACCTTTAGCAATTTTTGAAAGTAAGAAAATTGTTTGAAATTCTCTCTTTCATACTCTTCAGCAATAGTTGAGAAAATGAATAATCCGGCTTGTCTTATCTGGTCCTCATATCCGAGATCCTTGAAGCCAATAAATTCCTCATAAATTTGCGCAGATAAGTAAGTCGACCTCTTCCAAACATCCTAAGTTTCAAACTCTTTCATCACTCCCATCATTTCAGATCAATATAGTTCAGTTTTGAATTTTGGCTAGGCTAGTAAAACCACATTCCTTAGCCTTTGATTCATGATCCTGACGCTAGCGATCGCTTTTCGA